>CAYLWB010000006.1:32659-44190 GCA_964387375.1 uncultured Candidatus Peribacteria bacterium | reverse complement strand
TGAAAGTCCTGCTCGACGCAGACCTGCTTCAGCACGACTGGCTCCACTACCATCCCTTGGTGAACACCGCGACCCTGCGCATCGCCAGAGCCGACTTGCTCAAATTTTTGGAGTGGAGGGGGAGTGAAGTTTTATTCTTCTCCCATCTTGCTTAGAATTGCATCTTCAAAGCCATACTGAAGATAATTTGTTCCTCTTGTTGTGCTGTAGAGGCTGGAGAGTTGGTAGCTGTTCATTTTTGGAATGGCCAAAAGCCACGCTGCCAATTCCTTTTTATCTGGATGCGTATTGTTTGTGATAGCAGATTCAATGTCTTCTGGCTTCATCTTCAAAATGTCTGCAGCGCGAATGGCACTTTCTTGTTGGTAACGAGCCAGTAAAAAGGCTTTTTGGAGTTCAACATCTTGCATGCTACCGAACCCGCGTAGATTGAGTAGAACATCCAGTTGGTCGTTGTTCAGTTCTGGTGCAGCAGCCACCCAGGCAGCTCGTTCCAAAGGACTGAGTGCAGTATTCACCAGACGAAGGTTATCAAGTGCTTCTGTGGTCATTGCTTTGATTTCGGCGACCCTTGTATCTCTTTCCACAGGGTCAATCACAAGCATGCTGTCTAATTTTTGGTCAACCAGGTCAAGCAAAGCTTTAGCAGCTTGGCCACGAGTTTCTAAGACGCGTTTTACCTCTAGGAGTTCATCGGGGCCCGCATTGATAATGAGCGTTCCTGCAAACGCTTTATATTCCGTAGATTCTGGATCTAAAGCTACGGATTTTGCTAGAGTGATTCTTTGTGGAGGAGTCATTTTTTGAATCTCTGTACGGCGCGCTTCTACGGCTGTGCCTTCTGCTCGATCTCGATCTGCTCGTGCCACACTTGCGGCGCGTCGTTCGGCCTCGGAAGGGCCAACCTTACTTTTTGCAGCTTCACGCAAATCAGTGTCAATTGCCTCGTACGTGTCGCGAAGGAGCTCCAGTTTGTGTTTGTCTACAGGGTCCTTGATGTCGGCAAGTGAGATGAAATTTGCAATAGCCGTCTTGTAGTCAGGGGTTTGAGCCCATTCAATCAGTACATAATCGGCTTCTATACCACGAACGTTTCTGTAGTCTCTGGCGGGCTGTCGTAATTTTTCCAAATAAGGTTTTGTGATGGCATTTGCAAGGGTTGTTTCCAGGCTACTTCTTTCATCGAAGGCGACAGCTTGTCCCTCAACATTCATCGACACTGCTTCGGGGTGAGCGATCGCACCTCCTTTCACGGAAAAATCGCCAGCCAGTCCAACTTCGTGGACCCTTCCCCCGATTTTTACTTTCACGAACAAACTTCCATCTGGATTATGAACGGACTCGATAAAAACAGGTTCTTTAACAAAGCTAGGATACTCTTCAGCGAGCGCATCCAAATCTTCCTCAATTGCACGAGTCAAAGCAGGGATCAAAATATTCTTGAACTCCGTTTGCCGAGCCTCCATCTCTGCGGCTGCCCGTTCTTCTTTTGGGCTGGGTTGAGCTGCCTGGGCTGCCTCTATATCAGCGAGTTTTCCCCCAACATTTTCAGGGTTAACTTGACTTGTGGCGCCATTCTCTTCAGTTATAGTTACGCTACCATCCGGAGCTACAGTGATCTCTGTTTTGGTCTTTTTATCCACCAGAGTTGTACCCTCAGAATCAGATTCTTTAGTCGTGAATGGGCGACCTGTGGCTGTGATTGTATCTAAAGCCTTTTGTTGTGCCTCAGGCTTCTTGGGCTTCTCAGGCTTCTCGGGCTTCTCGGGCTTCTCGGGCTTCTCAGGCTTCTCAGGCTTCTCAGGCTTCTCGGGCTTCTCAGGCTTCTCAGACTTCTCAGGCTTCTCAGGCTTCTCAGACTTCTCAGGTTTCTCAGGCTTTTCTTCTTGAGACTCAGGTTCTTCTTTCGGCTCTTTGTGCTCCTTTTCTGGCTTCCTTGTGATTTCTTCGATAGCAGCAGCAAGACTTTCAGGAGTTGGACTGCTTACAACTTTGCTCACTTCTGGCTCGCCATCTTTTGGAGCCTTTGTGATGGTCACCGTAGCGGTGCCGTCTGGGTTGCCAGTGATGACCACAGCGATACCTTTTTCTTCATTTTCATACACTTCATTCCCTAGGCTGTCTGAACGACCTGTCATAGGCATCCCACCAATTTTTATACGGTCTTCTTTAGGATTACCATTGGGGTTTTCACCATGTAAACCTAACTGAGTTGCCATAACATCCACGGCATCAGCTGCGCGTTTTTCCTCATTTGCTTTTACTATACCGCTTAAAGCCCCTTTAACTGCTTCTTGACTCATTTCAGGTTCTACTGGGATTTCTTCTCCAGTTGTTTTGTCAACAATAACGACTTCACTGCTTCCATCTGCCGTTGATCTAGCAACAATGGAAACGGTGCCATCGGGCGTTTCATAGGCAACGGTGCCATCGGGATTTTCTCTTCGTGTTAGAGTCAAAGTTCCAATTGATACGCTTTGCTCATTCAAACCGTAAGAGCTCAACTGGGTGCTGAGACCTGCCTGAACTTCTCCTTTTGGATCTGCTTTCGTAGCTTCTTCCCACGGCATTGTGTAGCCGTTGAGTTGGCGAATGTAGAGCACCCAGGCAATATTTTGGGCTTCGGTTCCTTTGTAGTTGCTTCCGTCCTCATCAAGCATGGCAAATCCAGAGCGGTTTTCAAAACCGGAACCGGGCGTTTGCATCTTGGTGAGCATTGCATTGATTCCATCGATCAGGCCTTGTCCATAGCGGTCAGAAGCCGAAGGACTGCCTTTGATGCGACGCACGCGGTCGGCAAAGGGGAATTTTTCTTGGAGGATTTTGAGGGCCTGCCACAGGGTTCCGCCATTGGCCACATCGGTGGCTAGATCCAAATCTCCTTGAGAGTCTACGTCTTCACGCAGAGCGGTAGTGGCCTGACGGGTAGTCGTTGTGATCTGGCTGTGACCTTCGGTCAAAACCAAGAGGCCATTTTTAATCAAACGCCCGCCTCGCTCCAGGGCAAAATCAGCTGGGCTGCGGTCGAAGTCGAAGTAGAACTTGTCGCCAGGTTGCACCGCATCGGTGTCGAAGCCGTATTGACGTTCCAAAATAAGAGCAATGTTGTCGATGAAGTTTTTCTGTTCGGTGTTAAGTGCACCCCAATTCTTTAAAAAAAGCCGATCACAGAGGCCCTTGCTGAACGTGTCGAGAGGCCCAAGAGCAGATTTCCATTCGGTACCCACCATGGCGAACTGACCTTCGTCTCCAATCCTAAAATCAAATTTTGGGTTGAAGGTGGTTGAAAGTCCAGTTGGTAGGTTCTTTGATCCAATGCTCTCTAAAACCCGAGCCCCACGGTCTTCAATGCGAGACTCAATTGCTTCAGGGGAAGCATTTTCAAAACCTGCCATACGTTTCAGTTAAATCCTAGTATTCTACCAGAAAATCAATGAAATCTCAAGCGGGGCTGAACTGCTCCAAATGGATTGCTTTTTTATCGAGACCTTTTTCAAGGGCGAGGGTGCGGATGTCTTTGACCATTTGCCCATTTCCACAGATGTAAATCAGGGTATTTTGCAGGTCTAAGGGCAAGCTCTGAAACTGCTCCGTTACACGGCCTGTAGCTCCTTTCCAGGTCTCAGAAGGACGTGAAAGGGTGGAGACAAAAGTAAAGTTCGGGTGTGTTGCAGCCCAAGCGGCCAACTCATCTTGATAAAACAACTCTTCTTCATGGCGCACGCCAAAAAGCAGATGAATTTTTCCTGCAAAGTTTTGCTGAAAAAGGACTGGTAGCATGCCCATGAAAGGTGCAAGTCCGGTTCCAGTTGCCACCATAACAATGTCTTTTGGGCTGTCTTCGAGCACAAAATGTCCGAAAGGACCCATAAATTCCAGTTCTGCTCCAATTGTGGCTTTGCGCAGGTATTCGGAGCCACGGCCTCCAGGGATCAGTTTGATGCAGAGTGCAAACTCCCCACTGCCGTTTGGAGCACTGGCGATGGAATAGGAACGGGTTACAGGAGGTAACTCGTCTTTTACTTTGAGAGTCATAAACTGCCCTGGCTTGAAGTTGAGGGCCTCTGGAAGTGAAAATTCATAGTGAAACACGTCGGGGGCAAGTTCACGTGCCGATTTGAGGGTGCAGATCATATTTGATTCTAGTTCGGCCTTAGTCTACCTTAGTTTCTGTGAAACCTAAAAGAGTTCTCACCATTCATGCCCCCAGTTTTGCGCTTTTGGTGAAACGTCTCAAACTGGACCTCAAGAAAGCCGATGCTTTTGAAATTGATCTCGATTGCATGAGAGTAAAAGGTGATTTGGCTGTCATTCAAAGTCACTTTAAAAAACCCTTGATTGCCTGCGCCAGTTCCCTGGATTTGCTCAAACGCGCAGTCACGGCAAACTTGCCTTACTTGATTTTGCCCCATGATTTGGACCTGGATCAGGAATTCACGACTTTGCTAAAAAACAAAGGTGCGGAAATCATTGAAAGGGATGATCCGCGTTTTGAGTGGCTGGTTTGAAGCTTATTCAATGGCGGTATCCGAGGCAGTTGGATTCCCCAACAGCTCGTCACAGAGTGCTTCTGCTGCCTCAAGGTCAGCTCCGCCATACGCTTTTGCTGTAGAGCTTGGTTCGCAGTCAACGACTTCTAAATGTCGACGGCCGAAGCTTTTGAGTGCTTCTCGAACATCATTTGGACTCGTACATTCAAAGTGTGTAGGGCCCTGCACTCCTCCCTCGATTTCATTTCCATTTTCATCCGTTACTTCTCCTCTTTTAATATCGTCACCCTTGCTTGACCTGTATTCTCTGGCAACTTCAACCACTACGCCTTGGGGAGCATCGCATTCTTTTAATCGAACATCAACTAAACAGCCTGATCCTTGAAGCAGAGTACCTGCAAGGAGAGCAGCCCTTCCTAAACCTTCTGGGGTTCGCATATTTTTTAGATTAAAACATTGTTACAATAAACCAAATATATAGTTCTGTCAAGAACATCCTCTTCAACTTATCCTAGACTGACTGTAAACACTAAGATTGATGGGACTTCAAATTGCCATAGTCGGTCTCCCCAATGTGGGCAAATCCACTCTGTTCAATGCTTTGACTAAAACTCAGGCAGCGCAGGCAGCGAATTACCCCTTTTGCACCATCGACCCCAATGTAGGGGTGGTGGAAGTGCCAGATGCGCGCCTCCAAGAGCTGGCAAAAATTGTGCAACCGGAAAAAATCCTCCCTGCAATTGTGGAATTTGTGGATGTGGCTGGTCTTGTAAAGGGGGCAAGTCAGGGAGAAGGACTGGGGAATCAGTTCCTTTCGCACATCCGCCAATGCGATGCCATTGCCCAAGTGGTGCGCCATTTTGAAGACAAGGACGTGACCCATGTGCACGAATCCGTTCATCCCAAGCGTGATCGTGAAATCATTGAAACTGAATTGCTAATGGCCGATCTGCAAACTTTGGAAAAGCGCATGCTGAAATCCGCCACTGAAGCGCGTAGCGGAGACAAGGCCAAACAGCTCTACCACGCTCTGCTCGAACGCATCAAACCTGAAATGGAAGCTGGAAAACTGGCCATTCACCTAGAGTTAACCGACGAAGAAAAACTCTCACTTCAAGACCTGCACCTCATCACCATGAAGCCTTTGATGCTCATTGTGAACATGAGTGAGACCGAAGTAGCCAAGGTTTCTGTGGATAGCCTGCGCGAACAGCTGGGCGTGGACGAAAAAACCCTGGTCATACCCATTTCTGCCAAGGTGGAGTCCGAGTTGATCGGTTTCAGCGAAGAAGAAGCTCAGGCCTTTTTGGAGGACTTGGGACTCAAAGAAACCGGACTGCATCGCCTGATCCGCGAGGCCTACGAACTGCTTGGATTGCAAACGTATTTCACCGCTGGAGTGAAGGAGGTACGCGCCTGGACTGTGAAGAAAGGAGCTACGGCTCCAGAAGCGGCTGGGGTGATTCACACTGATTTCCAGAAAGGTTTCATCCGTGCTGAAGTGATCGCCTACAAAGACTACGTGGCCTATGGTGGGGAACAAGGGGCTAAGGAAAAAGGACTTATGCGCTTGGAAGGTAAAGAGTACATTGTGAAGGACGGAGATGTGATGCATTTCCGCTTCACCGATTAGAGGCCACGCATGGACATCATCCCTTCACTCTTCCTTCAAAACGGCAAAGCTATTTCGTTGTACAAGGGTCAAGACAATGAGCAAAAAAAAATCTACCCTAAGGCTCCCAAGAGTTACGTGAAGGCTTTTAATGAACAGGGGGCAGAGAAGCTCTTTGTTGTGGATCTTGAAGGGAATCAGCGTGAACATTTGCCGGAGTTCCGTCCTCTCTTTCATGGAGAAATATGGTGGGCTGGACAAGTGCGGGACCTGCCAACCTTGCGTCAACTCTTTAAAGATGGGGCAGACCGTGTGGTTTTGGGTCGTAGCGCGGAGCCCATTTATGAAGAGGCTTTGAAAGAATTTGGGTCCAAAAAACTGATCGTGGGCCTGCAAGTTACTCTTCAGGAAAAAATAACAGAACGTCTCGAAGAGCTTTCAAATTACCCATTTGAAACACTTTTGGTGAAGGACTTGAATGCCGAGGGTACCCTCTTTCAGCCAAGTTTTGACCTGATGGAAAAGGCGGTCTATTTTTCAGAAAAAGAGGTCTATGCCTCGGGAGGCATAGCGAGTGAGCACGATATAGTTTTGCTGGCTCAAGCAGGTGTGAGGGGCGTGCTTATTGGGCGTGCTTTTTATGAGAATCAATTGAGTTTAAGTGATTTGATTCGTGGATATCGCAACGCGTGATCTTGTGTACACCTTCAATATGGCCCAACGCTTTAATGCTATTTTGATAATCATCTAAGCCGCCCATTTCCAGAGTAAATTTAAGAGAGTAATCCCCACTGTCTGCGTTCCTATTGCTGTGCACGCCAATCAAATTGATTCCATGGCTTGCAAAAAGATTGGACAGTTCTGCTAGGAGTCCGAGTCGATCTTCTACTTCCACGTTCAGGCAAACAATATGGACGGAGCCAGTGCTTGAAGGATGGGCCTCTCCAAGCAGTTGGTCTTCTGAATAGATCTTTAAAAGTAAGTCCTGTGTAGAAATCATTCCTTGGCCAAGCCCCAGCAGGATGCTTTCCCAGTCTTTCATCCCATATATTTTGATGAGTTCTAGGCGTTGTACCTCATTGATGGCAGCGAGCCCGTGTAGACCAAAAATCTTTAAAGTTTCATCCAAAACCTTTTCTGCTTGTTCCACAACACTAGTCCGATCTTTCTCTTTAAGAAATTCACGAATACGGTTGCGAGCTAAGCTGGTGTTTGCCTGATGTAGCCAATCCACTTGAGGGCCCTTTGTGGATTCTGAAACTTTCACGAAAACAACATCCCCACTCTTTAAAATGTGACCCAAACCATAGTCCTTGCCATTCACTTGTGCTCCTTCCGCCAACATGCCGATCTCGCTGTGTACGTGGTAGGCAAAATCCAACACGGTTGCACCTTTAGGCAGATCAATAACATCGCCACGAGGAGTGAAGACAAAGATGCGATCTTCAAAAATATCCAGTTTTAAATGCTTAAGGAAATCGGCATTGCTTTGGATTTCTTTTTGTAGGCTCAAGATGTTTTGCATCCAGACATACTTCTTTTTTTTCTGATTGGGTTTTGCATAAAAATAATGAGCAGCAATTCCATACTCATTCTCCAAATGCATGGCCTCCGTTCGGATTTGCAGTTCCATGATCACTCCATCCTCTCCAAAAACGGTGGTGTGAATGCCTTGATATCCATTGTTTTTTGGTATTGCAATGTAGTCTTTGAGGCGACCCACCTTGGGGCGAAAATTTTGATGAAGAATCCCGAGTGTTTGGTAGCAATCTCCAACAGTATTCACCACAATTCTTAGGCCCACCAAATCGTAAAGTGCCGAAAAAGATTTATCTCCATGGACCATTTTTCGATAGATGCTGTAGTAGTTTTTTTCACGTCCTTCAACGAATTGAAACGCGACTGCATTTTTTCGGAGTAGGTCTGTAATCTTTTGCTTGTTCTTTTTTATAAAATCCTCTTTGTCGAATGAAGAAGCTTCCACGAGAGTTTTGATTTCAGCATAATCCTCTGGTTGCAGTGTTTTAAAACACAGATCTTCGAGTTGGCTCTTGAGACTCCATACGCCAAATAGGTTTGCAATGGGTACAAAAATCTCCAAGGTTTCGGAGGCAATTCGTTGGCGCTTCTGTGGGTTGGGGATAGCTTCCAGTGTTTGCATGTTGTGCAGACGATCTGCCAGCTTGATTAAAATCACACGTGGATCTTGCGCCGTGTGGATGAACAATTTTTTTAGAGAATCCACTTGCCGTTCTTCCATATCGTTCCGGTAGTGAACCTTTGAGAGTTTAGTGATGCCTTTTACTAGAAAAGACACTTCTTCGCCAAAATGCTCTTCAATTTCTTCGATTGAACTTTGTGTGTCTTCGGGGACATCATGCAACAAGGCTGCAATGAGAGTGTCTTCATCCACATGCAACTCTGTTAATAAGAGGGCAGCCGCAAGAGGATGTGCAATGTACGGGGTCTTGCCATCTTTTCGGAGTTGACCTGCATGGGCAGCTTCAGCAAAACGATAAGCTTGTTCAAGACGAGCGACATTGAGGTCGGGAAGATAGGCTTGTGTTGCTCGGATGAGATTTTCAATCATAGGAAGGGCTTGATTGACCTCTTTAATGAATCATTTTATAGTGCCGCTACTTCAAAGACAAGTTTTATGGCTTCTAAAGGCAAGGTTTTGGTGGGGATGTCGGGTGGTGTAGATTCTTCGGTTGTCGCAGCCCTGCTTCAAGAACAGGGTTATGATTGTATTGGTGTTTACATGAATTTATGGGCGGACCCAACGCTTTTTGATCTGGAAGATCGTAAAAAATTCCCACAGAACAAATGCTGTTCCATTGAATCTCTCATGTTTGCACGGTCCATTTGTCAAAGCCTGGGTATTCCCTTTTATTCCGTCAATTTTGAAGAAGTCTTCAAAGAAAATGTTGTGGACTACTTTTTGGAGCAGCATCGGGAAGGAGAAACGCCAAACCCCTGTGTGCGCTGCAACAAAACAATCAAATTTGGGGTCTTTTTTAAAAAAATGGAGGAGCTGGGTTGTGATTTTCTTGCGACGGGTCATTATGCCAAGCTCCAGACCACATCTTCGGGGGAAGTGCAGCTTTTTCGTGGCAAGGACGACTCTAAAGATCAAACCTATTTCCTATACAATTTGAGCCAAGATAAGCTCAAAAAACTGCTCTTCCCCTTGGGAGACTACGATAAAAGCGAAGTCCGTGCTCTCGCAAAAAAATTCAAGCTTAAGGAATTGGAAAACAAGAAGGAAAGTCAGGGCGTTTGCTTTTATCCGGAAAAAAGTTATCTGCCCTTTCTACAGCGCTACCTCAAGCCAGGAAAAGACTTTCAGGCTGGAGAAATTCACAATACTGCTGGAGAAAAAATCGGTGAACACGAAGGCCTCCCTTTTTATACCATTGGCCAGCGCAAAGGAATCGGCATTGGCGGTCCCAATGGAATTCTTTATGTGAACAAAGTGGACACACTGAAGAATGCTCTCATTGTGGGCAGTGAGCAGGAGTTGTTTTCTAAGCAGATTGATCTGCGCGAAACCAATTTTCTTTCCGGAGAAATGCCTAAAGAAGGGGAGGAGTTTGACCTTAAAATTCGCAGTCATGGCACTTATGCAAAGGGAAAATTTCACGAAAAGGACGGCAAAATTTTTGTTGAATTTACGGAGCCTCAGCGTGCGGTTATGGCTGGTCAATCACTCGTATTCTACAAGGACAAACAGGTGATAGGTGGAGGAATCATGACCTGGTGAGGTTTTAAAAAGAACACGAGATTTTTTGAGAGCATTCTGTTAAAGTGAAGGAGCCATGAAACCCTCCCAAGCTCACTTTGCTCAACTGGCCTTTCAAGCGGATCGCAAAATCCTAGATTTGCCTGAGGAAGACCATTACCGTCTCGACTTGCCCGCCAAGGGCAAACTCAAGGTGAAGGTTTTGCAGTGGCAGGGGCCCACGCTCACCGAAAATCTCATGCGTTTTGTGGTGGCTGCATCGCTGATTTTTCTCTTTCTTTTCTCGATCACCAACGCGCGTTCGTATGGCAAGATTTTTGCCGCCAGCATGCAACAGATTTTTATCTCCAGTGACGCAATGGGGCAGAGCATTTTGGAAAGTACTGAGGGTACTGTTACCCCAACCGAGGAAAATGGATTTTTACCACTGGACCTCACCCCAACCAGTTTTGAGAACCGCATTTCCATTCCTGTTATCGAAGTCAACGCACCCATTGTGGAACCCGAGCTGGGTGTAGAAGCCCTCATTGGAAGCGATTGGAACCAGCTTGAAGATCAGATCCACAAGGCTTTGGAACAGGGTGTGGTTCATTATCCTGGCACGGCTCTTCCTGGCCAAGAAGGAAATGCATTTTTTACAGGACACAGTTCAAATGTATTTTGGGAACCCAGCCCCTACAACAGCGTTTTTGCATTGTTGCCTCGTCTGCAGATTGGGGACGACGTTTATATCACCTACAATCAAACTGAATACCACTACAGGGTGGTCAGCAAGGAAGAAGTTAGTCCGAAAAATGTGGAGGTCCTGGCTCAAGGCACAGACAAAGTGCTCACACTGATGACCTGCACTCCCGTAGGTACTGTTTTGCGACGCCTCGTTGTCAGGGCAGAACTCATTGAGTAAAAGCTCATTTTCTGGTACAATTATGAGATTATTTTGATCTCATGCCAGAATCTGGTTCCAATTGGCACAAAGAAGTTGAAACGTGGAAGGGTGAGCGCCAGGCTCCTGCCGAATTCACCTCGTATGAAGTCCGTGCCAAGTTTTACGAAGACCGGGTCAAGCTCAAGTTGGGAATGGCTTTTGACGACGTGATCAATCACCTTGAAGGCTATAAAACATTGGCTGACCACAAGGGTAAAACTCTGGATCATAAAATTGTGAAAGGTGACACTCTTTTTGTGCTGCTCAAAGGCTTCTATAAGGCTCAATTTGGCCTTCCAGACGATCAAGCTGAAAAGGAATCTTACCTTTCCCTCGCTTATGTTATGAAAACCACGGCTTCGACAAAAGGCAACGTGGACGAACTCATGGCCCCACTCGGAGAGGCCGACAAGGGTAAAGTGGAAATTCGAGATGGTAAGCTCACTGTTTATGACCGTGATGGGAACAAAACTTTTGATGATGTGCCCATGAGGCCAGGAGAGGCGATTGTTTCATCTGCAACCTCCGCCTCAACGCAGAGGCCGTCTTCAGCTATGGGTGGCCAGGGAGAGGAGGAAGAGGAGGAAGAAGAAGAGGAGGAAGAAGAAGAGGAGGAAGAAGAAGAGGAAGAAGAAGAAGAGGAAGAAGAGGAAGAGGAAGAGGAGGATGAAGAGGAACGTACAAGTCCAGAACGTGAAAAGGAAGAGCGTGAACCAAGGCCAGAACGTGAACCAAGGCCAGAACGTGAACCAAGGCCAGAAC
>CAYLWB010000006.1:3042-32559 GCA_964387375.1 uncultured Candidatus Peribacteria bacterium | reverse complement strand
CGTGAACCAAGGCCAGAACGTGAACCAAGGCCAGAACGTGAACCAAGGCCAGAACGTGAACCAAAGCCAGAACGTGAACCAAGGCCAGAACGTGAACCAAAGCCAGAACGTGAACCAAGGCCAGAACGTGAACCAAGGCCAGAACGTGAACCAAAGGAAGACCGTGAAAAGGAAGAAGAAGCCACCGAACTTCCGCCACTTACTCCTGAAGAAGCGCGTCAACTGCACATTGAAAAAGCTCCAGAAAGAGTTCGCGGGCTTAAAAAGCTATTGGAAGAACGTATTGTAAGTTTTAAAGAGGGTGGTTACTTTGCACGCTTTCTCCCACCAGGAACAGAAATCTCTGTAGAGGTGGTTTGGAAAGGACTGGCTGCACCCAACCAATTTGATGTGAAAGTTAAAATCCACCACCCTACTGCTTCTGGTCAGAAACAGCCTTTTGACTTAACCGTTTTGGAAGATTTGAGTTTTAGGTTTAAAGGAGAGTCAAAACAACCAGAGGAAGAGGAGGGGAAAAAGAAAAAAACACCTTTGAAAAGTGTTGAACAGGAGGATCGAGAAAGCTTAGTGGAGTCTTTTGACAGACTGCTTGAACTGACAGGAGATCCCTTGATTGATTATATGAATGGTGAAACAGAATCTACAGTTGAACCCATCGAAGATTTGAGGAGTGGTGCAGGCGGTTCGCGCTTCAATCACAAAACCCTTGAAGAAAGGATGAAGGAGAAGCGAAAAAAACTCTCACTAGAAGAGCGTGCAACAGACCCTTGGGCTGCAGAATATACAGAAACAACAAAAGAGCCAAAACCAGAAGCCAACGATGCGCTTTATAAAGCAATGGCAATCATGGTTCGTGAAAGAAGAGATTTGAGCAATAAAGAATTCGATAGTGATGAGTTGTCTAGAGAGGATTCAGACCGCTTGAAAGAACTTACGGAGGCGATTGAAGCTCTTAAAGAAAGATATAGGTTCGACGAAAGAAGGGTTCAAACTGAAATCAGTCTCTTGTCTGAGTAAACCAAAATGAAGGGCAACGTAATCCTTACTTAGAGTCAGTATCTTCTAACTGTTGCAACAGGGCTGCCTCTTCAGCTTGCTCTTGAGCCCTATTGGCATCTTCTGCTTTTTTACGGTCTTCGCGTTCTTGCTTTTTCTCGAAATTGTTCCACTCATTGAGGTGCTTTTGGTTCAGCTTTTGGAGCTGGCCTTGATACTCCTGATCGAGTTTGGCAAGTTGTGTCTTTTCTTCATTCAAAATCTGTCTTAGACGTGCCACTTGTTCTTCGGTCATGATCGGCAAAATTTGGAACCAGTACGCGCGTTCCTCGTCCGACATGGATTCGGTTTTTTTGATGAGCTCAACTAAATCGGGGTACTTTTCAAGAACGATGGGTGGGATGGTCGTTCCTTGACCTTGTTGTCCCGTGGTCGCTTGATTCTGAGCTGGATCTTGTGGCGTGCTTTGGTCCATATACGTTTAGATTATACAGGGGGATTCGTGTCAGATGAAGGGGAATCTTTTTTAGCTGTTTTTTCGGCTTTAGTTTGCGATTTCGCCAGTTTTTCAGCATCTTTCGTGTCGATTTTTGCGACTTTCGCTGCGAGCTCGGGGTTACTTGTGCCTAAAGAGTCTTGCACAGCTTTCAGGGCAGCCGAAGCATCGCCCATCAAACGAAGGGTTTCAAAGGTTCGAAGGACTCCATCTGCTCCAGGTTCAGGATAGGCTTCCTTTAAGGATCCTTTCCCAACACTTGCAACCGCTGCTGCAAACGCTTTTTGATCTGCTTCCTCTGTCAACACTTTCCCAGTTGCTGCAAAAAGAGCTTTCTCGTAGGCAATTTCTGGACTCTCGGGGGTTTCTGAAGTTTCTTCACTTTCTTCCGCACTAGGGGCTGGAGTCAAACCAATGGCCACACGTAAGTTGTCGCTATGTCCTTGCAGGTACTCAACCACCTTTACATTTCCAGAGTCCTCCCCGGCATCTTTCTTAATGCCTTCGATGAGTTTCTTAAGCTTGGCTTGCTCAGATTCAGGATAGTCTTTGAGACTTGCTTCCAACTGAGCCAGCGTGGTGTCCATGGTGAGGCCTTTGTCAAAGAGGCGAGCCGCTGGCCCATCCCCCATCACATCTTTAGCTAAGGCAAAGGCACGGTCGGTTTGGGGAAGCTTGCCGCTGGGTTCCACCCAGTCTACAAAGACATCTCCTGTGCTTTCATTCACCACCAAATGGAGACCAATGGCAGCTTCTAGCGCTTGGCGTTTTGCGTAGTTTGCAGGTTTAACCAGACTGGCCAAGTGTTTGCTGGCAGGCTGATCATCGGCAATCAAGAGTTGAGCGAGTTGAGTCCCAACCCAAATTACGGCGGTGTCTAGAGGGCTGGGCTGATCGCCTGCTTTCTTAGCTCGATCCACCAAGAAATCAGTGAGTTGGCGGTCAAAGAGCCCTTGTTTTGCATTTTCGATGTACTTATCGATCTTAGCTTGCATCGGTTCACTGTAGGTCGCCCTATTCTTTTTTTCAGCTGCAGCTATCTCTTCAGTCACTTCACGTTCATCTCTGTAATCAATTTCTTTGTACACTTCTTTGGCACTTCCGTAGGCCTCCACCAATTCAGCTCTCAAATCAGCTGGAATGGGAGTTTCGCCTCTTCCAGGAGCCAAAAGTGCAGTGAGTGCATCCGCTTGGCTGGCGTCGATGTCTTCCAGGTTAAAGTAATCCGAAGCGATGAAAGCCATCAAGGTGGCATCGCTTGGCTCTCCATCTTTTTCAAACTCGGCTTCTAACTTGGCTTGATCAGCAGCTTTAAACGCAGCTTGCGCCTCGGTGTCGCTGGCTTTGTCTTTGAGTTCTGCTGCTTCTCGTTGTTGGCGAGCGGCTTGCAATTTCCCACTAACTTCTCCAAGTTTTTGGGGGTCCATCTTGGTCTCAATGGGTGCTGAAGGGGCTCCTTCGGGTCCGTGTTGTACATCTGGTCCGTCTCCCATAGTTTAGATTAAAAATACATTACCCGCTTGGGCCTCCAGGCTCTCCTTGTTCAGGCGTAGAGCGTGGACGAGGTTTTCCACTTGGTAGGTGGTGTCCATACCCGCTTTGTGCAGATTCACAATGTCGCGAATCTTACTGAGCATGTTTACGGCGTTTTGATCCGCTTTGCCCTGTGCTTCGGAGTTCAAAGTTGTATAAACTGCCTGATTCAAAAGAGAGGAAGGGGTGTACAACTGGATGGTTCCAGCTTCTACTAGGGTTAGAATCTGATTCAGAAGAGCTTGGTCTTCGTTGGAAAGCCCTTGTGCGGCCAAAGGTTGGTTCAGCCGTTTCTGAGTTTCATCTGCGATCGTGGCATTGTCTGTTGCAGGGTCGTAGAGAGGATTGAGGTCAGCCATGGCGTGGAAATAAATCTGTTAATTATAGCAGAAAGTCGTTAAAATCACAATACCATAAACTTATGAACGAAAAGGAGGCAGAGCAGCGGATTGCACAGTTGCGTAAAGAAATTCTCCAGCGCAACTATGAGTACTTTGTTTTAGATGAATCCAAGGTCTCTGAAGCGGTTCGAGATGCTCTTAAGCGTGAACTTATTGAGCTAGAGACAGCTTATCCCAAATTCATTACTCCAGACTCACCTACACAAAGGGTTGGATCTATGCTTTCGGGTCGTTTCCCAAAGATAGCCCATAAAAGTGCTAAATGGAGTCTTGCAGATGTATTTTCAATGGAAGAGTTGAAGGCTTGGGAGGAGCGGGTATTCAAGGCAGTGGGGGCGGCGGAGTTTGTGACTGAGCTCAAGCTGGATGGTCTCAACATCACGCTTTGGTACGAAGACGGGTTTTTGGCGAAAGCGCTCACTCGAGGGAATGGTCAAGAAGGAGAGGAGGTGACGCATACTGTGCGCACCATCCAAAACATCCCTCTGCGCCTTTTCCAGCCCGTAACAATGGAGGTTTCGGGTGAAGTGATTTTGCCAAAAGCCAACTTTGCTCAGATGGAAGGTTTCGCAAATCCACGCAATGCAGCAGCAGGTACTATCCGGCAATTGGACCCCAACGTGGCAGCAGAGAGAGGCTTGCAGTTTTTTACCTATTCTTTGGGAGAAAACAACCTGAAGGAGCTTCCAGAAACACAAGAGGACTTACTTGAATTGCTCAAAAGTTTAGGCCTCCCAGTGAACAAAGAATATGCAGTTCACAAATCTGCAGAAGCTAGCCTTGCCTACGTGGAAAAATGGCAAAAAAATCGTGAAAACTTGCCCTACGAAATCGACGGGATTGTGTTCAAGGTGAACAGCAAAGCGCAACAAGAAGAGCTGGGATACACGGCAAAATCTCCACGATTTGCGGTGGCATATAAATTTCCTGCAGAACAAAGCACAACGGTGGTCGAAGGCATCACCATTCAAATTGGACGCACTGGTGCAGCAACGCCTGTCGCTGAACTCAGGCCTGTTTCTGTGGCAGGTTCTACGGTTTCTCGAGCGACCTTGCACAACGAAGATGAAATACAACGTAAAGACGTTCGTATCGGTGATACAGTCATTCTTCAAAAGGCTGGAGACGTGATTCCTGAAGTGGTGGAAGTGCTTACAAACTTGCGACCATCCTCTTCAACACCTTACATCTTTCCTAAAGAATGTCCCATGTGTGGTCACACGTTGATACGGCTAGAGGGTGAGGCAGCCCACCGCTGTGAGTTTTTGAACTGTCCAGGGAGGCAACGTGAGGCGTTTAGTCACTTTGTTTCTCGTGGAGCCATGGACATTGAATCGCTCGGCGATAAGGTCGTGGATCAGCTGATTGAATTTGGATTTGTGCGCGATTTTGCCGATATCTTTTTACTCACTCGTGAGCAGATTTTGGAGTTGCCGCTTTTTAAAGAAAAGCGCGCTCAAAATGTTTTGGATGCTATTGAAGCCCGTCGGAAGGTAGACCTCTACCGATTTCTTTTTGGTCTTGGCATCCGTTTTATCGGTGAACAGGCAGCCAAGCTGCTGGCGCGTTTCTTGGCAGAACACAGCGAAACTCCAGAAGCCACTCCAGCCGAACTCTTGAGGATTTTAAGAGGGGCGAGCTTGGAAGATCTTGAAGGCATCGAGGGATTTGGAGAACGCATGGGTGGCAGTGTGGTGGAGTGGATTACAGACCCTTACCATCAGGCCCTCCTGCAAAAATTTGAAGCCGTTGGTTTGAGCTTCAACTGGCCTCCAAAACAAAACAACGCTGGCCCTTTGGCTGGGAAAACTTTTGTGATTACGGGTACTTTGAGTCGTCCACGCGAAGATTTCAAAGCAGAAATCGAAGCAGCAGGAGGTAAAGTGAGCAGCTCGGTAAGTGCACAAACAGACTACCTTTTGGCAGGAGAGAAAGCCGGATCAAAGCTGGAAAAGGCGCAGTCTCTTGGGGTGGAAATTGTAGACGAAGAAAAGTTCAAAAAACTGTGTGAAAATTGAAGTTTTAGTGAAACTTTCTATCCGCCAAGCCGTTATTGCAAACGATCCACGGCGGGACATAGTGGGGGACTACTATTTAGGAACAAACCCGTCGTGGATTTTTTTGAATCTGGCCAACAATTTAAAAGATCCAAGCATCCCAATGTGTTGTGGGGTTTTATTTTTTGAAAGTTCAGTTAAAAACTCTTCCATGCTGAGAGCCCTCCAGGAGTTTGGGATTTTCCCAGCCCGATCATCTTGGAGCATGATCCAGACTTTATTTTCGTTCTCGAAAAGAGCAGGTAGATCGAGGCTTTTATCACTCAAAAAATGAACAGCCCAAGAATCTGCATGCAAAGATTTTTTCACAAAACTCACACTATCTAGGGTGTGTGCTACATCCAAAGTAAGTGTGTGAATGCCAAAGGGAACGACTTCAAAACGACCAGGGATTTGTACTTTTCCAAGACGTTCTTTATCCACCGAAAGCCCAAGTTTTTTAGCAGAGGCGAGCACTAAACCAGCCACATCGGGGTGATGCGTGCTCAAGCCTTGCCCGTCTATGAATTCTGCACTTGGGAAGAGTTCCAGGATGGTATTTTTTACGGCTTCCTTTTGACTTTTTAGAGTGAGCAAAGGAACTCCGGGTCGAACGATGCCCAACTTCTCCTCTGTGATTTCCTCCAAAGTTTTTCCCAATACAGCGGTGTGTTCGAGTTCAATGTGTGTGAGCAAAGTGAGTGTCTTTTCGTCCACAACATTGGTCGCGTCCTTTGCGCCGCCCCAACCGCATTCCAAAACGGCATAATCGCAGGCTTCTTCTTTGAAAAACTCCAGAGCCGCAAAAGTCTGTTGTTCGAATTCGCTAAGCTCAGGAAAACGTGCTTTCAAAGTCACCAGGCGCTCCTTAGGAATTGCAACTCCATTCACCTGAATCATTTCCTCTTCTTCCAAGAAAAAGGGAGAAGTGAAAGTTCCCACTCGGTGTCCATTCCACTCCAAAAGACGGCTCAGCAAAACAGCCGTGCTGCCTTTTCCTTTGGATCCAGCTATGTGGACCACCTTTCCTTGGAAAGGTCCCATGGCTACATAGAGAGGGCGAAGTTCAGAAGGGATCATAAGGGTTCTTCAGCAGTTTCCCAGTCGAGGGTATCTACTGGAGCAGTCTCAGGCATGAGCTGAGTGGTTTCCACCTCCATCATTACTTTTACAGGCTCATTGAGCAAACTTTTGAAAGCTTGTTCTATGTCCACCAGTGCTTCAGCAGAATGCACCTTGTCGTAGTGGAAGCGACTGTTGAAGGCGAAAGTGAGCACGTTGCCTTCGCGCTTTTTGAGGCGAGCTGTTCCAAAAGATTGACGGAAACTTGGGTTGCGAATGGCTTCTAAAACTTTAGACAACTGGCTTTGGATGGCATCCATATGGACTAAACCTTCTTGGCGTTTTGCTTGTTGAGGAGCTTCAGTTTGAGGGCTGTGGGTGGCACGAATAACCGCAATTTCCAGCGGGAGTTGGACAATGCTTGCTTGTTTGAGCTTAACCCATGCATCATCGAACAGTTCAATCCAATCCAGCAATTTGGGCAATACACCCTTTTTGTTGGCAGCTACTGCTTCATGGAGTTTCCCACGCAGCAGAGACAAAAAGTCAGTAGTGAATTGTTGAAGATGCACACCTTCGTTATGAAGTTTTTCAATCAAGTTGATGCCTGCTTGTGTGTCAGCAGTGCCCAGAGCCACATAGAGTTCATCACAGCTGTGGTGGTGGTTCACCCCGAGTCGTTCACGAATCAAATCCTCACGTAGACCTTCGCTGGCAAACTGTTCCAACATGGAAATTGCATCGCGCATTCCACCATCTGCATGATGAGCTAGAAGTTCCAAAGCACCCATTTCGTAGGGAAAACCTTCTGCCTTAGCAATGTGAGCAAGTCGATCAACAATGGCGCGCTTGGGAAGGCGTTTAAAATCATACCGTTGGCAACGAGACAAAATGGTTTCTGGAATTTTGTGAAGTTCAGTTGTTGCCAGGATGAAGTACACATGTGAAGGGGGTTCTTCCAGACTCTTGAGTAGAGCATTGAAAGCTTCCTTGGTGAGCATGTGCACCTCGTCGATGATGTAAACCTTGCTCTTGGCAAGGGTGGGGGAAAAACGAATTTTCTCACGCAGATCACGAATTTCGTCCACACCACGATTCGAGGCAGCATCAATTTCCACCAGATCAATGAGTTCGTTGCGTTCTTGCGCTTGGCAAACATCACAAGAGCCACAAGGTGCGCCTTCTGCATCACGGTTCAAGCATTGAATGGCACGAGCCAAAAGCCGTGCCGTGCTGGTTTTACCAGTACCACGAGGCCCAGCAAATAAATAAGCATGAACAAAACGGCCCTGCTTCATGGTTTCGCGCAGAGTCCTTTCGATTGCAGGTTGCCCTGCCAGTTCATCAAAGGATTGAGGTCTGTATTTTCGATAGAGCGCTAGGTTCATTTGTGGCATTAGGAAGCCATTGTAACACGGTCCACCAAAGCCTTCATAGCTTTTTTAAACTGTTCTTGAGAGTACTCTTGCGCATGTTCGGCAATGGTTTCTGGGTCGTAATTTTTTTCATTGATGAGCAGTTGAGTCAAACCCTTCTCCAAGCTCTCCACTGTAGGTTCGTCAAAAAACTCTCCTGTTGTTCCTTCAATCATCGTTTCTGTGAGGCCGCCTTTTCGGTAAGCGAGTACGGGCTTTCCGCAAGCCATTGCTTCCACAGCTGCGATTCCAAAATCTTCTTCACCTGGCAACAAAAAGGCCCTGCAATTTTCCAGATACTCTCTCACCACCTCATCTGATTTGAATCCTAAAAAGTCCACATTGCTGGCAGCGATGTGTTTTAAACGCGCCTTATCTGGCCCCTCTCCTATGATGACCAGTCTTTTACCTAGCCTGTTGAAAAGTTCCACAGCCAAATCAATACGCTTGTAGGGAGTTAAGGTTGAAACAATGAGGAAATACCCCTCGTTTTTTGCAGAGGCTTTAAAAAGATCCACATTCACCGGAGGATAAATGACTTCGGCATCTCTTCGATAATATTTTCGAATGCGCTGTTGGACAGTTTTGGAATTGGCTATGGCCACATCCACTCGATCGGAAGCCAAAAAATCCCATTGCCGTACTTTGTGCAAAAATCGACTCACAAAGAGCTCGCCGATCCAGCCCAAAGCTTGTTCGCGGAGGTATTGATGGGTGTAGTCCCAAGCATAACGCATGGGAGAGTGGTAGTAGGAAATGTGCACGGTTTCTAGGTTTGTAACCACACCATGTGCATACCCGCTGTTGCTGCTGATCACCACGTCGAAGTCGCTGAGGTCAAAATTTTCCACTGCACCAGGCATGAGTGGAAAAAGCAGTTTGTGCATGCCAGGCAAAAAGCGCGGAAATTTCTGCAAATAAGAGCTTCTAACCCGCTCTTTTGGGAAGACTTGGCCTACCTTTTTTTCATCATAAAGCAACGTGTACACAGGTGCGTCTGGGTACAGGTCCATCAGGCTTTTGAGCACACGCTCGGCTCCGCCCAACTTCAAAAGAAAATCATGAACAAAAGCAACTTTCATCAGGGAGAGTTTAGCATAGGGGCTTCAATGGCTGGAAGTGAAACTCGATCCGCCAAAGTGAGCGCTGTTACCTCGGCTGCACCAGCCTCCAAGAGCACTTTCTGGCAGGCCAACAAAGTTGATCCTGTTGTCACCACGTCGTCGACAAGTAAAATGCGTCGACCACGAACTCCAGAGCCGCGCACCGAAAAAGCTCCTTCCATGTTCCGTTGGCGGTCTTCTCGGGTGGCCACTTTGGCCTGTGAACCGGTGTCTTTTCCTCGAACCAAATTCAAGTACAAATCCATCCCCAAGAGTCGTCCCATGGGTCTGGCTAGTTTTTCAGATTGGTTGTAACCACGCTCGTGCAGGCGAGCTTTGAACAAAGGAACGGGGCAAAGCAGCCAATCTTGAGGGTTTTGTACAAAAAGGACTAGGGTTTTGATCATGTAGGGTTGCAAAAGTCGCGCCAGGTTGAAACCATGTTTGTATTTGAACGCGTGGATCAAGTCGGCAAGCACCGAATCCGGCTCGTAGTTGAAACCTGAGTACACGGTGAGTCCATCCAAATCTCTTACGTGGGGAGAAAAATTCAGATGGTCGGCGCAATTCAGGCAGAGACTCTGTTCCAAATAACCACAAGAAACACAGGTGCTGGGGAAGAAGACTTGAAGGAATTGTTGTAACATGACTTGAAGTCTAGCAAGTTCGTTCTGAAAAAAAGCTGACATTTTTGAGTCGATCCATTACAATGAAGACAATATGAAATTCTTCTTTAAATCTAAGAAGGGGGGCTCTAAAAAGCGCCCCACTCGTGAGGTGAACGAAAAATCCTGTGGGGTTGTGCTTTATCGAATGAATGGTTCTGTTCGTGAATACCTTTTGTTGAACTATCCTGGAGGGCATTGGGATTTCCCGAAGGGCCACGTGGAGGAGAGAGATGATTCCGAGCAAAACACGGCCCGGCGCGAACTTGAAGAAGAAACAGGCATTACGGACATTAAGATTCATCCTGGCTACCGTGAAATCATGTACTACGAGTTCAATCGAGGAGCTAAGGAGCGTGTTAAGAAAAACGTCGTCTATTTTCTGGCAGAAACTCCTACGGAAGCAGTGACCATTTCCTTTGAACACAAGGGTTTCATTTGGCTGCCTTATGAACAGGCCATGCGTAAACTCACCTTCGATAATGCTCGTGAACTGCTGGAAAAAGGAGAGAAGACATTGCTAGCCGAGACCAGTAACCCCTAAGTCATGAACCCAGAGCAAGCGAAAGCAGCTTCTCACTCGGAGGGTCCCATGATGGTTTTGGCAGGTCCAGGAACAGGGAAGACCCAAGTGATTGCTGAACGCATCGTTCAGCTTTTGGAGCACACGCAGATGGAGCCCTACAATCTGCTCTGTCTCACTTTTACCGAATCTGGAGTAGTAGCAATGCGCAAGCGTCTTTTGGAAAAGATCGGCCCAGTGGCTTACCAGGTACGCATTCATACGTTTCACTCTTTTTGTAATGAATTGATTCAGTCTCATCCTGAACGTTTTATAAAGACGCGCGAGCTTGAGTCTTTGACTGAAGTGGAGTGCATTCAACTCTTCCGCCGTCT
This sequence comes from uncultured Candidatus Peribacteria bacterium, assembly GCA_964387375.1. Taxonomy (GTDB): domain Bacteria; phylum Patescibacteriota; class Gracilibacteria; order UBA1369; family 2-02-FULL-48-14; genus CAYLWB01. The sequence goes on along the minus strand of CAYLWB010000006.1, from coordinate 21,955 downwards.
TATTGATGAATGGCCAGGGAATCATCCAATGAAGCCGATTGGTAGTCCTTATTTTTACCAGCGCGATCTTATTGGGCGCATCAAGGATTTGAAACGCGAGGCCATTTCTCCAGAGCAGTTTGACAGCTTACTCCAAGGGATTGAGGCTTTTTTGGAAAAGCATGGAGCCGACCTTGAAGCGTTTTGTGCTATTCATGGGAATTCGCTCACGGAAGCTGATGTATCTGCCATTTTGCCCTCACTTGAAGGCAGTCCATTGTCAGCTTTAATCCCAATGGAGCCGCTCGATAAAAAGGGTCGTACTCAATTCAAGGCTCAAGTCAAAGAAGCCTTGCTTGATCTCTACGACCAAATTCCCAAACAAAAAGCCTTGCTTGAAATCTACCGTCGCTATCAAACCCAACTTCGTGAGCTTGGTCGTTATGACTTTGAAGACATGATTCTCTTTGTGGTACAGCGCTTCAAAAGCGATCCGGACTTCTTGGCCCGCCAGCAAGAGCAATTTCAATATATCTTGGTCGATGAGTATCAAGATACAAACGGAGCACAGAATGAAATCCTTGAACTGCTTGGTTCCTATTTCGATCAGCCCAATCTCTTTGTGGTGGGGGATGACAAGCAATCCATTTACCGCTTTCAAGGTGCTTCACTCGAAAACATTTTAGCTTTCTATCACCGTTATAAAAATCACGTTGGGTTGGTGTCTCTCAAACAAAATTACCGCAGTCAGCAGGGTATCTTGGATGCTGCTCATCACCTGATTCAATACAATGAGCACGGTCTGGCTAAGCTTGTGCCTGAGTTGCAAGATGAACTCGTTGCAGCCAAAGATTTGCCTCGCGAACCTATTCAGGTTGCCGCACTTTCGAATCCACAAACAGAGGCGTACTTTATTGCAAAAAGCATTCAAGCGCGCATCGCTGCTGGAGCAAAAGCCAGTGAAATTGCCGTTCTCTACCGCAATCACCGTGATGTTCAAGATCTGCTCGATCTTTTTCAACGAATGGATTTGCCCTTCCGTCTTGAAGAAAAACTCGACGTACTGAGAGATCGTTCTTTGCAAAAACTTCTCAATCTTCTTCGTTTTTTAAACAACCTTGAAGACAACCTAGGCCTCTTCCATGTACTCCACTATGATTTCTTGAACTTCCATCCTCTCGACATCCTCAAGTTCAACGAAAGTGCTCGAAAAGATAAGCGTTCTTACCTCCTTCAAATGAGTGACGAATCCACTCTAACTGCAATGAAATTGCAGAATCCAAATCTCTTTTCTCACTTTGCACAGCTCTGCTTCACGTGGAAAGCTTTGAGCGAGAATGTTTCTTTAATGGAATTTTTTGATCGTTTCATCCATGAATCAGGTTATGTGGATTTTGTTATGAATCAGCCTGAAAAGCTTGAGCACCTCAACCGACTCAATTCTCTGTTTGATGCTCTCAAGCAGATGAATCGAGCCAATCACCACCTCACACTTCAAGACTTTTTGAGTCACCTGGAACTACTCGAAGAAAACGAGCTTTCTCTTAAAGAGCACGAATTGGCTAGCAAAAAAAATGGAGTGCGTTTGATGACCGCTCACAAATCCAAAGGGCTTGAATTTGATCACGTTTACATTTTGAACTGTATTGATAAGCACTGGGGCAATGCTCGCAGTCACGCTAAGATCCATTTACCCGCTGGCCTACTCAAAAATGACCAACGTCTTGATGCTCAGAGTCGCAACGAAGATGAGCGCCGCCTCTTTTACGTGGCCATGACTCGTGCTCGCAAAACACTTACATTGAGCTATGCAAATGCCAGTTCAACAGATCGTGCCCAGGCGCCTTCACAATTTCTTGCCGAACTCGAGGGACATCTGGAATTTGCAAATACGCAAGCGTTGGAAGAAGAGGCCAACGATCGATTTCAAACCCTCTTCTTGACTCCAGCAAAACCCGATCACTCTGAAGAGGAGCATAATTTTGTACGAGCTTTGCTGGAAAATTATAAAATGAGTGTGACCCATCTGAACAACTATCTAAAGTGCCCTCGGCTTTTTTACTACCGTAACTTGCTTCGCGTGCCTGGTGCAAAAGATGCAAACGCTTCTTTTGGATCAGCGGTGCATCGTGCTCTGCACGATTTTGCTCTGGAGTACCGTCGTGGAAGCTTGCCTTCGCTCCACTTCCTTTTGAGCGCATTTGAGAAACAACTTTCCTTTGAGGTGCTCACAGCTCGTGATTTTAAAAACGCTCTGGAGTTGGGGCGCGATCAACTCCAAGACTATTATGCTCAAGCGCTTTCTTCCTGGAGGAATGAAGTGCTTCCTGAATATGATTTCAATGCACAAGGGGTACACCTAGATGGCATCCCTCTTACTGGGAAGATCGACAAAATTGAAGTGCTCAACCCCGAGGCTAAAACAGTGAAGGTAGTGGATTACAAAACTGGGAACCCTGACAACAAGGCTGCTGATCTGGCTCCCAATGGTGACTACCACCGTCAAATCGTCTTCTACCAGCTGCTCTGCAACTTATCAGAGCATTTTCCTTACACAATGACAGCGGGGGAAGTGGATTTTATTCAAAAGAGTAAGAGAAATGGTGAACACAAAACTCGCAGCTACAATGTGACCGAGGCCGAAATCGAAGCACTTAAGGAAGAGATTCGGCAGGTCTATCAGGACATAATGGACTTACGTTTTCTTAAGACAGATGAGTGGACCGCTTGTGGGGAGTGCGAATACTGTCGTATGATGGAGTAGAACTCCTAGCCAATACAGCTTATGAAAAACTCTCTTATTCTCTTCGCAGCCTTGGTCTTTTTGACGGCTTGCACAAAAACAAACCCAGATGAGCAGGCCATCGCGGATGCTGGTCATGAAGAACCCCACGTGGAGAACGAAGCTCTGCTTGAAGGCAGCCCTCTTTTACAAGCGGAAGCGCTCGCTAAGTCCATTGAGGCTGGCATTGGTACAGAAAGCTACGACTGGTTTGTCATCGACACCTCCGAAGCGTTTCCTCCCGAATCTCTGGAGGGCGTGCCTCCTTATTTCAACTTTTATTCAAGAAAAGAGGACGGCTCACTGGCAATAGCCACCGTTGGAATTGGCTACGAAACCTGGTCCAAGGAGTTTGTCTACATTTTCGACGAAAAGGGTGATCTCGTTCAATTTTCCGATCGCACAATAGGCCGCCCCGATGCGCCTGCTGATCTCAACAACTTCTACTCCAGTGGTGAAGTGATCGAAGCTGCCACAACTTTGCCGATTTCTGAGGAAGAAATGGAGGCTCTTTTCGAGACCAAAAAGCAGCCCACAAAGGAGCAGTTGGAGGGATTTTTTAGGTATTAGGACCTCTTTTGACGTTGAGTTGGTACAACCCAGTTTCCATCAAAAACATGCACATTGTTAAGGGTGCGGTTTCTGAGTAGTAGACCCTCTTCGTAATGTCCCATTGGGACGATATCTTCCACATGCATGGGATGGAACCCTCCTGTGTTTGCATACTGTACCGTACCCGTTATGTTTAATGGTTCTATTTGTACGTTGGGGTCCTCACCAGTGGGCCTACGCAAAGAAAGAACCAATCCCTTTCGATTCGCTTTACACTGTTCCCCCAAGAGCAGTGCATCAATTTCAATCTGGTCATCTTCTTTGGTTATTGCTTTTCGCATCTCTGTATTGAGGGGATCTATGAGCTCTTTTGGTATCGCTCCACTACTGAGAAATGTCGCGGAAAGACCCCAAAATCCGCGAAGGAATTGTCTTGTAGGAGTAAAACCTAATCTTCGAAACCGATCTAAGATTGCAAAACGGATGGCGTTGATTTCAGCATATCGTGCAGCTTCCGTAAAAGCATCTCCAGGGCGTTCTGCCGGTACAAAATGCAAAACTCCTGGGGTGTGTAAGCCAGTAGGCCAGAGTCCTGTTTTGACAGCATGTGCAAGGGCATGAATGGAAGTTCCATGGTATCCAAGTACATCTTCTTTACGTGTATCAGGGGTGACTCTATCAAGCCATTTTGTTGAGTGCTCTGCTGTCATGAATTGAAAAAAAGGGAAAAATCATAATATAAAAATACAATCTTGTAAAGACTGGTGGGCGATAGGGGACTCGAACCTCTGACCTCCACAATGTCAATGTGGCGCTCTAACCAGCTGAGCTAATCGCCCGAAATGAGTGAAGCGTGGAGAGGCTTGACTCTCTTAAGCTTCCGAATGAGGGCCGTATTAGCGAACTGCTAATCGCCCGAAATGAGTGAAGCGTGGAGAGCTTACTCAAGAACTGGCACGCCCGCAAGCTTTCCCTTTGCGATGATTTCACTGTCCTTTGTGAGCTCCTTCAAAAGTTCCTCCTTCTCAAACGTTTCTTCTGGATGCTCATATAAAAAATTCACCACTGCCGCTGAAACAAAAGCTGCAGATTGAGAGGTGCCAGTCTTGGTGCCGTAATCGTTGTCGGGTAGAGAAGAGTAGATGCTCGAACCATTGGCCGCCACACTGATCCACGCCCCATAGTTGGAGCGGGGAAGGGCATTCCCCATCCCATCCACGCTAGCCACTGCAATGCTTTCCTTATAACTAGCGGGGTAAAAACCCTGGTCTTTGCCCTCATTTCCTGCTGCAGCCACCACCACAATACCCTGCTCTTGCGCTTCCTGAATCAGGTCTTCCAGGGTTTCGGAAGGAGAGAAAATCCCGAAACTCATGTTCAGCACGTCCACTTCATCCTCAATCGCTTGATGAATGCCTTCCACAACGTTTGAAAGCCGCCCTCCGGTGGCGCTGGCAATCTTGTAGGGGATCAAGGTGACGTGTGAACTGTTCTGGGCGATGATGCCAGCCACATGGGTGCCATGGCCCACATCGTCGTAAGGGTTTTCATCGTTATTAAAGGTATTCCAACCCTTTTCAATGGGATGGTCTTTGAAAAGAGGATGACTCACGTCCATGCCGCTATCAATCACGGCAACGCGGACATTTTCCTGCAGAGGGACTTCTGTTTCGCTCAACTCCACAAGAGGTTCTTCAGGGAATAAGGTCCATTTGTAGACAGGTTCACCATTAAGAACTAAGTCTTGGTCGAGTTCTACACTTTCTACTTCAGGGATCGGTTCTAGGTAGAGCTCTGCAATCTCCTGCAATTCCTCATCCTCAAGCGCTTCTGCTGGTGCAAAAAGCAAGACGTTCCCTGCTTCCAAGCGTACCAAAAGGCCTTTGTTGTCGTTTGCTTCTGGTGTCGCTGTAAATAGATCGGCCTTGGTGATTTGGGCGATAGTTTTTGAGCCTTCTGGAGAAAACAGGTCTTCCACCGTCATTTGGTAGTTGGCACTCATCTCTTCAAGTGAAGACATCGATTTTTTTGAAAGCGGGCGATTTTGAATGGTTTGAATATCTAAATACACAAAGCCAAGTAAAAAGAGCAGGGCGAAGAAAAGTGAGGTCTTGGAAAAGGGTGAACTGCGTTTTTTGTCCATTTGTGGAGCTTTTTTCTAACCTGATACTACAAGTTTTTTCACAAAAAGACTAGACAGAGTTTTGAAAATAATGTATAAAACGTACCTTATTTGACAAGCCGTCAAATAACAAAGAAAACTTACGGTTGAAGAGGGCTCTTACATGGCGTGGAGGGGGCCCTCTTTTTTTTGTAATTTCTGCACCTGGCTTGCTAAGTCCTTTTAAAGATGGTAAAATACTTTCGTTGAAACTTGCTTGTTATAAGAGCATTTTCTAAACTCTCTCTGCGTAGAAACATATGGCTGACAATAACACCAATCCCGGACAGAACTACAGTGGTGGCTTTGCCTTTGGTCAGGTACCTCAAGGAGGGCAAATGCCTCCAGCAGCACCTCAGCCTCAGTACTCCCCGCAGCCCACTCCGCCAGCTCCTACACCGATGCCTGGCCAGTACGCAGCTGCACCAGCCCCTCAATACCAGGGGATGCCTACACCTCCACCAGCTTATCAAGATCCTGGCCAACAGGATCCTCCTCCAGCTCCTACCCAAGATCCGAATTACATGTTCGCCAAGCAGATGGCTAGCTTCGCCACCACGGTGACCCTGCCTCCGCATCCACTCAATTTTGATGAGGCGAAATTCATAAACCTTTTGGCAGGCTCCATTTCTTTGAGCCGCGATGAAAAAAAGAAGATCATTGACTCTATCCCTACCCTACGCCAAGCCCAGGTGGACGAATTGATTCGTATTTTTGAAGAAGAGCGCGAGAAATTCATTGAACTTTCCCCCAAACACGGCGCCCAACTCGAGAAGCTCGAAAAAGAGCACATGGCAGATTGGCGCGACATCGAACTCATGTACAAGGCTCAAAACCAGGGCCAACAAGACCAAGCCAACGCCGAAGAAATTCGCAAGCAGTTGGGGATTTAATACGCCCTCGCAAAGTAAACCATCGCTTTTGCAGGCTGACTGGTGAACAAACACACCGCTCCTTTAGGCACGGCTTCTTCAGAAACAATGCGGATGGTGGCCTTGGTTTCTTCTTGGAGGCGTTTTTCGTCGTCGGCTGTTCCGCCCCAAGGGGCCTTCACAAAACCGCCTGTTTCGTCGAGAATCTTCACCATTTCGGTAACGGTAGAGGCTTCAAAAATATTGGCATCAAGCCATTTTTCTGAGTCGCGGAGCATGCTTTCTTGGATGTCTTCCAGCAAAGTTTGAATGGCTGCAGCGGCGCCATCCAAGGCCAGTTCTCCTTTTTCCAAAGTGTCGCGTCGTAGGCTCACAAGCACCCCCTTTTCTAGGTCGCGTGGGCCGAGCTCTAGGCGCACAGGCACTCCCTTGACTTCCCATTCGTTGAACTTCCAGCCAGCGCTTAGATTTTCACGGTCGTCGAGCTTCACGCGCACTCCTGCCGCTTCAAGCTCGCCCTTGAGCGAAACAAGCGCAGCCAAAACCGCTTCTTTTTGAGCGTCGTCCTTCCAGATTGGCACCATGACCACCTGGAATGGAGCCACGCGAGGAGGTAGGCGAAGACCTTTTTCATCTCCGTGACACACGATCAGGGTACCAATGATGCGAGTGGACAAGCCCCAAGAGGTTTGCCAAGCGTATTGCATCACGCCTTTTTCGTCCTGGAATTGAATGTTGAAAGCCTTGGCAAAAGTCTGTCCCAAGAGGTGTGAAGTTCCAGCTTGAATGGCTTTTCCGTCGCGAGCTAAAGCTTCGGTACTCAATGTGTAATCGGCCCCAGCGAAGGTTTCTTTTTCCGATTTCTTGCCAGTCATCACACGGAGGGCCAAAAATTCACGGTCAAAATCCTCATACATTCGAAGGGCGCGCTCCACTTCTGCAGCCGCTTCCTCTCGAGTGGCATGGGCAGTGTGCCCTTCTTGCCACAAAAATTCCGTAGTCCTTAAGAAGGGGCGAGTTCTCATTTCCCAACGCACCACATTGGCCCATTGATTAATGAGCAAAGGCAAATCACGATAGCTCTGAATCCAGCGTGAGTAGGTTTCATACATGATTGTCTCGGAAGTGGGTCGCACCACCAACGGCTCAGCCAACTCTTTTCCACCTCCATGGGTCACGGTTGCACATTCGGGCGCAAAGCCTTCCACGTGGTTGGCTTCCCGAGTCAACAAGCTCTGAGGAATGAAAAGAGGGAAGTAAGCATTCTGAACTCCAGCCGCCTTAATGCGTCGGTCGAGCTCACGTTGGATATTTTCCCAGATGGCGTAACCATAAGGTTTGATGACCATACAGCCTTTCACCAAGCTGTGCTCGGCCAAATCGGCCATTTGCACGACTTCTTGGTACCATTTTGGGAAGTCTTGAGATTGGGGGGTCAGTTTGCTCATAACGAATCGGAGTCTAGCACAAGGGGTTCACCCGTAGAAAGTGATTTGATGCGGATATTGTCAGACAAAGTGGGGATTTTTGGTGACCACGCAGGCCAAACCTTTATTTCCACGCTGTTCACTTCTGGCAAATTTTGAATGTACTGTTCCGCTTCTTCAATGCTCTGGCCAGCAATGTGTTCCTTGATTTTTTTGGCCAAGGTGCTTCCACCTTCAAGGTCGGGGTCAATTTGGTATTCTTCCACCGCTTGAATTTCTGCCGTGAATTTGTAGCTTAAGGTACTGTTGTCGAACTCCAAAACGTTGATGCTAATCGAATCTTCATTGAGTTTGATGATTTGTTTCCCAGGAGTTTGCGAATTGAGCACTTCTACTTTTAGTAATTCCAATAGAGCATCTTCATCGTAAGCAACTCCTTTAAGAGTTAGGGTGCCTGTAACATCAAAATCTTCTTGCTCTTTCCCGATCAATTCTATGGGTAAATCTACAGAAACCTCACCATATTGCAGTACGTCGGCATCTTCTAAAAGCACCAAGTCGAGACCTTCCTGATTGGAAAGAGAGAGCACTTCTTTTCGTAAAGAGGAAAGCACTTTCTCCTTGAGTTGTAGGGTGATTTGCTCCTTGGCTGCGATCATGTCTTCTTCCACCACAAAGGTGCGAACCTTGGTTTCGCCACCCACCATATCTGTTAGGCTTTCTGCATAAAGAGTGGATCGACTTGATTCTTTGAGCCCAGGCAGAAAGAAGCGACTGGGTCCGATGTTGCCACGTTCACCAATGGGCGAACCATTGGCATCCACTTCGTCGGCCAATACGCGTGCGGTGAGTTTGCCTGGAGTTTCAACACTGCCCGAGGGAACCGTGACGCTGCTTTGTAATCGGAAGATCAAGCCCTCTTCTGTTTGGAAACGAGTGTCTTTGACCAAGGCCCATTCTTGCCCTGAGGTGTTGATGATCGTCAGTTCACCTCCTGCTCGACTGCCTTCACTCACAATGCCACTCGCGGAATGGCTTACGGTCAGCTCCACTTCAGTAGAAACTCCGTAAGATTTTAAATCACGATCTCCAGAAGGGCTCTTTTCTAGATTCACATTGACTCCTTTGGTGATCACTTCAGATGCGGGTTCGATGGAGATGGTCGCCCCAGGGAGCACAACATAGGCGATGATAAAAAAGACCAAGGCACTTACCCCAAAAAGACTCATCACCCATTTTCTATTCGGGCTGGAAAACTGGAATCCAAAATTGTCTTGATTGAGGCGGTTTTTCCTCCAATCACGCAAGTAGCTGCCCAAAGAAAATCCCTTCTCTTTGCCACGAAGAGTGCGCACCACTTCAAAAATGGAGGCTTTCTTTTGAGGTAAACGAGATGGGTTTTCCTCTTCGATTTCATTTGAATTTGCAGCAATAGGTTTGAGTAGGGTGGACTCACTTTTTTCCTCCTTTTTTTTGCTGCCTTCCGCAGTTTTGAGATCCCAATGGTCGAAGATCTTGATCTCCGCCTGCTGCGCGAGCTTCATTCCGTTGGTGTCGCTGGTCACAATTGCCAGCTCTTTATCAATGTCGGCCAGTTTTTGTTTTAGAATTTTCAAATTGACCACGCTTTGTAGTAGCGTTGCACGTTTGGGCACCACCAGGTAAACCTCTTTATAGGGAAGGGTTTCGATGCGCTCAAAAAGAGCAGTGATCTCTTCGTCCAAATCGACGAAGAGGATCTTTTTTTTAGAAACTTTTTTTATATTCTCCGATGCTTCAGCATCGTTTTTTTCTTCAGGATTCATTTGGCGTGAATGTGAATTTTAAACCTGCATGAGTCTCACTACTTTGGAAAGAATTTTGGTGAGGATCTTTTCTTCCATCATGATTTCCAAGCCCACATTTGCTAGAGCCATGGGGGTGATGTCGGCTGGGGAATCTAAGGTTTTGGTTTGATCCTTGATGTGAGAGATGTTCTTTGGCAAGAGGTACTTGATTTGTGGTTTGCGTGGGAAAGGTAGTTTTTTATACCAATCTCCTTGCTCTAGAGCCTCCTTTAAAGGGGGCAACAGAGAACCACCCCCGCAAAGATATAGTGTTGCTGGGAGAGAATCAATCTCGGAGAGTTCTTGAAGGCTAAAAAAGACTCCAGCCACCCAAATATCCACGTCTCCTTCTAGGGCCTTACTCACAATCTTATGGGATTGATGTTCGAGCTGTTTGTCGGAGAAAGCCACCTTTACCTCCTCGGCTTCCTCGTGTGAAATATTTAGAGAATGAGCCAGACGTTTTGTAAAAGAACGTCCGCCTAAGTTGAACATCTTCGTTCCAACGACAGCTCCATCCATCACGATGGCCAAGTCCGTGGTTCCTCCTCCAACATCTACAAAAATCCCGCTATAGCCTTGAAGTTCCGTTCCACCAAGAATTCTCCCTAGTGCATAAGGTTCGGCCATTATAGCAATTAGCTCTCGATCGAGCTCGGCTCCAATCGTTTGCAGAGCTCCATAATGGATCACGGGCGAAAAAGCATTGAACACACTCATTTGCATTTCTTTCCCCTGAAATCCAATGGGGTTGGACACCTTATAGTTGTCGATGCGTGTGTCTACAATGGCCGCATGGACCAGCTTCACATCGATTTCGTTGAAACCAGTTTCATAGGCCAAGTGACCTCGTACTTTTTCAAAAGCCTTCCATTGTACTTTGTGGATGATGGTTTTCAATTCTTCTTGGTGGATTTTGCTGCTGGGATCGCGTCTTCTGTAGGTGATCGCTGAAGTTGCTCCACGAATCAATTCTCCGCCCACGCCGAGTACCAATTGTTTAGGATTGACCCCTGCCATGCGTTCGGCATCTCGAATAGCCCCATGAGCATGTTCCACTACACCGGCAATGTCGGTGATGTGGCCGCCCTCCATTTCACCTGGATTTTGACGGCGCTTTCCGCGTCCTAAGACCTCCACTTCTTTGTCTTGAACTTGGCAGACCAAAGCTTTTACAAACTCGGTGCCTATGTCAAGAACGGTGAAGACTCGTTCGCGCTGAGGAAGAAGGGCTTTTTTGAGTCCGAACATGACCTCAGTTTAACGAATCGCTTGCCTGGGGGAAAGCCCATTAAAAGCCCCTCACGCTTGCGAAAAACCAAAAAAAGTGTTAAAATACCAAGATTTCATTCAATAACCCCACGTTCCAATGTTTTTCCGCCGCCGAGTATCTTTCTTTAGACGCCCTCAAACTCAATATTGGATGGCTGGAGCAACAGCCGTTTTGCTCGGTCTGACTGCTGGGCTGGTCAGTCGTGGAACTGTGCTTCAGGGGAATCTTCATGAACTTTCGGAAACTCCAAAAGATTTTGCTCTGACTGAAATTGGGGTGGACGAAGCTGGTTACGTGTATGGGGCCATCACCAATTATTCTGAACACGACCTGGAAATTGAGCTTTCTTACAGTTTGGAAGACAACTTTATGGCCTCCACTTCCACTATTTTTCAGCCTGGAACTAGCCTTAACCTGAGTTCGGGCATGCCTCTTGAAGCTGGAATGCACCAAATAAAGCTTTGTGCTTCTGCTGGAGAAGAAGTGGTCTGTATGGAGGAAGAGATTTCTCTTTAAGGCGGCTCGTCTCCTATAGGTGTTGATCTGTAGCAGTCTTTGTGGCAGACTTCTTCCACTTTTAAAACTGCACACAAATGGAATCGTTTAAGGAGGTGTTTACCACCACGGAACGCCAAGAAGGGAGTAATTTTCTAAATAAGGTATTTGCACTCTTTGGGCTTTCTATTTTTGCGACTGCTGCGGGTGTGTATGCCGGCTTTCACTGGCTTTTGCCTGTATTCATCGGCACTCCTGCGCTGATGTATGTGTTTTTTGCTTTAGAATTGGCTCTTATTTTCACCTCTAGAGCTTGGAGTAAAAGTGTGCCCCTCAACTACTTGCTCTTCGTTCTTTTTACGGTGAGTAGCGGAGTCACCATTGTGCCCTTAATTGCAAGCTTTGCCATAGAGTTTGGGGGGTATGACATCATTTATCGTGCTCTCTTTTCCACAACGGTGATGTTTTTAGCCGCTGGAATGCTTGGGTACAGCATTCAAAAACCTCTGAATGGCTTGGCAGGGTTTTTAACCCTTGGTTTGATTGGGCTTCTTGTGGTGGGCATCATGGGCATTTTTATTCCTTGGGGGAACACCATGGAAATGCTTGTCAGCGGTGCAGGGGTTTTGATTTTCTCTGGTTATGCCATGGTAGATGTGAACCGTCTTCGTTACTACGAAGAGGATGAATACATGAATGCTGCGATTGAACTCTATCTGGATATATTCAATCTTTTTATCTACATTTTACGTCTCACTGGCGTACTTTCCCGTGATTGATATCCATCATTTGCTTCGTTCACCAAATGGGACTCAAGAAGATTTTGAACTTGTGCTTGAGACAAAGCTTTTTGATGTATCTCTGACCCAAGCTGTTCGTGTTAAAGGAAACTTAACCCGCATCAAAGAAGGCATTGTTTGTCGCATTGAAAACCTGGAAACAGAAGAGAGTGTCCATTGCGTGTGCTGCGAAAAGCTTTTGAAGCTGCCCATTCATGTGGAGGAATCCGAATGGATTTTTTACGAGCATCCTGTTCAGGATAATCCTGACATTGAGGGTGTCCTACGCATCGACTTAGGAACACTCACGGTGGATCCTGTAGAAGCAATACGACAGGAGTTGTGGTTGCATCATCATGAGGCGCCTCGTTGTGAACCTCCTTGTCGTGAGTTTGCAGAGCCTCAGAAAGGGACTAAAGCCTTGGCGGGGTTAAAAAACCTCAAATTGAAATGATGCTTTCTCAGGCGCGATCTACGTTGCGAAGTCATGCCAGCCCTGAAAAAGCCAAAATTCTGCAAGGCTATTTTAAAACTGGCCCTGGTGAATACGGAGAAGGGGATGTGTTTTTAGGGGTTACCGTACCTTTGACCCGTGAGGTATCCAAAGAGTTTTGTACGCTTCCTTTGAAAGATATCGAACAATTAATGTATTCAAAAATCCATGAAGAGCGCCTGCTGGGCATCTTTATCCTAATTTTTCATTATAAAAAAGCCGACCCAGCTCACCGAGAAGCTCTCATCGATTTTTACCTAAATCATCTGTCTGGCGTTAACAATTGGGATTTGGTAGACAGTTCAGCACACCAGCTGCTGGGTGATTTCTTGCTGACTCGTGATCGGGCGCTTCTTTATAGGCTTGTCCACTCCGAAAATCTCTGGGAGAGGCGCATTGCTATCGTGAGCACCTACGCCTTCATTCGACAGGGTGAGTTCAAAGACACTCTGAACTTGGCCGAGCTTCTCTTTAAAGACCCTCATGATCTCTTGCACAAAGCAACGGGTTGGATGTTAAGAGAAGTGGGGAAGAAGGATCGCGATGCACTGGTGAACTTTCTGAACACACATGCGCCCCAGATGCCTCGGGTCATGTTGCGCTATGCTCTGGAAAAATTTGATGTAGCGGTTAGAAAGTCTTTTTTTTCCTTGCCTTCCTCCTCAAAATGAGTAAAATAGGCGGGCAATGAGCGTTTTGCGCTCCTAACTTAAAGACCATGGCTAAGCATTCGGTACCCAAAAAGAAAAGCTCAAGAGCTCGCGGAAATCGCCGCTACAAGGCATTCCAAAACGATGCTCGTGTGCGCCTCAGCGAAGGAATCCAATTGATGGCTTGCAAAAATTGTAAGGCCACCGTTCGACGCCACCACATCTGTCAAGAATGTGGATTCTACGGAGAAAAAGACGTCATGGGTCATAAAAAACCCGAAAGTAAGGTCAAGACCATTAAGGCCGAGTAAGCTATGGCTTCGGAACGCCACCTTCTCAGAAGCATCGTCGTGCAGACTCTATTTGCATGGGAGTTTCGTGGGGGAGATCCTGAGAGCATTTTGAATTACAATATTGTGAACGGTGCTGGACACCTCAAAGACACCACCTACTCGGTGAAGCTTTTGCAAAAAGTCCTACTCCATCGCAATGAGATCAAGGCTCTTATTGAAGAATATGCTCCTGAGTGGCCCTATGACCATATCGCTCCCTTGGATCGGGCCGTTTTGCAGGTGGGGCTTGCTGAATTGCTCTACGATGACAAGATTCCAGATCTAGTCGCCATCAATGAGGCCATTGAGTTGGCTAAGGAATTTGGAGTAGAAAGCTCTTCCAAATTCGTTAATGGTGTATTAAGTTCAATTTACGATGCCAGACGAAAAACTTCCTAAACCGCTCACAGAACTCGAAAAGACAACAGGTCTTTCCTTCAATGACCAGGCTTTGTTTCGCTTGGCTTTTGTACACAAATCGTGTGTGAATGAAAATCCAGACGAATCCCATTCCAACGAGCGTTTGGAATTTTTAGGAGACGCCGTTTTGGAATTGGTTGTCACAGACTTTCTCTTCAAAGCCTATCCAGATGAGCCAGAAGGAGAGCTTACAAATTGGCGTAGTGCCCTGGTGAAAGGAAAGAATCTCGCTGAAGTCTCACGCCAACTGCATCTTGGAGACTATCTCTTTTTAAGCCGAGGCGAAGATCTCTCTGGTGGGCGTGATAAAGATTATATTTTGGCCAACACCATGGAGGCCTTTATTGGTGCCATTTATTTAGACAAAGGTTATGAGACGGCAAGCAAATTCATCACCGAACACATCATTGTTTTATTAGAGCAAATCATTGCTCAAGGTTTACACATTGATGCTAAATCCCGCATCCAAGAGCTTGCTCAAGAAAAACTCAATATCACGCCTAAATACGAGCTTATTGAAGAAACAGGGCCTGATCACGAAAAAATCTTTGTCATGGGAGTGCGTTTTGGCTCCGAATTGGTGGCTCAAGGGAGTGGCCCTTCAAAGCAAGAAGCAGAACAAGATGCTGCTCGTGAAGCCTTGAAGAAACAAGGGTGGAGTTCTTCTCAGAAGTAAATGGCAGTTTTCTAAGAAGGAGCCCTGGTCTTAGCCAGCTTTTCCGTGTAAAAGTATCCCAGACTTAATCTCTTTTTATGAAACGTTCGTTAGCTGCTTTACTGTTGCTTGGGATTTTTTCCTCCCAAGTAGCTCAAGCCTCTTTTGAGGATGTTACTCAGGAAGATCCTTACGCTCAATCCATTGAGTGGATGCAGGACAACGGAGTGATTCAGGGTACGGGGGATGGACTTTTCCATCCAAATGACTGTGTGAAGCGTTCAGAAATGTTGAAGTTTTTATACGCAAGCGATGGCATCGTGATCACACCTACCGTTGGAGAATTTGATTCAACAACCACCAGTTTCAACGATGTGCCTGTAAGTCATTGGGCTGCTCCCTATGTGGATCTAGCAGCCACCGACGGCTTGGTTCAAGGCTTTGAAGATGGAGGTTTCCATCCAGACGCTTGTATGACTCGAGCCGAGGGAATCACTATGGCTCTCAATTATTATTGGGGAGCTCAAGCATATGCTGGTTACGTGCCCTATTTTTGGTACGGTGAAAACGTGGATGTTCCCGCTACTGAATGGTTTTATGAACCTGTGAACTACGCCATTGACTACGATCTGGTCGGAATGGAGCACCAAACCTGGCTGGATGCGAATGAAGGCACAATGTATTACTTCAATCCAACCGAAGGCATGTCCCGTGCCGAAGTCGCTGAAATGATTTACCGGTTTAGAACTGTGGAAGACAATGGTCTTTGGTATTACAGTGCTTGGTACAATCCTTATCCTTTGCCTGGAAACTACTTCCACACTGCATGCGAGGCCCCTGCCAACAATTCCCTCAATGAACTTCGTGCAGAAGCGGTTGCCCCCAAGGACAGTGAAGTTGTGTTCAACGTAAACCAATCCAATCCAACTCAAATGGAGAATTTGAAGGAACTGTTGTCTCAGTGGGATGCTTTTGGTCTGGGAGCTTTGCTGGTTGATCAGTACAACATGTATCGCCCTGAACGTTACTCCTACGAGCGAACCGTTGCGCCTTTTGTTGAAGGAGATTGGGAGGCAAGCATGGCCCTCAGTTTTCCAAAGAACTTTGATTGGGATCAAGAACTTTGGGATGTAGAAGACAGTGAGTTGGACATGTACTTGAGTGCCAGTGTGGAAAACAGTCAGGCTTTTATGGATTTCTTGGGGCCTGAACTTCAAAAAGCAATGCCAGACATGCAGTGCAGCGTAGAGAACAATGCTGTGTACTGGACTTCTCAGATGAACCAGTTCTATCTAGCCAATGTAGGCAATCTCTTTTTTGTGAGCAATACTCCTGAAAATCGCACTCTCGGTTTGGAACGTGCTCGCAGTGGTAATGGTTACAGTTCCACACACAACAATCTGGCATCCGTTTCTGCAAACATGGAGGAACTTTCTAGTTTTGTGGCTCGAGAATATAGAAATGTAGGCCTCGACTTCGTTGCGGATTATCTAGAAGATCTTGGTCAGGTGGAGGCTATTGTAGAGGCAGAAGAAAAAGGTTTGCGACTCAGTTCTCAAACAGAGTTTATCGATACGGATAGTGCAATGATTCAACCCTACCGCAATGCTGGGCTAAACCTTGCTAGCCGTGTTCCTGGAGAAGGGCTGCTTTTCTACATGGAAGAACAAGATCTTTCCCTGATTTTCCAATCCATGACTTCAAACTTTACCCCCATGGTGCTTTCTAAGGCTTTAGCCAAAGAAACGGCTACATCCTACGATTTGCTTTTGGAAAATTTTGCCACTGAACTGAGTCTATCAGCTCAAGAAGTGAAACTGCTTTTGGATTCTCCATATGCAATAGCTGTTTCTGATTTAGAAAGTTTCATTCCAGGTATGGGGCTTTATGTGGATCTTGTTGGAAGTCAAAAACAGGAAATCGCTGGGCGTTTCTCCAAAGACATAGACAAGATGGTTGGAGAGTTGATTGCTAGCTCTGGAACAACTCAAATCACAAGCGAACGTTTGCCTTCTAGCAATCTCCGTTTGGTGACCATTCCAAATGAACTTCTAGGTCCTAGCCTCAGTCTCTTTGTGGACAGCGTGGAATTCACCTACGGTTTGACTCAGGACAATACCTACGTATTTGCCCTTTATCCTAATTTTGTAGAAAGCTACCAATCAGAATCTAAGGTTGCTATGGATGCCGACTACCTGAAAGCTCTTAAGAATGTAGAAAGTGATCCTGCTAGCGTGTCCTACATGGACCTTGCTGGAATGCTTCGCATGGCTGAAGACTATGTTAATGTCTTTGGAACCGAACAAGATGTAGCCACCTTTGCGAACGTTAAGGCTGCTTTTGCACCTATTGAGTTTGTGATTGGAGTGAAATGGGTGGATGGCGATAGCCTCCATTCCGATGCGTATCTTGGTCGTTAATACTGCCGAGGTAAGCTCACCTCAATTCCGCGTTCTGCCAATTTAGCCCATCCAAGAGGGAAGGCCCCATGCACCGCCAAGGCCATCCCTCTTTTTTGTGGATCGGCAGGTAAAGGTTGATGGGCAAAGAGTTTATCCACGTCATCCAAACTCAATTCATGCACGCCTTTTTTTGCGGAGAGACCCAGCCAAAGGGCTCCTGCGTGCGTGAGCCTAGGTTCATGTCCCAGCTTCAAAAATGGAAAGCTCAATGAATAATGTGAGGGCAAAGGGAAACGTGCCAGTTCGTCACTCACTCGAAAGAGGTGCTCGTCACGGAGCACCCATGATTCTTTCGACAAGGAAACCCCAAACTCTTTTTCAATCGGGTCCAGGTAGGGCTGCAGTTGCTTGCTTTTGAGCACGTCGAGGGTTTCAAAGTCGCGGTCAGAAGAAACCAAGCCCAGGCTCTCTGTTTTAGTGATGGCGATGCAAAAGAACCCTTTGGTCTTGGTTTTGTGTGGCCAAAAGCGCACCCCTTTAAGGCCTGCAAGTTGGGGTGGGGTACCCTTCAAGTCGATGGGTTCCAGTTTTGCTTGGGGAAATTTCTCTAAGAGCCGTTCGGCTACACCATCGTCTTCGACGGCGTTCAAAGTGCAGGTTGAATAAACTAGGCGACCTCCTGGTTTGAGCAAGGCAAATGCACTACAGAGCAGTCCAAATTGTTCGGCGGCGTAGCGCTTCATGGCCTTTTTATTCCAAAAGGTTTCTTTCCCATCTTGGGTGACCAAGAGCCCTTCTCCACTGCAAGAAGGATCAAGAAGAATACGATCGAAAGTTTCTGGATACCATTGAGAAAGTTTGTGAGCAGTCGTACGAAAAACCACGGTGTTCCATACCCCGAGACGTTCTAAGTTTGAATGCAGGGCCTTGAGCCGACGGGTGTCCATGTCATTGGCGACCAGCACGCCACTATTTTCCAAACGCTGAGCGATGTGGGTGCTTTTTCCTCCAGGAGCCGCGGTGAGATCGAGTACGGTTTCTCCTGGCTGCGGATCGAGTACCTCAATAGCAAACATAGAAGAGGCATCTTGTGGGTAGGTGAAACCTGCTTGATAAGGCAGTTTTAAGCTGTGGGGTGCGCCTTTTCCGTGGAGTTCAAGTCCGTCTTTAGAAAAGAGGCTATCCGTGACCTCATACCCTTGAGATTCCAGCCAGGTTCTGAGTGATTTCTTGCTGATTTTCAAGGTATTCACCCGAATGGTTCTTCGGGTTTCCTTGGCAAGTATTGAATCAAAAAATTGTTCAGCTTCTCCAGGGCCGATCAGTTCGCGGAAGTAATCTTGAAAAGGGGGTTTCATGGCTCCAGAGTATCGAGAAGGGCCTCCCCAGGCAACGCCAGGATATTGACAGTAGTTATATTTGGCGTATGGTAATTGTGTTTTAAATGCATGAGAGATGCCAGAAATACAACTAAGTGCTGCAGAACAAGCGAAGATTCATTCTCAAGAAACTGAAGGCATTGCCAATCGCGTATCTCTCGCTGCACTTCTTTTAACTGTTGCAGTTGCAGTTGGTCAGTGTGTCTCTCCTACGGAGCCCCACAGCAATGAGAAGAACGGAACCATTTCAAATTCCAACGTGGGGGATAACTACCCAGAGGTCATCTCTAGATAAATCCATGGAAGGACTCACTCAACCCCTCGTAGACATCGCCAAGAAGACGGTGGACGCGTCTTTGGATGTGTTGGTATGTAAACCTCTCCGTTGTGTTATGGACACTGTTCTAAAAGGCGTGAAACAAGTTTTAACCTTGCC
>CAYLWB010000006.1:0-2942 GCA_964387375.1 uncultured Candidatus Peribacteria bacterium | reverse complement strand
TCCGTTGTGTTATGGACACTGTTCTAAAAGGCGTGAAACAAGTTTTAACCTTGCCATTTTATCTACCGCTTTTCCCCATTGCTACCCGGGTAAAGAAAACGCGTGTAGCCCTCTCCAACATGCTCCATCTGGAATAGTTTATTGGATACAATAAAACCCCATTTGTATATTGACGGAAAAAAATAAAGGGGTATGGTTCGTGTGTTTTTAACCATCTTACATATGGGTTTACTCGAAGATCTTAGGGGAGTTGTTGATCAGAGAAACGCTTTCCGACTGCCTACAGGAGCAAAAGAAAACCCTCGCATGCCTCATCCCTCACTAGGGGCAGTTCAGAGTGAGGCAAGGAGAGGTATCGCTGGTTTTGTGGGCGTTGCTTTGCTTGCCGGCTCCATTTTTGCACAAGATTGTAACTCTGCAGAAGCAGGCCAGTCCGCAGAGCCAGCTTCAGAAGAAGCAGGCCGTTAATCGTAATACTTCGACACGTAGAAGTGCAGGAGCTTTTCAACTTCAGGCACAATGTCTGGGTTGCCAATGGCTACTTTGAGTTTAGCCTGTAAAGTTTCTAGGTCGGTGGCACCTTCGAGCACGGCTTCCTCAATGTCGGCATCGGTCACATTGGTGGCTGGGTCGATCACTTTGGCATTCTTCACATTCATGCGCGCAATTTGACCACTTCGACGGTAATAGTCGTTGATGGCCTTGTTTAGTGCCTTGTCGCCCAAAACACTGCAGTGGATTTTTCGATTGGGCAGGCCACCAAGACGCTCCATGATCATGTGTGGAGTCATTTGCATAGCCTCTTCGGTGAGCATTCCCCCATTTTCAGTGGCCATCACACTCATCATGGATGTAGCGGCAATTGCAGAAGCACAGCCAAAAGTTTGCCACTTGCAGTCTAAAATACGGTCGGTCTCTGGATCAACTTTTAGCCAGAGCTTCATCATGTCTCCACATGCAGGGCTACCCACCTGACCGTAGCCGTTGAATTGGCTTTCGTCCAAATCGGTGGTGTTTTCTAGGAGATTTCTTGGGTTAAAGAAATGATCTTTCACGATGTCGGAGTACATCCAACTTTTCCCAGAAGGTCCGGCAACGTCGCTTTCTTTGTTTCCAATCACTGGTAAAGGCATAAAACGAAGGTTAAATGTAGTGCAACAAGCCCTCACCCTTTTCTTTGACGAGTTTTTCGTCAAGATTCAGGGGAGAGATACGGCGTAAGATAGCCACAATTTCCGGAATCACATCGAGCACATAGTTCACTTCTTCTTCGGTGGTGTGACGTCCTAGCGTGAAGCGGATCGAGCCATGGGCACACTCGTAGGGAAGGCCTGTAGCAATGATCACGTGCGAAGGATCTAAACTCAATGAAGTACAGGCAGATCCAGTTGAAGCATAAATACCCAATTCATTCAGGAAGAGAGTGAAAGCCTCACCTTCAATGTCCAAAATACTCACATTCACATTGTTCGGCAGTCGTTCGGTAGGGTGGCCATTCAGGATGGTTTTTGGGGTGCTTTCAATGAGGCCATGAATGAGTTTATCTCGAAGTTTCACGAGGCGCAGAGTCTCTTCTTCTCGCATGTTTTCGGCTAATTCCAAGGCTTTTGCGAAGCCAACAATATAGGGTACATTTTCGGTTCCACCACGCAGGTTGCGCTCCTGTCCACCTCCAAAAATAATAGGACGCAAGCGAACACCCTTGCGTTGGTATAAAATGCCAACACCCTTGGGGCCATAAATTTTAGACCCATTCAAGGTGAGCAAATCCACGCCAAGTTTTTCCACTTTGAGTTCCAAAGCGCCCGCGGCTTGGCAAGCATCCGTGTGGAATATCGCTGGATGTTCTTTGAGCAGAGCACCAATCTCAGCAATGGGTTGGTAAGTTCCAATTTCATTGTTTGCCGTCATTATGGATACCAAAATTGTGTCGGGTCGTAGAGCAGCTTTTACAGCTTCCACCTGCACTCGTCCAAATGAATCAACAGGCAGGTAGGTGACCTCAAAGCCCTCTTTTTCAAGCTGCTTGCATGGCATGTCGACGGCATGGTGCTCAATAGAGCTTGTAATGATGTGATTTCCATTTTTCTTGTTTGCTCGAGCAGCTCCAAAAATAGCTAGATTGTCAGATTCGGTTCCGCTCCCTGTGAAAATAATTTCTTCAGGATCGCAGTCGAGCACCCCTGCTACGGTGGAACGAGCCTGGTCCACGGCCTCTTTAGCGATGCGCCCCAGTTCATAAAAACCTCCTGGATTCCCAAAACTCTCTTCAAAATACGGCAGCATTGCGGCTTTAACCTGAGGGTCTACAGGTGTAGTAGCCGCGTGGTCCATATAGATAAAGGCCTTTGGCTTGGTCGCAAAAAGTTTCTGGATGTCTTCTTGAACGGTCATGCTTTTACTCTACAGACTGGCTAAATAGGAATCAATACTATATGATAGCCGTATGAAAAGCCCACGGTACAGTCCACAGCGTGATACAATCTTGCAGATTGTTCTTCAGGAAAAAGGCCATCTAACGGCCGAAGAAATACATCAGCGTGCACAAAAAATCATTCCAAAAATCAGTTTAGGAACGGTCTATCGTAATCTGGGAACTCTTTTAGAGCTCCGTGCCATTGCTCAAATGCAAGGATTGAACCAACTTGCATATTTTGAGCCCTATGTGGGGCCCCACCATCACTTTATTTGTCGTCGTTGTAGCCGCATCCAAGATCTTGAAGCGCCTACGGTGAAAACATGCACAGGCTGTATTTCCCAAAAAACACCCCTTCAGATCGAAGAAGTTTGGACAACATTGTTTGGGCTCTGTTCGGATTGCGCTTGAACTTCGTCATCGATTAAACTGAGCAGGTTCTCACGCGGGCCTGTAGCTCAGTGGTTAGAGCAGGGCGCTCATAACGCCTTGGTCCCTGGTTCAATCCCAGGCAGGCCCACCAGAA
>CAYLWB010000005.1:56993-78757 GCA_964387375.1 uncultured Candidatus Peribacteria bacterium | reverse complement strand
TTCTATCCGTTGAACTACAGGGGCACAGCTGCCCCAGGCTAACAAAAAAGCAGCCTGGAGGCCACTTTTTTTGTTATTTTAGGTATTTTTAGAATTGTCCTGAGGCAGAAAAAACATCGGTCGAATCTGCAGGGCAGAGCACAGGTCTGTCTTGTCCGACTGTCTTCAGTAATTCGTGTATAAGCGTTCCCGAGCCATCGTGCCAACGCTCTTGTGTTTCAAGGGCAGCAGTTATGTCTACAGGGGTTGAATCAACGGTGTCATCCCAGAGGCCAGTGTCATGAGGGCGGCACATGGTATTCACTGCATAATTTTGAGATCGAACTGGGTCGAGGCCCTCCACTTCTGGACCTATATACTGGTAATACCTGCTTGTGCTTTGAATCTGCTGATCTCCAAAACAATCCATTCCCGTTCCACTAGTTGGGAAGAGTGTGAGCCTTGTGAAGCGTGATTTCTCACTTGAATCATCCAAGGTGTATCCAGACTCCAGATACAGGCCTACAGAGCCAGAGGCTTCCATGTTTACTGTGGGTAGAGTGATGCTCAAGGACTGCGCAGACCAAGGTGCTTGTTGTGAACAGTCTACAGTTACGGCCCAAGCTGCACCTTGCACACTGGGAAGATCTGACCATTCACCACTTGCCCCTAAGACACTTTCTGTAAGGTTTGTGCGAAGGTCACTTTCTCTTTGATCCATGACTTCTGGACATGCTGGGTCATAATAGGCCCCGTCCTCTTTTTTCAAACAGAGCTTGGCATCATGTCCAAGATCAGCAGCTTCTCCAGCAGCATGATCTAAAATACGTGCCAACAATTCATTCCGTGTGGAAAGAAGCTCACCGCTATCTGTTTGAGGGGTATCGCTTTCATCTATGGCTTCCAGTGCAGTGTCTTTAGAGCTTGGAAGTGGAGTTTTTTCTGGAGAGCAAGCAGCTAGGCCGAGCAGTAGATAGGGTAGATGGTTTTTCATTTTTAGGTTTAAGGAATTACACAATCAATAACGCAAATGTCAATAATAGGTTTCACTTGGTGTTTATTATGCATAAAAAAGAGCGACCTGTTTTGGTCGCTCTTTGCTGTTGCTTTTTGGATTCTCTTAAAGTTCGGTCAGCTCAGAAATCTTGTCGAGTTCTGCTTTGATTTCAGTTAGATTGCCAAGAAAGGAGCCATAATAGCTCATGCCTGCACCACCCGTAGTTCCAATGTAATAAAATTGTGAGTGATCGGTGTCCCAGTTGCTTCCAGCCAATATTTGCAGGGTGTATCCACATGGGCCATCTGGATTAGGAGGACAATTGTTAACCTGCACTTCAGTCACAACGGTCAGAGGTGCTGCTTTCCCATCTTCAATAACAGTAAGCATATCCTCTTCCTTTATGGGGTGTTCACGGTATGTTTTAAAAGTGGTCAAAAAATCGGGAGCGCTGTCGACAGAAGAAGGTCCGTCTTGCGTTGTAGGCGCTGTGGTGGTGTTTTCCTGCGCCTGTTCTGGAGAGGTGCTTTCTTCAATGTGGCTAGAGCTTGGCGCCACATCCTCCTGAACGTTGACCGTGGCGGTACAAGCGCTGAGACTCACGAGAGCTAGCAGAAGAAAGGGGACTTGACTTGTTTTCATATTTATTGTGTTAAGAAATATATGAACCAAGAGTACAATAACACAAAGCTCCGAAAAAAGTTTCAGTTTTTTTGCTGTGAATTTGCAGAAAAAGGCATTTTTGGGCTAAAGTGAGCCCGAATTACCTCTTTGGAATGTCTGAACTCACACCCATGATGCAGCAGTATCAGGCCATCAAGGCGGAGCATCGCGATGCGATTTTGTTCTTTCGTTTGGGGGATTTTTACGAAATGTTTGGTCCGGATGCCCTGGAGGCGAGCAAAATCCTGGACATCACCCTGACCGCGCGCAATAAAAAAGCTGAGGCCATTCCCATGTGTGGAGTGCCCTATCATGCCGCAGAAAACTACATTGCTAAACTCACCAAGGCGGGCAAAAAAGTTGCAATTTGTGAGCAGCTTTCAGATCCGAATTTACCTGGCATTGTCGAGCGTAAAGTGATCCGTCTGGTCACGCCAGGCACCACCTTCAATGAAACTTTGCTCAAGGGAAAAAGCAATCGCTATGCCGTGGCGATTTTTCCAAAGAAGGATTACTTTGGACTGGCCTTCACCGATCTCACCACGGGCGATTTCTCCGCAATGGAATTTCAGGGGGAAGATCAACTTCGCACCGAACTGTTAAGACTCAATCCAGCGGAATTGATTTTGCACCGTGAAGATTATGACGATCCCATGCTTCGTCCCTTCTTTTCTCAGCTGACGAATGCAACGCTCTCCTCTGTTGAACTTTACGAAGAGCCTTCACGCTTGCTCAAACGCGCCCTCAAAGTGACCACCTTGGAAGGTTTTGGTATTGCCAACTGGCCCTTTGCCATTCAGGCTGCTGGCTTGCTCATGCACTATCTGCTTGAAACTCAAAAAGGAGAGCTTCGGCATATAGATCGAATCACAGCGGTGCACCAAGGAGATCACATGCCTTTGGATGAAGCAACGCTTCGAAACTTGGAGCTTTTTTCAACACTGCGTGACCAGGAGACGGAAGGCACGCTCTTTTCAGTTTTGGATCAAACTCAAACTGCAATGGGTGGGCGGCTTTTGCGTCGCTGGCTCAGTCAGCCCCTTTTACAAAGAACTCCGTTAGAAGCACGACATCAAGCGGTGGAAGAACTCATGAATGCCGGCGATATGCGTTATGCCCTTTTTGAGGAACTGCGATCCTTGGGGGATTTTGAACGCCTACTGGGGCGCTTGAGCACCGTAACGGGCAACGCACGGGATTTGGCAGGATTGGGAAATTCACTGGCTCAAATACCTCAAATTCAAGAACTTTTGAAAGACGCACAGGCTCCACGTTTGAAAGAAATTTCCCAAATGCTTCAACCTTTACTGCCATTGAGCAAACTTTTGCAAACTGCTCTGCTCGACACTCTGCCCATCAAAATTACAGAAGGAGGCATGATTCGAGATGGCTTTCATGCCCAGCTCGACGAATACAATGGCCTAATGCGAGACGCAAAAACGGCTCTGCAGCGCATTGAAGAAGAGGAGATTGCGGCCACCGGCATTCAATCGTTGAAGGTGCGGTACAACAAGGTTTTTGGCTACTATTTGGAGGTGAGCAAGGCCAACCTAGACAAGGTGCCAGCCCACTACATCCGCAAGCAAACCCTGGTGAACGCTGAGCGTTTCCTCACACCAGAACTCAAAGAGTATGAAGAAAAAGTGCTCACGGCTGAAGAAAAATCTAAACAACTCGAATGGGAGCTTTTCATGGGCCTGCGCGGTCAAGTTTTAGAAGAGATCAAAGCTATAAAACAGAATGCAGCTTTGCTCGCTGAACTCGATGTGCTGCTTTCTTTCGCGCAAACTGCGTTGCACAGAAAATACTGCCGGCCCGAATTCACGCAAGAAGATGAACTCGCGATTGAGGGTGGACGCCATCCCGTGGTGGAAAGCATGACCTTTGAACAAACGTTCGTGCCCAACGACACTCACCTGAACCGTAAAGATTTACAGCTCCAACTGCTCACGGGTCCCAACATGAGTGGTAAGTCGACGTATTTAAGGCAAGTAGCGCTCATTGTTTTGATGGCACAAGTGGGGTCTTTTGTACCAGCCCGTTCCTGCCGGATGCGTCTTTTTGACCGGATTTTTACTCGAGTTGGAGCCAGCGACAACCTGGTGAAGGGCCAATCTACCTTCATGGTGGAAATGCAGGAATCGGCGAATATTTTGCACCATGCTACCCCATGGAGTCTTGTCATTTTTGATGAAGTGGGGCGCGGAACAAGCACTTACGATGGACTGAGTTTGGCGTGGGCCATTGTCGAACATTTGCACGATCAAACCAAGGCGTTTACCCTCTTTGCCACGCATTACCATGAACTCATCAATCTTGCGGAGCGTCTTGATCGCGCTAAAAACTTCAAAGTGGACGTGAAAGAAACAGAACGTGGTGTGCTCTTTTTGCATCAAATTAAACCTGGTGGAATCGATCGCAGTTACGGAATTGAAGTGGCCAAGCTCGCAGGCATGCCACAGAGCCTCGTGGAACGGGCCAAAATCTTGCTGCAGCAGTTGGAAGAAAAAAACCTGTCTGCAGAAAAGGTGTCGAGCAATCAAATGCCTCTGTTTACACGTACGTATGAATCTTCTCGTGAACCCGGAAAACTCACACACCCAGCCTTGGAACGGCTTAAAACGCTAGACATTGACTCACTTACGCCACTCGAAGCCTTAAATGCCCTCAACGAACTTCGGAACGCTTCTCGATAAAGTCTTGCGCCCTTGGCCTCTTGATGGTATTCTCCGCCCGCTTTATCTGTCTTTCAGGTTCATTTGGCCTGAAGGTATCTAACCCAAACAGTATGAAGTATGAACTCATGGTCATTCTGGACCCTAAACAGACCGACAAGGCTCTCGAAAAGACCTTGAAGGAAATCAAAGGTATTTTTGAGGAAAACAACCTCAAAGTTGCTGGCGAAGATGTGTGGGGACACCGCGATTTGTCTTATCGAATCAAAGGTCACGACACAGGTTATTACGTGACCCTGCTTTTCGAAGGCGAACCTGCAGGTGTACCTCAGGTCAAAAAAGATCTGCAAATCCAGACAGGGATCTTGCGATCCATGTTGGTAAAAATGCCTGATGACTACATTTTGCTCCACTACGAAGAGGAGCTCATGCAAGCGGGTGGAAAACAAAAGCTCAGCAAGCATGCAGAAGAACTCAGCAAGAAGGTTTCTGGTCAAGGTAAAGCTTCCAAAGCTCCTGCCAAAACTGCTGTTGCCGATGAGAAAAAGCTGGAAGAACAGCTAAAATCCATCGTGGAAGATGCTGATATTGATCTTTAATCTTAATTTTTAACTTTCTAAAAAATGAGAAGCGTTAATAAAGTCGTTCTCATCGGGAATCTCACTCGAGATCCTGAACTCAAGAGCACTAGCAATGGTCAATCCATTGTAACCCTGGGGCTTGCTACCAACCGACAATGGACTACGAGTACTGGAGAAAAACGAAACTCTGCTGAGTTCCACGAGTGTGTGGCTTGGGCTCGTCTTGCCGAGATCTGCAAAGAATATCTTAGGAAAGGAATGCTCGTTTATGTAGAAGGCTACCTCAAGACTCGTAGCTGGGACGATGAAACAGGTGTGAAACGTTATCGCACAGAAATCGTGCTGCAAGACATGATTCGTCTTGAAAAACGCCCCAATGGAGAAGATGGAGAGTTTGACTATGTTCCCACTGGAGACATGAATGAAATGGCTCCAGAAGCTCCAGTTGCAACTGCAGCTCCTGCACCTTCTATGGAAGAGGCTCCTGCGGGTTCTCTGAGCGCGAACATTGATGACGACAACATGTTTTAATCCCTGAACATACAATTTTATGCCTAGAAAAGTTCAACAACAAAAGACTCCACGACCCGAATTGCCCGTTTTCATTGATTACAAGAACGTAGCTTTGCTTCGATCTTATCTCACGGTCTTCGGTCGTATTGTTCCTCGTTACTACTCTGGAATTTCTTTAAAACAACAGCGCCAACTCAGTCTCGCCATCAAGCGAGCTCGAGAGATGGCATTGCTCCCTTACACGTCCAAATTCTGATCCTACTCTCAAAACAAAGGGCCCAGCGCAAGCTGGGCCCTTTTCATGTCTCACAAAATGTGAGAGGAAGCTGCAATGATCAGTTCAGGTCGATTGATATAACGGAAACCTTCAATGGGGAGGTCTTCTTGTGGTTCCCAATGGAGCTTTACCTCACTTCTTGCCAAGCGATCCTCCTGTCCCTTCAGAGCTAAAAGAGCTTCTGCCAAACCTGGACAAGTGCCTCCCACTCGCACCGTGAGATCACAGATGCCAATGTGTTCTTGGCCACCCGCATAGCCATGCAAGAGATCGACTGAAAGTCGAGATGCCGTCAAATGCTTTTGGAGTTGGTCAAAACCCTCTCCTAAATGAGTCATTCCATGAGCCACTGCTCTTGGTAAAGCTGCAGCCATCACCACCTGAGCTGCTTGATAGCCCACGACCATGTTCACCCCTCCAAATCCATCTCGATTGGGCAGGTCCACCTGCTGACCTGCAAAATGCAGCTGTCGCCCATTTGGCAAAAGCACACGGCCCACACTGTAAGTATCGACACGTTCTTTGCCTGGCAGTGGACTCAAATCTACTTCTAAAACCACACCAATTTCTTGCTGAAAAAGATGACGGAACTCTCCCAAGAGAGCTCGCAAGTGGGCTTCGGACTCAATGCGTTTTTGACCATTCCCATCGGATTCCTCTGGATTTTTGAAACGTACGGAGTAGCCCTCTCTTCGCAAACCATGGTAAGCCGTAACAGCCTGATCTTCGTTGAAAGCTACGTGTCCAGGGAGGCTCAAATCTTGCACAGCTCCCAACTCTTTTGGGAGGTGGCTTGGAACAGCGGAGTTAGGGAGGGGTTTTTGTAAAATGGCCTTGGTCCCGTGCATGGTGTGTCGGATGCGAGCTCCATAAAATTCACAGGGTTTCTGCAAAGGAAGAGCTGTCCGCAGATAAGGAATTGGTAAGAGTGGGTAGTGAATTTTTAGGTCGCGTGCTTCTTCTGCACTGTCCATCCCCAAAGCCTGAGCATAACGCCGTGCTAAATTGCCATTTCGTTCTCGAATGAAAGGGGCGTAACGGGGAGGGAGGTCAATCCCGTGGTAATAAGGTGCAATTGTTTTCATAGTGAAATTTAAATTAAAAAAAACCCTCGTTAGAGGGCTGAAATCTCTCCAAAAAACAAAATCACCAAGCCCTCTGAATCGATTTCAGTTTGTTCCACCAAGCGAATTTTCGGAACGAGGGATGCATATGTGCAAAAACTTGTACTGTTCATGCTAAAGGCCAAGTCCAGCTCACGTCAAGTGCCCCCTTGAAAAAAAAGCCTGTTTCTGCTATAATCAACAGATAAATAAAAACAAAAAAACACGTATGGCAGACACGTCGATCAATCCGACGGCTGAGGGAAGCGCTTTCGATCGCTATGTGATGAAATGGCGCACTCCTGAAAACTTCCACTCTAGCAGAGGATGGCTTTGGTATTTGATTGCTGCAATTTTGAATGGAGGACTCCTGACCTATGCAGTTTTCACTCAAGCGTGGACCATGGTGGTCGTTTTTGCAATTTTACCTGTTGTGGTCCTTTTGGAACATCGACACAAACCTGCAATTGTAGATGTGGTCATCTCCGAATACGGTATCAAATTTGGTGCTCTTGAATTTCCTTACAGCCAAATCCGTCGTTTTTGGATATTGCACGAACGGCCTTTTGCAGATGAAATTAAGCTTCAAACCACGAGCAAGTTGCACCCTGAAGTCACGATTCCCCTTGCAGGAGTGGATCCCACTCCAATTCGCCAATACCTGATGACGCAATTGCAGGAATGGGAAGGGAAGAAACAATCTTTTCTTGATCTTTTGGTTCGTATTTTAAAACTGAGCTAATGTCTGCTGAACAAAACTCACAACTTGGACGTTACGCTGATGCTTACGCTGCTGGTTTGCAAGAAGTAGATGGACACTTGGCACACATTTTTGATGTGAGCGCACCTCATGGAGTAGAAGACAGTACTTTAGCCCACCTCAAAGCTCGTGTTCGAGAAACCTATGCTCAAGGAAGCAAGGAAATTGCAGAAACTCTTAAGAAAATGGAAGCCGAACAACGCGTTGAACTCCGTTTTTTCCAAGATGCACATTGGAATGCTGTCTACAAAGAAGCCATGTCTTCTTTGGCAGCGCGGTTCAACATTTTGGATATTAAAGATAATAAAGGAGACAACCCGATTTCCAGTCCTGAAGAGATTGGAGAGTTGTTTCGGAAACAGTTGGTGATTTTGGAGTCTGAAGATCCTCGTTTAGCACTGCTCAACAGTAAAACCTTACAAGGTGAAGGCCTCAAAGCAAGCTGGTTGGGGCTCGAGGCAAAATGCATTTCAGAAGACCGTGTTGCTCTCATCAACAAGATGCGCACCGACACACTCACTCCTGAAGATTGGGCATCCTTAACCAAGGAGGCTGTTATGGCTTCTATGCGACCTGCTGCGGATCCACGTCGGGACCCCACACTCATGATGCTCAGTTTCCTCACGCCCCCACAAATGCAAAAATTTGCGAGCATTTTAGTGGCTGAAGGAGACCCTGAAACTCTAGATGTGCTTCTGGCTATGGTGGCTCTGGGTAGCCTCGATCGAACGGTTGCTGACCAAGCTCTAAGCACAGCGATTCAATCCATGAAAGGCACTTCAAAGAATGAAAAGCGTCTGCGTGAAACTTATGAACGTCTTCACGGAGAGAGCATGGATAAAATGGTTACACGTTCTACGGAACTTCGTGCTGAAACTCAGGAGATGCTCCATCGTCGTTGGGGGGATAGCAATTCTGCCAAAAAACTACTCAGTTTCCGTGGCATTGCTACTACCGCTGCCCTGGCTTGGGGAACAACAGAGGTTGTGATCAATGCACTGGTGAACTCTTCGGATCCTGGAGGAATTGTAAAAAACCCTATGGTCTTAGCTGGAGCTGGAGTAGCAGGAGCAGCATTGTGGGAAATAGATCGTCAAACCAGTACGGTTCCATTTGCTCCAAATCGTGTTGTGGCTGCCATCACTACAGATCAGCCAGAACGCGATGAAGATGCTGATAAAAAAAGACATACAGAACAAGTGCGTGTCGCCATGAATGCGAATCCAGTGATTGCTAAACTCTATTATGACAATCTTCCGGCCTTTTTGATGGAGTTTAAAGCAAAAAAAGCGGGGGAAAGTCCAGCAGCGGGTAAAGAAGTGGCCGCGACACTTGAAATGCCCGAAGATCTCAGAGGTCTAATCACTAAGGCGGAATTCAAAGATCGTATGGAGAAATTTCAAAAGGACATGGATGTCTTAGCGGAAACGCTTTTCAAAGATGCTGGGAAAATGACTGTTCACGATCAAGAGGCACTCATGAATCAAATTCGCAAAGACATGGGTCTTGAACCTTATCCTCCCCTTCCAATCGCTAACGCTTATACAGGCTAATGCTCATCCTCACCGATTTACAAAGACAGTTTGAAGCCAATACCATGACTCGCCTCACCCGAGGGGAGGTGCTGAACCTTGCGCCTGGTTATCAGGAAATTTATGAAGCATGGCTTCAGGAAGACCGTGTAAAAATCAACCTTGTAAAATGGAGTGCACATGAACGCACTCAAGAATTTCTTTTGTACTTAGAAAAGGTTTGCGACCAACGACTTGTAAAATGGATCGATGCACAAGCCTTTTCTGAAGATAAAAAAAACCTACTCAAACATGAAGTAAAACGTGGAGAGTGGGTGCTCTCTAGTAGGGATGGACGTCATTTTGACCAGGGACTTTCCTTGCGCACTCTGGATCCCACAGTGCAATGGGATTATCGAATTCTTTCTCCAACTCTTCGAGAAACTTTGACCAACCGTTTGGAACAAGCGGCCCTACTCCAAGAGCAGGCATCTATTCGAGTGGCACGTCGTTTGGAAGAAGCAGGGTACTTTGTGGAAGATATTCATTATGAAGAAGGTGCAGTGCAGGCCAACGTGCTGCGAAGCAAGAGCCAAACGCCTTATCATGTGACTGTTGATATGACTGGCGAGGCTTCCGCACCTTTGCTTTACGATTTTGTCGACAAGGAAGGCAAACACACCCAAACAAACGAACACCATTTGGGAGACGATTGGGGTCAAGTTGAGGATACTCGATTAGAAATCTCTCCAGATTTTGCAGATGAACTTTATGTTAGAAAAGCGCTCAATGATCGTGAGAAAAAAGGAGGTCTTTTGGCAGCTGCAACTGCGGCTCTAGCACCTCAATTCCTTACACCTGCAGCACCTATTGAATATCAAAAACCACGGCTAGAAATACGAGATGCCAAACTCATTCAACCCAACATCACCGCTTCTAAAGCTGCGGTGCAAAACCGCATGAAAGAAGAAAAGGCAAAACTCCAAGCCGAAAAAGATCTTTTCTTAGAGCGCAAACAAGCTGCTCAGGAGGAAGAAGACAGACGGCAAGAATTTCAAGAAGATGCAGACGAAGATGCTGCTGTCAAAAGCGAACAAAGCCTCAACCCTACAACAGGCATCGCCAAAGCTGCACTCGCGGCTGGTTCGGCAGCGCTTGCTGGGGGTGCAGGCACTGCGCTCTTCTTGACCACGACCCTTCATAGCACTGGACTCGTATAAAATGAAACTTCTACAAACCATCTTCCGAAGATTCTCTCAAAATAAAGGCAAGTTCCTAACGCTTGCTCTTGTGGCTTTGTTGCTTTGTCCGCAGCTGGTTTTTGCTGAGAGTGATACGAAAGAGACTGTAGTGCAATCCATTGGGATTTTTATTGGTTTGGGGATCCGTGCACTCAACACCTTCCTTTGGCCTTTCCTAGTCTTGATTGGAGACCTGATGGACAACGATTTGATCATTGGGCCTGGGATGGAAGACCGTCTGCTCAGTATTTGGTCTCAAGTACGAAATTTGGTGAACATTGTGTTTGCAGTGGTGCTCATTATCATCGCTTTTTACAACGTGCTCGGACTGGGTGATGGAAAACTCGCCATCAAAACTGCGCTCCCTAAATTGATCTTGGGGCTGGTGTTGGTCAATTTCACCTTCCTTGGAGGAAAATTGGTGTTGGACATTTCGAACATTGCAACGACAGCTGCCTTTGCTTTACCCGAAGTGACAGAAGATTTTGATTTCGAAAAGACTCAGGAAGACTTTGCAAAGAGCGTCTGTCAAAAAGGAAGTGATGAGGCTACAGGGAAAGTGGTTCTATGGAAAGAAAACGACCCAGATCTACCTTCCAGTACCATGCTCTTTTGTATGCTGCATGAAGGAACTGGAGATAAAAATCCAGGAACCTATGGCCCTGAAATCAATGAGTTCATGAGGCAAACTTATTTCACAAATCTCAACAAGAACAATATTGCCTTGGTGATGGCTGTGAATATGGGTGCTCTTGAATCTCTGGCTTTGCTCAAGCCCAATGCAATAGACGGTTTCGACGACTTGGTGGTCAATTCCATGTTTTCTCTTGTCATGTATGTGGTCTTTGCAATCAGTTATATTGTATTGGGTCTCGTGCTTCTTGCTCGTATCGTGGTGATGTGGTTGGTACTTGCGCTCTCTCCAATTGGAGTGCTCTTTTATGTGGTCCCTCAGCTCAGCAGTTTGGCTGGAGGTGGGGGAGGAAATATGGGAAGCCGGATCATGAAGCATCTTTTGGCTCCAGTCATCATTGGTCTCACAATGACGATTGGATATCTAATGATTTCTGCATTGGGGGATATGGGAGATTCCTTCAACGAATTGGGCTCCTTTAAGACTGATGAACTTTTGAAACAGAATTTTCTGCTTTCTGGTGTGTCAGATATGGAACGCTTCATCATTGCAATTGCAAGCATCGTGATTGTATGGACTGGAGTCTTTGCTGCTGCCGATGGGACCATTGCCAAGTTCGCTACCGACACTATTAAAAACACCAGCCAACGTGTACTCAAAGCTGCCGGACGAGCGCCGATGTTTGCTCCTATTTTCCCAATTGCAACTCGAAGCGATGGCAGCCATGTTGCAGTTTCTCCAATTGCACTCAGTCAATTGGGGGATATGACTTTAAATTTAGTAGAACAAGGTGCCATCGCACGACAACAGCTCCGCGAAGCAGCTCAATATTCTCCGACACTCAATCGTGTTCTGAACACTGGTCCTGCTGGAACGGGACAAATGCCAATGGAAATTGGGCGGGATGTGGCGGCCGCTGTGAGCCGTCCCGAAATCAATCCACAAGAGGCGGAACAACTCTTCGATCGTTTGATCAACGCTGTTCGTCAAGCCAGCCCTGGGGATCAGGAACTTCGCAGCCGTTTGGAACAAGCCAAGCTCAACTTCCGTGGCAACCCAACCTTGAACGAATTGCGCACCATTTTGACCGAAAATCCAGGAGCTCGAAAATTCGGTTTCTCTGCCGACAACTACGATCTCTTACGAAAGAATATTATGGAAAATCGCGTCGCCATCAACACTGCTCGTACTGGAGCCGATGCGAACAATGCGGCTCAAGGAACGGGAACAACGCCCCCCCCAACAACAGCGTCTACTGCACCAGCACAAGAGCCTGCACCTGCTACTCCTGCACCAGCACCAGCACCAGCACCAGCACCAGCACAACAACCTGCACCAGCGAATCCCGCGCCTGCTGCTCCAGCCACGCCGCCAGCTACTCCTGGTCAAGGCCCTGTAGCACCAGCTTTAGCAGGAGAAGATGATCCTGAAGAAGCCGCAGCCATGGCAGCTCTTGATGGCGACCGTCCTTGACACACTAATTGAACCATCTTATTATCGCCTTGCTGATGATCAGGGCGATAGAGACACTCTCTAACCCAAGCAATGATTCAAAAGCACTTCAATCCGTTTCAAAAAAATCCTCTCGAAGGGCAAGCCTTGCGAGTGTTTCTTTTGAATAGAGAGAAAAATTTGAGAGAAATGCTGCAGGTGAATCCTGCAAATAACAACGAAAACTATCACAACGTTCATTTTGCTGCAGACATGCGTCGGTTTTCTGCAGCGGAAGACGCACTGGTCTATGAATACCAGGGAGTACAAAGCAATATCGACTATCTGCACAGGCTCCGTCGGAGTGTGGTTAAAGAAACAGCCGCAAACCCAGCCGATCGTGATTGGCAGGACAAAGTGCGTGGTGTTTATGGAAAAATGCAAGGCATGCGTAATTTACGAGCTCGTGGTTTCCATATTTCAGATGACACACTGAATCGCATTCAAGGAGCTCAGCTAACGGAACAAGATTATGGAAAAACTTCTGTCTTACAGAGCATCGACAATACCATTCGAGATCACGAAGCTGCTCGTCGACGAGTTCTTGAGAAATTCCAAACGGAAATGCTCGCTCAATACAATGCGCGCTTCCGTGCTTTAACCGAGGCATGGACCCACAAGACTCCAATCGGATCGGAACATGTCAAAGTACAAGCTCTTGCGGAGATCAATGCGGCTCGTACTCGTATCAATCAAGCTGTCCCAAATTTGGCTAGCCTGGGGGAAGAGTACTTGAATGGAGAAAAATGCATCGACACACTTTATGACATCTCTGATGACATTGGAGCTCTTGAATCCAACTACGAATTGCGACGTATTGAAGGAGAAAAAATAGCTACAGCGCAAGCTTTGGAAAAAGAGTTGAAGGATTTGGAGCGTAGAAAAAAACAAGAAATTGATACTATTTCGGAAGACCATGCACGACTCCGCCAAAAGGCCATTGCTGAGACTCAAGCTTTGATTCCTTTGATCGCGGAGTCTAAGGAATTAAAATCCACACAAAAAGATGAGTATATTAAGAGTCTCGAAAAGGCCATTAAAAACTTGCAAAAGGGTTCAGATGGTCAAGGTGGGAGTGTAGGTGCAGCTCTGGCGGCATTTTTATACAGTAGAGATTCTTTTCTTGAAACAGATCCAAATGATTCCACTAAAACGGTCCCATCACGCATGGAGTCTTCTGGAGCACTCATCCCAAAGGGATTGTGGCCTCAGTTGGAGCTTTTGCAGAGTGATAAAGCCAATCCAGCAGAACGTAAGATACTCGCTTTCAATCTGCGAAGTGGTTTAGATAAGTTTAGACAAACCATTGAGACAAGCAAACGTGAAGCGAGCGAAATCTTACCCACTCTTCTTAAAAACATCCAAGGGCAAAAAGAACGTCTACTAGCACCAAAGCCCGAACCTCACGGCTGGCATATTGCTGTTGTTTCTGCCGAAGCTGCTGTTGTTGGAGCACATGAATTTTCTAGTTTCATGAAACGTACTTATAAGCGAAAAGAAGATGCGCATGTGGGAGAATTGGGAACCAAGCTCTTTAAATTTGCCGATAAATTGGGAGGTCCTTTGGCACCCTTTAAAACACTTTCTTCTCAATACGATAAGTTGGCTCGTGCAAAAGAGGCAGAAGGAGTTAAAAACTACAAAGACAACTTCGACAAAATGGATCCCTGGGATGTTGTTGGTATTGTGAACGCAGGAATCATTTCTGATCCTGACCAGGCAAAGGCGGCCATGGAATACTTGGCAGGTAAGGGACGTCTGAATTGGGCGAGCAAAGGCTTGCTGATAACCTTAAACAGTCTGCAATCGGCAGTCCGTTTTGACGTAGATCATCTGGCGTCTGAAACAGCCAGTCGGCACGCTTTTTATAGAAAAGTGCGGCTTGCGCTTGCAACTGTTTGGGGGGAATACGACATGTTCCGTGCCCTGCAAAATGAAAGTCGCAACAAGTATGCCAGTGCAAAAGATGCTGTAAAAAAAGAATTTGAAGAAGTAGCAAAATCAGAAAAAGGAGGTTGGGGGATTCGCATTCGAGCCATGCTGATGGAAGTGTGGGAAGCCCAGGAGCATGGAACCTCACACAAAGTTTCTGGATCTGAATTGGAGGCCATGTTGGAAATGTCTATGGCAGACGGTTTATGGGGTGGATATGCTGCGTTTGACGCCTTACTCCAGGCCCTAGCGATGGGAGCAATTTCTTACTACCGCGCTTCCGCGCTCAGTGGATCTTTGCAAAACCCCTTTCCTCTAGCAGATTACTTTGGCACGGGCCCAGGAGGAGCTCCTAAAACTTTGGATGACATCAAAAAAGATGCTGCCTATGGAGGGAGCGGAAAAAAAGGCTTCACGAACTTAGGAAACCCAGCCTTTGTTAAACACATGCAAACCACCGCAATGAATAAGTCCTCCGTGCTGCAACGTATCGATAAAATCACTTCAGAAAATAAGCCGATCGATCACGACATCTACCACATGTACATGCCCTACACGGCTGAATCTCTGCTGGAAAATAAACTGCGTATTGCTTCGGACGGTAAGCAGTTACAACTCACCGCCATCAAGAGCTATATGCCTGCGGTGACAGATCTTATGGACAATCTGGCTTACACAGATGGACAGGTTGAGAACATCGATATTTTGTTTCAAAATATGGTGGGAGGCTTCACGCGTTTCCACAATATTGTGAACAACAAGCTTCAGAAAAATGGAAGTTTTGCACGTGTTGATGAGTCACAGAAAGACGAAGCTCCGCGCGCGGCTGGCGAGTTTACTGGGTATGGACGTACTAAAACGAAGGGCCACGAGTCTACTTTTAGAGATTATGAAAACATGATGGTGGGGTATTTAAAAAAGTTAGACCCAACTTTTTTTGGATATGTTTTTCGGGAAAAAGTGCTCGAAAAAGAGGAAGTGGCGCGAATTGTTAGAGAAACAAAACTGCGTTATGGAGACGACAGAATTTTTGGAGGACAAGACCCAAAAGAAGTGAATGAACTCTACCAGGCGGTCGGTCGGTTTGCACTATGGCTACTTCACAATCGCCCCAACCAAGTCAAAGACATGTACCGTGCTGTTCGTGCTGATCAAAAAGCAAATTTCGCAAAAATGAATGGAGAAAGTGTTGAAGATTGGGATAAAGTTGCAGAAGCACGATTGAAACAGGTGCAGAAGGGTATCTATGGAAGCAACTACATACCAAATGTAGCTGCGGTCAATAACAACTACCATTACACAGCAGCAGATTCAGCAGCAAGTGGTACGGCCCGTCGAGCTGCTTAAGCCTTTGTAGGAGGCAACTCGCGGTTTTTCACCTCTTTAGAAGTCAGTGCAATGAAGTCTTCCAATGCCATTACGGTCTGGTCTTTAGTGTGGTAGCTGCGAGCAGCGACACTATGGTCGGCAGCTTCCTTTTCGCCCAGTACCAGCATCCAGGGAGTCTTCTTCTTTTCCGCATTGCGGATCTTTTTGCCAAGGCTTTCATCGCTGCTGTCGATCTTTACGCGCAAGCCAGCTTGAAGAAGAGCAATCTCCACTTCTTTTGCATAATCCATGAATTTTTCACCCACGGGGAGCAGCATGACTTGTACTGGGGCCAACCAAGTGGGGAAGGCTCCTGCAAAGTGCTCAATCAAAAATCCAATGAGGCGCTCGTGAGTCGAGAGCGGTGCACGGTGGATACAGAGTGGAGTTTTTTCGCTGCCATCTTTGTCCACGTAAGTCAGCCCAAAACGCTTGGGTACCGCGAAATCCAGTTGATTGGTTGCCAGTGTAAATTCACGTCCGATTGCAGACCAAATTTCAACGTCGATCTTGGGTCCGTAAAAGGCGGCTTCCCCAGGAACTTCCACAAATTCTACGTTCGCTTTCTTCATGGCAGAGCGTACTTTTTCTTCGGTTTCCAGCCAGAGTTCGGGCTCGTCTACATATTTTTTGCCCAACCCAGCTTTGTCGTGCAAGGAAAGACGCATCAAGTATTTTTCGATGCCGAAGATCTTGAAGTACTTTTTGTAAATTTCAATCACTTGCAAAAATTCTGACTCGAACTGTTCTGGGGTGCAGTAAATGTGTGCATCGTTCATGCACATGGAGCGCACACGCATGAGCCCAAAGAGGGCCCCACTGTCTTCAAAACGATAGCAGTGCCCATATTCTGCCAAGCGCAAAGGTAGATCACGGTAAGAGCGTCGCACTGCATCGTAAATCAAGTGGTGATGGGGGCAGTTCATCGGTTTCAAGTAGTACTCTTCGTTGTCCAGTTGCATCGGAGGGTACATGGATTCGGCGTAGTAGGGCAGGTGACCCGACTTGTGGTAGAGCCCACCCTTGGTAATATGGGGGGTTCGCACACGGTCGTAGCCTCCGGCGAATTCGGTTTCCTTGGCGAGTGCCTCAATTTGCTCCACGAGCACAGCTCCGTTGGGCAGCCACAGGGGCAAACCAGCACCCACTTCGTCATGAAGGATGTAGAGTTCCAGCTCCTTGCCGAGTTTGCGGTGGTCACGTTTGGCCGCTTCTTCGAGCATTTGCATGTGCACACGCAATTCCTTTTCGGTTGGGAAAAGCAAACCATAAATGCGTTGCAGCTGAGGGCGAGTGGAATCTCCTTTCCAGTAAGCAGCAGCGATTTTGTGGAGTTTAAAGGCACCAATATTCTTTGTGCTTTCAGTGTGTCCTCCTCGACAGAGGTCTACGAACTTCACTTCGCCTGCATCGTTCACGTTTTCATAAAAAGTGAGCTGTTTCCCTTCTGCAATAAAGCCTTCCGCCAATTCTACCTTGTAGGGCTGTTCAGCTTTTTTCAAAAATTCAACCGTTTCTTGGGGGTCGCATTCTTGGCGTACGAATTTTTGGTTTTCTTTCACAATTCGGAGCATTTTTTCTTGCAGCAAATCGAGATCTTCTGGGATCAAGGTGCGTGGCAGTTCAAAGTCGTAGTAAAAACCATCTTCAATCACGGGCCCAACTCCTAATTTTGCTTCGGGGAACATTTCGAGAACCGCCTGTGCAAGCACGTGAGCGGCGGAGTGGCGCATTTGGTAGAGAGGATCGTCGAGGGGAAGTTTATCTTCAGACATTTTTGGAGTTTTAAATGGTAAAAAGCGGCTTGCTGGTGAGGAAGTCGCTGTGTTCGTTTGGACGAGACAAGGGCTTCCTAGTCTTGGCGGGTCGTCGTTGTGGTCGTCCAATTTTGCATTGTTCTTTATATACTCCCGAACGCTTCCGCAAGCCAAGCAAGCCCCTAGTGAAAGAGTTGACAAAAAATAGAAAAGATTTGTAATATAGTCTGCCCAATTAATTTATGAGTGAAAACCAAAAACCTAGTGATGAGGAGCTCCTCGCGAAGTTCACTCGTGCTTTACAAGCTCTGGCGGCGCGGTCTCTTGAAAAGCATGATCCTGTTGATTGGTTCCGTCGGCAACTGACAGCTGCTTTAAAAGGAGTGCTGTCTTCTTTGCCTGGAGCAATCAGGGTGGGCCAAATCTTGGTCCTTCCACCTGTTGGGCGACGAGGAAATTTACAGGGTGAATTGTGGCTCCATGGCGTTGATTCAGCCACGTTAACTCTCTTGGAGCTGGCGATGGTAGATTGGTTTAGAACTAATCATCCAAGTCCACCAGGAGAGCCTGTTGTGCCACGAGGTGCAAGTTTTGAGCAGGTTGTGGCAATTTTTGCGCCTTATAGAACGCCTACTTCGTCAGACTTAACTTTAAAGCATTTGCACACATTTTTGAATGAAGATGGGCGACTGAATTTGGCTCTTTTAACAAAGATTATTGGGGAAGGGGTGAGGAAGACAGGCATGATAAAAGTTTTGGTAGATGCTAGCATTATTTCTGGCGCACAAGACCCCACCTGGCACCCAGACTTTTTGGCGCGCATCGGCGTAGAATGATAAGCTGTGTCCATGCAACTTGAGTGGCTTCAACTTGAACAATTTCGGAACTATAGCGCCCTGAATTTGGATTTTACCCAGGCACCCGTTCTTGCCTTGGTGGGGGCCAATGCGCAGGGGAAAAGTAATCTTTTGGAGAGCATCGCATTTTTAGCGCTCGGCAAGTCTTTTCGCACCCAACATTCTTTGGAGGCACTGGGTTGGCAGCAGCCGCATGGCCGAATCAAGGGTGCTGTTCGACGGGGCAAGGAGAGTACCGAGCTCGAGATTTTTTTTCAGGCTGAACCCGAGCAGAAAATACTCAAAAAACATGGAAAAGTCGTAGCTGCCAAAGATTTTCTCGGAACTTTGCGTGTGGTGATTTTTACTCCCGAGCATCTGCAGCTGGTGAATGGCGGCCCCCAACTCCGTCGGCAATTTTTGGATCGCACACTCATACAACTGCATCCTGGCTACTTAGAGGCGATTGGCACCTACCAACAGCTCTTAAAGCAACGGAACGCTTTGCTCAAATCTGTGCAACTGGGTCGTTCTCAAAGTTGGGAACTGGATCTTTGGGATGCGCGCCTCGTTCATGAAGCGGAAAAAATCTGGGCTCGGCGACGGGCTTTTTTAGCCTTCCTCTCAGAGCAACTAGAACCTCTTTATAGAGCAATTTCTGGGGGAAAGCAGCGTCTGCGCATTGAAAACCAAAGCCAAGATGATCGTTATGAAGAGCGTCTCCTTGCACACCGTGAAACTGACTTGCGTTTTGGGTCCACTTCTTTGGGGCCGCACCGGGATGATTTCAAGCTCTTTTTGGATGAACACGATTTGGCCGAAGCTGGCTCTCGTGGAGAATGTCGAAGTGCCGTTTTATCTCTTAAAATGGCTGAAATTCACTACATTGAAAGTGAAAAAAACGAAAAACCGCTACTCCTCCTCGATGACGTTTTTTCCGAGCTCGACGTTCAACGCCAAAAACACCTTGTGAAACTCCTAAAAAACTACCAAGTAGTGGTTACAACTACCGAAACAGGACCGCTCCGTGACCTAAAGCATGTGCAAACCTATACGGTTGAGACAGGGGTGCTCACAAGCTCATAAAGGTCTTTTAGTCGTGGCCCAGGGAGGCGGCTTTTTTGTTTGGGCAAGCGTTTTGTGATCAGCCACTGGTTGAAGAGCTTTTTGAAGTCCTGATCGCCCACACAAAAGCCCACGCCAAACTGACTGATGAAAGACTTGAGAAACACCTTCACGAGACAGCTGAGGCTGATCCCAAACTGGTCCTTGCACTTCATTTTGGCGCGTCGTAGAAGCTCGGGGTCTATTCTTATGTTCATCTGAGTGTTCATATTGGGCTTATTAACGGATTGTATAGCAGGGTGCTATACATTTGGAGAATGTAAAAAAGTTCTACCACGCAGGGGGCCCTTTCGACCTGAAATATTCCTGACATTGACTTCCATAAATCTTGTTATTTACACGTTTTTATGGTATAATACTCAGATCTAATTGAGCCTGATGGAATTCGCAATCTGCCTCGCCATGGCCTGCATTCCTGCATACATTTGGGGCTACATCTTCTACAAAAAAGACCCTGTGTATCGCCCTCGAGCTGTGCTCACCTTTTTGTTTGGAATGCTGTCAGTCACCCCCATTCTTCTCTACAAGTGGAGTTGGACGCATCTTCCACAGGCCAACATCTTCAATTATACGGATCAAATGCATGTGGACGTACTTGCCTTCACTCCGCTTTTATATTTGCCTGTCGGCAGCCTCTTCGCTTTCATGTTTGTTGGGGTGATTGAGGAGTACATGAAGCACTGGGTCGTGGTTAAGGCCGACCGAGGCTTTTTCCGCAACATCGATGATGCGATTGAATTTTCCATCATCGCCGCCCTCGGCTTCGCCTTTATAGAAAACACACTCTATTTTTACTACATTTGGTCCTATCAAGGCACTGAGGTTTTCTTGGTGTCCTTTGTTTTCCGCTCGATTTTCTCCACCTTCGCACACATTTTGTTCTCTGGAATCTACGGCTACTTCTATGGGATGGCTTATTTTGCTGATCCAGTTTGGTCTGAGGAGCAACGTAAAAAGCGCCACCCCATCATGAATCTGTTTCACGCCGTTCTGCACATGAAGCAGAATCGTATTTTCGCCCTTGAAAAGCGCAGTGAAGGTCTGATGCTCGCTGTGACCCTGCATGCCATCTTCAACATCATGCTCGAGATGGGCCTCACCTCCTTTATGGTGCCTTTCTTGGTGATCGGATACACCTACCTCGACCACCTTTTTAAAGAAAAGGAAAACCTGAAAGAATGGGGCTACTTGGTGGGAGAAGATTCAGACGCGAAAGTCAGCAAGGTGCTTAAAAATCGTCCTCAAAGACTTCAGCTTTAGCACGATTCCCCGGTGCAGAGACAGTCACAGTAGAAGAACCCATCGTACTTGGAGACAATGTCCCCAGGCGGTAGCATACTTCGAACGTGACTGGCACGTTTTTATTAGGTTCGCAGTCAACTTGTATGGCCCATTTTAAGTGTGGATTGATATACCTACTTACCGCCAGATCCCGAGGAGCGAGTAAATGGTGGTGGTAAAGATTGCTGCTAGTGGATCCTTCCCAAAACTCCGTCCAATGTTGTTGCAAAGCAGGTTGGGGTCCACTCCATCGAATATTTATGGCAGTACCAAGAGGGTGCAACCCTCCATGCAAAGTGACGGTACGAGCGACACGAAAAAGTGGAGAAGCATTTCTATCTCCAAGCGCGATCGATGCTCCCTCAATACCCACGGTCAGATCGCCATCTGACATGATAACAACAGGTTGGATGCCAAAGGGAATAACATACCGAGGATCCACGCCTTCTATGAATCTAACCAAGTCGGTGTGCTCTTCTTGTGCTCCCGAAGAGAGGTGTTCAGAAATAATGACCGCTCTGCTGCCATCCAAGTGCATTTTTTTTATATCTCCACGAAGCACTTCAATAGAAACTCCAAGGGTCTTCGCAAAAGCCCTAGTGACCTCTATACAAGGCTCTTGAATGTCCACGGCAGTCACACGGGTGTCTGTATCCAAAAGGCGTGCTAAAACCGCTAAAAACCCAGAACCGCACCCTGCTTCAAGAACGGGAGTCTGAGTTTGTCCGCCACGCTTCTTTTCCAGAATAGCTGCATAAAGAGCCCTCAACATGTAGATGGTTCTAGGGGCATCTTCGATCGTGCGGATCATGGAAAGGGCAGGATCTTCATCTTCTGGCAAGACATCTGAGTCTATGGCCTGTCGAAAATAGAAAGCCACAGCCTCTTTGTAGAGTTTCAGTGTCTTTGCTGAGATAATCTTCTCAAGAGAACCGCCTCGAATATCCGCTGCAAGAGCGTGGACGCTATCAGGACCAGAATGTGAAATGCCTTCAAATGAGCTCATTCTCGATTTGCCCTAAACCCTTTCCTCTGTTAAA
>CAYLWB010000005.1:23221-56893 GCA_964387375.1 uncultured Candidatus Peribacteria bacterium | reverse complement strand
AATGCCTTCAAATGAGCTCATTCTCGATTTGCCCTAAACCCTTTCCTCTGTTAAACTACCCCAACTGACTCTTTTTGTATGACGGCAAAGAAAATCGTGGTGAAGGGGGCGAAAATGCACAACCTCAAGAACATTGATGTTGAGATTCCGCGCGATCAGCTCACGGTGATCACCGGACTCTCTGGATCTGGAAAATCAACCCTCGCTTTCGACACCATTTATGCCGAAGGGCAACGCCGCTATGTAGAATCGCTCTCGACCTACGCGAGACAGTTTTTGGGCGTCATGGAAAAGCCGAATGTAGAATCTATTGATGGGCTTTCCCCTGCCATTTCCATCGACCAAAAGACCGCGCCACGCAACCCACGTTCCACCGTGGGCACCGTCACCGAAATCTACGACCATTTACGTTTACTCTTTGCACGCATTGGAACTC
The DNA here is from genome assembly GCA_964387375.1 of uncultured Candidatus Peribacteria bacterium. Lineage (GTDB taxonomy): Bacteria > Patescibacteriota > Gracilibacteria > UBA1369 > 2-02-FULL-48-14 > CAYLWB01. The sequence goes on along the minus strand of CAYLWB010000005.1, from coordinate 56,457 downwards.
CGCACTGTCCACAGTGTGACAAGCCCATCGTGCGCCAGAGTTCCACGCAGATCATCGAACACATCAAGGCCATGCCAGAAGGCCGCCGTATTTTGCTGCTAGCGCCTCTGGTACGTGGTAAGAAGGGAGAACACAACGCAGTGATTGAAAAAGCGAAAAAGGACGGCTTTGTGCGCTTGCGTGTGGATGGGGAAGTGCACTCCATTTTGGAACTGCCCGCGCTCGACAAAAACAAGGCCCACAACATTGAACTCGTGGTGGACCGCCTCGTGGTCAAGGACTACAGCCCCCACAGCAAAACCCTATCTAGCGGCGAAACCGTGGAGACCGCGAATCCCGACGCTTCCCGTCTGGCCGATTCTGTGGAAATGACCCTCGCTCATGGCGAAGGTGTGATGATGGTGCTCGACAACGACAGCAATCAAGTCGAAAAATTCTCTGAAAAATTCTCCTGCGAAGACCATTCGGATATCTCGATGACCGAAATGGAGCCACGCAATTTCTCCTTCAACAGCCCGCATGGCGCCTGCGAAACCTGCCACGGACTTGGTACAAAACTGGAAATAGATCCTGAACTTGTGATCCCCAACAAAAAACTCAGCCTTTCCGAAGGTGCAATCTTGCCTTGGGCTTCCACCAATGCTCACATGAATTGGTACACAAAGATTTTGGAGGCTGTGGCTAAGTCACATGGTTTTTCTGTAGATTCACCTGTTGCTCAACTCACTGAACCTCAGCTTAAAAAAGTATTGTACGGAACGGGTGATGAAAAATATTTGGTGAAAATGGCTTCGCACGATGGAGAAAGTAAAGGGGAATTCAAAACCCGTTTTGAAGGAGTGATCCCCAACTTGGAGCGGCGTTTCTTGGAAACAGACTCCGATTATGTGCGGAAAAAGATAGAGCAATTCATGCAGGTTTTGCCTTGTCCTGCCTGTGGAGGTAAACGTTTGAAGCCTGAATACTTGGCTGTGCGCGTGGAAGACAAGTCCATTGCAGATGTGACCGCATTTTCCATTGCGGAAGCGAAGGTCTTTTTTGAAAGCCTCACGCTTAGCAAATCCCAAAAAATCATTGCAGAACCCATTCAACGTGAACTCGCGTCCCGCCTTAGTTTTTTGAGCCAAGTGGGAGTGAGCTACCTCACTTTGGATCGCGCTGCCAACACCCTTTCTGGAGGAGAGGCTCAGCGCATCCGTCTTGCTACACAAATTGGGTCTTATCTAGTGGGCGTGCTCTACGTGCTGGACGAACCTTCCATTGGTTTGCACCAAAATGACAACGAGAAGCTCATTAAAACGCTCACTACCTTGCGTGACATTGGCAACACCGTGATCGTTGTGGAACACGACGTAGACACCATGCTTGCCGCCGACTACATCTTGGACATTGGGCCAGGAGCTGGAAAGCACGGAGGACAAGTGGTGGCTGCAGGGACACCTAAGGAAATCATGGCAAATTCCAAGTCCATCACAGGACAGTTTCTTTCTGGAAAAAAGGAAATCCCCATGCCCAAGCACCGTCGGAAGGGCAACGGGAAATTTGTGGAAATTCTTGGTGCCGTGGAACACAATCTAAAGGATGTGGACGTGCGCTTTCCACTCGGTAAATTCATTGCCGTAACAGGAGTTTCTGGATCTGGAAAATCCACCCTCATCAACGATATCTTGGTGAAGAAAGTGTCTTCTGCTGTGAACCGTAGTAAGAAGTTGGCTGGTGCTCACCGCGAAATCCGTGGCATTGAAAATCTCGACAAGCTCATCAATATCGATCAATCTCCGATCGGCCGTACTCCACGGTCCAATCCTGCGACTTACACCGGAGTGTTCACCGACATTCGTGATCTCTTCACGCAAACGCCCGAAGCACGGCTCCGCGGTTACAAACCGGGCCGTTTCTCCTTCAACGTGAAGGGTGGGCGCTGTGAATCTTGTCAGGGAGATGGGCTCAAAAAGATCGAAATGCACTTTCTCCCCGACGTCTACGTGCCTTGTGAAGTCTGCAAGGGAAAGCGCTACAACCGAGAAACACTCGAAGTGACCTACCGTGGTCGCAATATCGCTGAGGTTATGGATATGACTGTAGAAGAAACTCGCGACTTTTTTGAAGCCATCCCCAACATCAAGACCAAGCTCGACACCCTGATCCGTGTGGGTCTCGGCTACATTCATCTGGGTCAGTCTGCAACGACTCTTTCAGGGGGAGAAGCCCAGCGTATCAAATTGGCTTCAGAACTCTCTCGTCGCTCAACTGGCCGTACCCTCTACGTTTTGGACGAACCCACCACGGGTCTCCACTTTGAAGACGTTAAGAAACTCGTAGACGTGCTCCAAGAGCTTGTGGATGTGGGCAACACAGTCTTGGTTATTGAACACAATCTTGACCTCATTAAGTGCGCTGACCACCTTATTGATATGGGGCCCGACGGTGGAAATGCTGGTGGCCTTCTCGTTGCCGAGGGAACTCCAGAGGAAGTGGCCAACAAAGCCGATGTCTCCTATACAGGGAAGTGGTTGAAGAAGATGGGGCTGTAGAATTTCTTGTCGAAGCTGGAAGCAAAACAGTTCTCATGCATGATTCGAACTGGTTCTTTCTCTTTTTACGCTTCACCAAAAAATTCCACAGCCCCTAGATTAAAAGTGCTAAATATTTAAACTTCCTACTAAAGTTTCCAAATCCTCCTTCAAGGGAGAGTTTTCCTCGTGATAAAACGCAGAAACACTCAACACAAAACGATTTCCAGTGATCGCCACTAAGTAGGTGTCGTTGTGGGCCATGCCTTGCATGTCTGCAAAGAAGAGGGCTGGCTGACCATCTAGGGTTGTTGTTGTTCCTTCGCCAAACCCACGGCTGGTAGCCCATTCAGAAAGAGAGGTGCTTGTGCCCCACTCAAAAACCTTCACAAAGAGCCCCTCACCTAGAGTAGCCCCGCTTCGACTGAGGGCCCAATGTTGAAGGGTGACGGCTTTTTGATCGTCCGTTAGGTCTTCATAGTCACCCGTAATGGAATGTCCTGTAGGAATTTCAAAAGAGAAACCAAAAGCTTGGTCGATCCAAAGCTCAGGGTTTTGAGATTGAGGGCTGTCTTCCACTTGAGGAGTGTCTGCGACTTCCTCGGCAATTTCTGTGGCTTGGCCAGCCTCCTCAGGTTCATTTTCAACAGGTAAGGGCTGTTCCGTCGGTACACAAGCGCTGAACATCAGGAGAACAGCCATGAAGAGAGATATGAGAGAAGTATTCATATGAGGGGTAAAATCACACTGCAATAACGTACCAGAGAGGAGGAGGTTTCACTTTCATTGCACTAAAGTTTAATAAAGTTAAGTAAAAGTGAATAAAATCATTTAAAAATAGATTAAACAATACAAAATATATCTTGTTTACTAAAATTAAATAAAAACATTCAAAAAGCTTGCAAAGCATTATGAAACTAACTAGATTCTGTTCAGACTAAGTAAAGTTAAATGAAATGGTTGAGCGACTGATGACGCCGGAAGACGTCGCAGCTGCCTTGCAGCTCCATCATTTGACTGTACTGAAGTTCATTAAAACGGGAAAACTCAAGGCCTCCAAGTTGGGCCGAGTCTACCGAATCAGCCCTGTAGACCTCGATCTCTTCCTCGAGAGTCGCTCCACCCTCTAGATTTCCACCCTTTTCACCCTCCATGCTCTTCAACTGTTTCTCCTGTGGAAAACTGATTTCCTTAAAAAAGGATCTCTGCCCCTATTGTATGTCGGACTTGAATGTAGCGCGTTCTACGGTGGAGGATGAAGCTCGAGCAAAAGAAGGTCTCAAAAAAAAGCACAGTTTTTTCTCTCTGCTTTTCCACCGTTCATAAAATTCCCAAAAACGACTTGGCCTTGTCAAAGCCCTCTTGATATTCGTCGGCTTCTTTGGAGTCCTGAACAATCCCTCCACCTACCTGTAAAAAGATCTTTTTACCCTTTTTAACCAGCGTTCGGATCGCAATAGTGAAATCGAGCGAGTCGTCTGGATCAATCCATCCGATACAACCCGTATAAATGCCTCGTTGAGTGGGTTCCACCTCATCGATGATTTCCATGGCGCGTTTTTTTGGGCAGCCAGTGATGGAACCTCCAGGGAACATGGAAAGCAAAGCCTCCACGGAGCTCAAGCCTTTTAAAACTTTTCCTTGGATGTGAGAATAGGTGTGCCAGACCGTCGTCAAGGGTTGAAGGAGGCGAGAACCCAAGACCTTTACCGATCCAATTTCAGAGATTTTTCCAAGATCGTTGCGCAGCAAGTCGGTGATCATGTTCAGTTCCGCAGCTTCCTTTTCTGAATGGAGCAGAGCTTCTCGTTGTGCTTCGTCCTCTGGAGGAGTTTTTCCACGCGTCCGTGTGCCTTTAATGGGGAAGGTCTCAATGCATCGGTCTGCCGAAATTGTAATAAAGGATTCGGGTGAGGCGCTTAGGATTTCAAAATCTGGCCCTTCTAGGTAGGCGAGCCGATTTCCTGGATGCCTTTCGGACAGCTCGGCAAAGAGGTCTCGTGGCGCTTTTTCCGTATGACCCTCCAATCTCTGCGTGAGGTTGATCTGATAAATGTCTCCCTCCTTGATGTAGTCTTTGATTTTTTTATAACTTCTTGAATACGCTTCACAGCTCATGTTCGACTTGAATTCCAAAGGGGTTTTCTTTGAAGGGAGCTTGTTAGAGTCTTTTTGACGCTTCAACAGAGCTTGAACTTCTTGACCCCAGGCTTCCAATTTTTCTGGAGGGGCAAAAAGCTGCATGGTTCCGTTCGTGAATTTTAAGAAGCAATCAAAGGAATAAAAAAAGAGTTTTGGCAGGTTCAAATCATCTTTTGCATGAGCCTGGAGTTTGAAGAGGGAATATCCAAGATCGTATGAAAGCATGCCAAAGATACGACGGCCCTTTTTTTGTTCAGTACTTATAAAAGCTTTAAAAGCGTTCACGTCGTCGCCCATGTAGGTTTCCACGGGATTCCAGGCGAGAAAGTCTCGGGTGCAGGCAATCTGCACTTCGTTTTTGGAGAGCCGTTCCCACACGTCTTCAAAACGGATATTTTTTATGAAGGTCATGGGAGGGAAAGAAAGTTTTTCATGAGCAAGGCACCGTCTTCGGTCATGAAGGATTCTGGATGGAATTGTATTCCATGCAAAGGGTGATCTTTGTGTTGAATGGCCATGATTTCCCCATCTTCGGTTTGGGCTCGAAGGTCGAAGTTTTTTGGACAGCACTCTAGAGCTAAAGAATGGTAGCGAGCAGCCAAAAAAGGATTCTTCATTCCTTGAAAAATACCCTTTCCATCATGGAAAATTTTGGAGGTTTTTCCGTGGAGTACCTGCTTGGCGTGAACCACAGCGACGCCAAAAACTTGCCCGATAGCCTGGTGGCCCAGACACACGCCCAAAATGGGAAGGCTCGTGTAGAACCTTTTGATCACGTCCATTGAAACGCCTGCATCCTCGGGACGTTTTGGCCCAGGTGAAATCACAATTTTTTCTGGCTGCAGTTTTTCAATTTCTTTCAGGGTGATTTCATCGTTTTTCTTCACAAGCACCTCAAACCCCAGCTCGCCAATCAGTTGAGAGAGGTTGTAAGTGAAGGAATCGTGGTTGTCGATGAGTAGGATCATATCCGCGGAATCACGTTTGAAGTGCACCACTAGGCTGGTGGAAATGTCAGAGAAATTTCAGGTTTTTGTAAGGTCAACTTGTTAAGCTACCCTCGTTCATCTGGATGGGGGTAGCACGGTCGCGGAGAGTAGCTTGTCAACTATCTTTTCATGGGTTCGACTCCCATTGCCTCCACCAGTTGAATAAAAAGGGCCAACTGGCCCTTTTTTGTAGCAGTGCGAAAGGTAGCTTGTCTAAGACATTATACTGTAAAACCTTTTCGGGCGCAAAAATTGTTCAAGTTGCCTCTTTTTTAATCCAATCCTCATAACTTTGGTTCGCCTCTGCATTCCATTGCAAAATGCAAGGAGTTTCGTAAGGATGCAAACGGAGCACTTCATCCTCTACTTGTTTCCATTTTTCATTGGCAGTCTTTATGAGAGAAACGACTTCTTGAGCATTTTCGATCGAACCCTTCCATAGATACATGCTTTCGATAGGGAAGAAGTTGGCGCAAGCAATGAGACGTTTTTCCAACAAAACTCCAACGATTTCCTTTGCAGTTTTAAGGTCGGGATGGGTGATGTAGATACAGATCATGAGTTTAGATTTAGCTGCACTCTCTCTTTTCCACCTCCTCTATCCCCTCAACAATCGCAGGGAAGTGAGTGCTGGTGGCTTCTTCGAGTTCGGCGTTGAGTTGAGTGACCATGTCTTGAACTTGGTTCGTGGGGACAGCTGCGTTTTCTCCATAAAGGATCGCGTACTCGGCATCACGCTCGGCCTTGATTTCGCTCAGTTCCACACGTAGGGCATCTTCGTCTAAAGCATCGAGGACTGTTCCAAAACTACGATGTTCGGCGGCGGCTTCCCCAATAGTCATGGGCGGTTCAATCTGGCTTTCTAGAAGCTCTTTTTCTTTTTGAACGAATTCGTAGGCATTCAATTGGTTCTGCTGGTTTTGACCTTCAGAGTCGTCTTCGTCCTCTACAACCTGAGGGGGATCCTGTGTTTTGCGGTTCTTGAGGCCTTTGCCTAGACCTTTGAGCGTTTCCACCAGATTGGTCCAGGGCTGTTCAAGGGCAGCCCAATCCCCTTCGTCACAATCGGCATAGTCAAGAATACGGTCTTCGTAAACCTGGATCCATTCATCGAAGTAGAGGTCAAAAGTCTCTTGATCTATGGTTGCTTGTTTTTCTATAAAACGCTTTTGCATCTTGCTATAGAGAGCGTCGAAGAGTGCTTCGCGGTCCTCTTCCAAGAGTTCGATGTCTTCCGGGCCGTACACACCAGTACCGCCACTCAAAACGTTGCGTACAAAATACATTTCCAGGAGCACTTTGCTGTATTCGGCTTCGAGCTCCACGGTGGATTCACATACGGCAGAAGCTTCTTTCATTGAGTCGCGTAGAGCATTGAGTTCATCATTGAGGAGGAGGATGTCGCTTTGCTGGCAGGCACTCATCTTGGTGAAGCCCTTAAGGAACTCAAACTTGTTCACCCCCTGTGAACTGAAAATGAAGTCTGCATAATTCCCCAAGCAATCAACTTTTGGAGCAGCGTGCACGGGCCATTGGGCGAGCGCAAACCCAAGGAGGAGAGAAAACAAAGCGATGCTGGCGGTGGATCGTTTCATTAAGAACAGTATTCTTTTTTAAGAAGAGCGGGTAGAGGTGCACCTTCCCCTTGGTAGCTCTTGTAGAGCTGATCATTGAAGGAGGAGAAATAGAGCAAGATGCTGTAAAGCCGTGCAGAAAGTTGTTCCTGAAGGAGGCTTGCGTCTTCTACCTTGCTGTTGAAAAGGAATTCTTGGCGCGCCTCTTCAATGCTGGTTTCTATCGCTTCACTCGCAGTTTCACAACGGTTGAGAGCATCTTTTTGATCCACTGTAAGGCCTGCCGAATCTGAAATGGAAAGAAGACCACGACAGGCCTCTGCACCAGGCAAAGTGGTCACGGCTTCTCCATCTTTAGAACTGGGTAGAGCACCACGTTCTTGGAGCGCTTCCTCAAAGCTTTGCACTTGTTCTGCAGCCTTTTCTTCACTGTCATCACCTGGGTCGAGGTCAATGGGGCGTGCAATTCCATAGACATTTAAATCTAGGTTCACTTTGTTACCCGCTTCTTTGCAGGTAGCATCCTCAAACCAGTTTGTACTCACGCGGCCAGGGATCAGTTGTTTTTTCTGTAGCTCCTTGAAAGCCTCTTCCAAATGGAAGGTGTGACAAGAAACACAATTGGCTTCTGGGTCGGCCACAGTCTCTCCATTGGCTTTTGGGGAAACCACTCCAATATTTCCCGTGACTAGATTCACGGTGATACAGAAAGTTTCGTTGCAAGGCAGACTGCCGCTCCAGTCGCCTTTTTTACTGAGCTCGAGCCTTTGAATCACATCATTGAGCTCGGTGAGGCGCTCCACATCTTGAAGGCGTGGTGTTTCTGTCGATGTTGATTCTGATCCAACGAAAGGTTCGTAGAGGAGCTGAGGTTCGGTTGGTTTGGGTGGTTCTGGAAGAGGAATTTCGGTATCACCCACAAAGCCATCTGTTTGGTCATTTTCAAATTGGGCTAGAGCACCTCGTAGTGTGCTATCGTCGAGACAAGAAAGAGCAGCGGCTTCATCTTCTTCTGCAGCCAAAACCACACGTTGTACAGGGGAGGCTTCTTCTTCGGAGGCCAGACTTACATCCTCATCCTCGCCACTCCGATCGGGAAAGGTGATGAATTCACCAAAGAGGGCAAAATGGATGAGATCTAGGTCAAAGAGTAGATCCACATTGCCAGAATTGGCCAAGTCACCATCGTAAAAAAGTTCTTTTGCCAAGCTCTCACTGACCAAGGTCTGTTTGAGCTCTTGGAGCTCAAGTTCCTCATTGTAAAGTGCCAGGATGGTGTTGTATTCCTCTAAAAGACTTGCTTGTGTTTTCAAGTCGCTTTCGGTGAGGTTGGGAAGATCAGCCTTTTTGTACTCTTCGGCCTGCCAGTCGAGCCAGGCTTTGGCTGTTTCATTCAATTCGCTGTCACCCAGCAATTTTTCCACTTCAGCATCGTAGTCGGTGGAGTCAGGTTTGGCTGTGTCCTCGGAAAGAGAATGGGTCAGAATGACTTCCGTATTCTGTGCGTTCACAATGGCGTCGAGTTCTTCGGTGTTGTAGGAGGTGCGCTTGGCCAACTCTTCCAAAGTTGCTTTTTTGGGGGCTTCCACCGTGCTTTGATAACTGAAGAGGTAGAGATTTTGAAAAGCACCTTCAGCGTCCATCGCCAACTGTTTGAGCTCATCCACGTCGTTGGAGTAGGGGACTACCCCGGCCTCTTCAAAAAGGCGGGCCACCAAGCTTTCGTCCCCATCGAGGGCGCGGCTCAGCTCCATGCCGAGCAGGGCACTGCAGAGGAGTCCAAAACTGAGAAAGAGGATTTTTTTCATTGGCATTCGATGGTACTGGCATTATGAAAACGAGCAGGCAAGACCTCCACAGAAGAGCGAACCTCCGCCAGGCCATTGGTGTATTTTTCGAGCTCCTCAAAAAAGCTCATTAGCTCCTCATGGATGGGATACACTTGCTGTGCTTCATTGTAGGCGACCAGCACAGCATCCAAGGTTTTGCGGGCATTTTCCAGTTCGTCTCCGATGGTATTTTGCTGAGATCCCGCGGCATCCAAAGCTTCATTTAACGTTGTGGTTTCAGTGAACTCTAGTTCATCCAATTCGTTGGTACGTCCGGCTAGGCTCAGCTCTAGTAAGAAGAGCTCATCGCTCAGAGCTTGAGAAAGGCAGTAAGTAGATCGATTGTCTTCGGTACAGCCCTTTTTCTTGCTTGGGTAGGTCACATCCACATTCTCCTCATTCACCAAGTCGCTTACGTACTCATTCACAATGTCATTGGCTTTGAGGTGATATTGAAGGAGAGCTTCTTCCACAGTCATGTCGTCGTACTCGTTGAGCAAACTGGCTTGAAGAGTTTGAGGGTTAATGAACTGCATGAAGCCAAAACCTAGGCCAAAGGCGAGTACGAAAAGAAAATGTGTGATTTTCATAAACACTCGCTGGCGTAACAAGGTAAGGCGTTGTTGAAGTCATCCAGGGCAGCAGGGAAAATCTGGGCAAAGGAAAGAGAGAGATCTTCGAGGCCCTGCACAATGATAGAAAGTGCATCCACGGTTTTGAAGGAACGCTTGCTCACTACGGCTCCATTGATGGTTTTTTGGAGCACGATTTCAGCATAATCGAGGTATTGATTGCGGTAATAAGCACAGGTGTTTGCTTCATCTTTAGCTTGAGCTTGGGTTGTGGTTCCGCTGAGTTGAGTATTGTCTTCATAGAGCTGATTGAGGCCAGCTCGGATGTAGCGATAAAAACTAACCAATACATCTACCTGTCCACTCGTCGGAGTGTCTTCTTGTACATACTCTTCAGCAAAAATCGCATAGTCATTGACCATTTTTGCGCCATCTTCCATGAGCACTTGGACGCAGGCATAGGTCACTGGCTCTTCATCATCTGCAGCGAAGGCCACAGCAGGAAGCAGCAAGATCAGGAGCGCAAAGGCAGCGAGTAGGCGTTTCATAATTCAACGGTGTTGCTGATGCCAAAGATTTGGCCCAGGGCATTTTGGATTATAGCAAAGACCTTGTCTCCAGGTCGAAGGTCGGCGACATAATCGATGCTGGAGTCACAAGGGCAGCTCATACACATTTCTTGCACCGCGTAGATGCCGGCAGCAAATTCAGGTCCAGTTTGGTCGAAATCGTCTTCGGGATTGAGTGGGTCGGTGCCACGTCCTACCTCCACACCATCGGTGATTCCACCTGCATCGGTGTCGGGGTTGTAGGGGTCGGTTTTGTATTTTGTCTCTTCATCGAAGTTGAAAAGACCGTCCTGGTCGCTATCGAGTTCAAAACAGTTGTAGGCCTGGAGCACACGCAGAGACATCTCTACGAATTGGTAGCGCGTGAGTTTTTCATTGGGCAGCTTGGCTTCATCTTTGGTGAGCACAAAAAGGCTGTTACCGCCGCTTTCTTCTCCAGTGAGATAAGGAGTTAAGTCCTGTCCAATTTCAAGCACCTTTTCAAACCAAGGGCGGCCTGTTTCTGCTCCATAGGTATATTGAGCGGGCAGTTCAATGATGCCTTGCTGATCCAGAGCTTCTAAAACAATCTTTGTGGCTTCAGCTCGGGTGATCACAGCTTCCGGTTTGAAAGGAGCCATACCGTCTGCATCAAGTTCACCTTGATATCCTTCGATGAGCCCCAGCAATTGAGATTCTTTCGTGAAAGGATAGTACCAAGCATCGGTATCGTTGATGTCGTTGAAGACTGCGGGAGCACGATAGGCTTCTGGGCGAGGGGTGATGCAGAGAACGCTTAGAATGATCTTGGTGAATTCTGCACGGGTGATGGATTGGTCGGGTTTGAAATAACGTGCACCATTTTCTTCGTAACCCTGGAGTACTCCACGTTCCACGAGTTCACCGATTTCTTTATAGAGAGGATCCTCTGGTTTGATATCTTCGAAGAGCAGGCGGAAATCGGCTGCAGCGGAAGAACCTGCAGTTGCCCCCAAACCTACGGAGGGAGGAAGTTTCAAAGTTTCAGTATCTGTTATCGTGATGCTTTCAGGATCTCCTGGCCAAATTTCCAGTTCTAGCTTCCCTTGATCGTAGACTTCCAGAACCAAATATTCATCCAGTGAATCTGCGGCGCGTTTTTTCAGTTCAAAACGAGAGTCGAAGAAAGTGATGTTCCCATCTGGACTGATGCTCAATTCTACGACGCCTGATTCATTTTTGCCTAAAACACCGTCTTTGGTCACCGTGTAGCTGGACGCATCGTTTGCGACATAAACGGTTACACCTTTATGGAGAGAAAGATCTGTTTGTGCAAGAGGTTCAAAAACTTGATTTACGAAGCGGCTGCTTTCTGCCAAGACAATGAAGCTGCCCATCACCATATCGCTTGCTTTTTCACTGACGACTAGATGAGATGGCCATTCATTTCCAGAAGGAACGGCTCCTGCCTCAAAGGCATCATCCGTCACAAGGAGTTGCTTTGTTGTAGGATTGAATTCGGCGATGATCTGACCTTGGGCATCGTACACGGCCAGATTTTCGGAATCGTTCATTTCAATACTGAAGTCTCCACTGGACTCCGTTTCAAAATCGCCCAGTTCTTCAAGCACACCGTTGCGTTCTCGTACCAAGGTGAAAGGGAAGAAGGGGCTTGCTGGGTCTGTTCCTCCATTGACCTCACTTGGGTTGGCTTCACTGATAAAAATATTGGGGACATAAACATTGACCAGGATTGAGGTCGAAGCTTTGTTGCCAACCAAATCCGTGACCCAAAGAGTGACTTCACGAGGGGTTGTGTCTTCGTAGGGGCCGATTTTTGCAATCAATCCTTCCGCATCCTCATCATTTTTTGGGTTGCCATCTCCATTGCTATCTACGTTTGCGTCAAAATCCCAGGCAGCTGAGGCCACACCGGTATCGCTGTCAAAAGAACTTTTTGCAGAAAGCTCGAGCGTAGAGAAGATTGCAAGATCACGAATTTGAGGGCCATCCACAATTGGAATTGGAGCAGATTTATCCCCACAAATCTGAGGGTTGAGCAGTATATTGTCAGAAAGAGTTCCAAATTGACCATCCGTATACAGCGCACGTCCTTGTACGTAGAAAGCTCCATTTTCAATGTCTACACGAACGGAGGGGTTCTCAGGATTGTTCATTCGGTCCATTACGAACAGCTCTTGGTTATCGAGTCTTAAGCTTGCCCCCTCACTTGTCAAAAGATCCGCTTGAGCAGAGCCACTTTCAAGGATCAAGGCTTCTCCGGGCAATAGTTCCATTCCTTCACGTGCTTCTTGGAAGTCGACGGTTTCTTCTTTTTGAATCCAAATAAATTCTCCTCGTTCTACACGTAAAGTGCGATCTTTTTCTTTTCCAAAACTCACCTGAGTGTAAGCAGGAATATCCAGGCTGGTCCTGCCTTCTTCCGTAGAAATGGTGAGGACACTGTCTTTTGTGCTCTGCAAAACCACAGCGGTTTCTACGGTCAGCTCACCGTTCGCTTGGATGGGGGTGCGTTTAAAGCCTTTGTAGAGTGTTGCTTTGCCGCTCAGATTCTTAGCCACAATGCGGCTTGCTTGCATATTGATTCTGGAATCCTCTGAAGGAAGGGTCGGTCCATTGACATCTGCAAGAAGTAAAAAGCGTTTTAGGTTTTCTTTAGGTGCGGATTCTTGGGCATCCAAGGAATCGTAGAAGGAAAGATCGTACCCTGCAGCTTCGTAAGGGGCCGTGAACCCAAAACTGGCTTCTTGGTAGCCATTGCGACCTTCTTCCATGTTGTAGAAGGAGCCTCGAGCAGGCAGGAGTTCATCCATGGTGAATACTTCTGGGCTACGCCCCACATAGCTCAGGCGAGCACGCTTGGTGTGGTTTTCTTTGATGTATACGTCCCCGCCCATGGAGTAAACAATGTCCTCATCTCCGTCGCCATCTGTGTCAACAAAGAGTACATTCACTGTTCCGTCGGCCTCTTCGGTGTAGTCCATGAGTCGACTTCCAACGCCAAGCTCTGGATTGGAAATAAAAATTCCTTCATTGAATGCCTTGGGCTGACTTGCTTCCACAGTTTCTTCTGCAAGTTCCACATGTGGATCGAGTTGAGGAGTCACCAAGGCCAATGGATTCCAAGTGCCGCTGTAGCCTGTTGTGTCATATTGGCTGGCCAAGGCAATGGGGTTCTCTAATTGGCTTTCTTGTGCGAGATAACGATTGAAGGCTTCTCCATCCAGTCCAGCGAGACGTGTGGTTCCGTTGTCCCAATCCTCCACATAGGAGAGCAGGGAATTGCGCAGTGAATTTACTGAAGCTAGAGGGGTACCTTCGATACTGGCTAGAAACTCTGAATCAAACTCGCCTTTTGCAAGGATGGCATCGTAACGGTGCAGGAGAGGGTCATCTTCTTCCAAGAAGTTCTGGCTGGCCACCAAGTCGACACTCTCTGGAAGCGTGGAACTCCACGCATCTACTTGGGTCTGCAAAGTTTCTAAGTTTTGAACCAGTGCCTGTAGGTTGCTGGCTACAAGTGGATGATCTTTATATTCTTCGGCAATTTGTACTGCTGGGTCTAAAGTTTGCAAGTCGAGGTCTAGATCTAGATCCAGCTGCAGGTCCCTGCTTTCTGAGCCTGCCGCATCTTGAAGGCCGGTATTCAGTTGATCAAAGCTGCGGTCAAATTCACTGACCAAATCGTCTACAAGCCCGTTGCTGAGTTTTCCTATGTCATCGACCAAATTGTAGAGAGCGTCGAAATCAGCCGTGAGTTTCAAGTAGGTCGTGATTTCAATGCGCTCTAAGAAATCGAAACTGATTTCTGGGAATTCTACAGTGGTCTTGAGGTCGAAAGGCAGAACAACGTCCCCTGGACGTTCGGTGATCTCTTCAATCTGAGCTTTCAACTTGGACTCCATGACAGGGATGAAACCACTGCGGATGATACAAATGATTTTTATGATGGCCCCACCAACTTCCACGCTGGTTTTGATGGCTGGATGGAATTGAGGAATGGCAGGTGGAGGTGGCAAACTGGGTAAATCGGGTAGGGGCAAACCTGGCAGTTCTGGCAATTCAAAATTGAGAGGGAACTCTGGTAGCACAGGAATATTCAAATCTAAATCGATGTTGGCATCCAAACCAACTCCAGCATTTGGCAAATTGAGCCGTGGAATCTCTGGGAGATGTACTGTTTCGGGTACAAATTTAACCTCAGGCCATTTAATGTCCACGCCCGCCTGAATGTTAGAAACATCGATCACAATGTCGGGAAGTTTGGGCATTACTATCACTGGGAACTCTGGTATGAATGCAAAGAGAGCAAGCAAAATTTGGTAGCTGCCCATACGTTGATTGGTACATTTGTCACAAGAGTCCATCATGTCCACAGACACATCAATCAGGCTCTGCCAATCACTCACAATACTCTTGAGATCCACTACCCATTGCCCCCAGGCCTCAATACGTCCTGCATTTTCGGTTAAATAACCAACCGTGTAGTTCAAAATTGCATCCAAGTAGCAAACGATGATTTTTGCATAGGAAGATTGTATTCCGCGTATTTTTAAGATTTGGAAAGGGATGTCCTTGTAGGTCTCGAGCACGGCCAAGTTTGCCTCCATCCCTGCAATGGCATCGTCCATGACTTCGTTCATGCTGTCGTAAGCTTCTTGCTCTAGATCGCTCACATCCTCTCGGAGAGTAAAGCCATTGCTAAATGATTCCCATTCGGTCTTTGTGTCCGTCACCCAATCTTGCCAATCGGCCTGAACGAGCTCAATTTCTTCTGTAGTTAAAGTGGGGTAATGGATGTACACAGTCTGTGGCTCAATATCGATTAGAGGTAGTCCATTTGCCAAGTTCAGGAATTTCTCGAGCCCCAGCATGCCACTTTCCAATTCTTCGACCTGCTTTTCGCCATCTTTTTCCCGATTTTCGCCCCCTTTGAATTCCGCCGCAATGCTGTTTGGGTCGGGGTAAATAAAGGTGATATCGGGCAGGTCAAGCATCTTTAAAAACTCGAATTTCTGCTGTTTCCACCACTCCGTAAATACAGAAGGGAATCCAGGAACTTGGATGTTGGTGTTGGCCGCAATAGGAGGTGTGTAGCCCTCAAAAAGGCTGCTGCCGACACCACTGGGTTGGCCACTTCCTCCTTGACTGCCGCTGATGTTGAAGAGCTGGTTCCCGGAATCCGAAAGGCTGAAACTGGTTGCCCCGGAAAGCGCATCAGCCATGAATCCATTGATCGCATCACAAACTCCCAGGGCCTGTAAAAGAGGAATGTTGAAAGCCCAACACTGTCCACTAGGGTGAGGCCCCAAACACAATGCCATTCCCAAGCCCAACGTTGTAGTGGGGGAGAGATAGAGGCGTAGAACCTGAGATCCTGCACAGGCTTGGCCCGAACACACGTAACTTGGATAACCCAGAACTCCAAATACTGGAGTTCCCACGAATTCCGTGCCCATTGTTGTTCCTGTGAACGGGTTGTGTAAATCTCCCGGAGTGAGGAAAGAAATACTGCCTGGCATGGCCAAACAACCACCTGAACAGGTCAACATAGAGATGGCGTCTTCCACGACCCCAACAATGCCCTCCAAGCTGTCATCAAACGCCGAGATACTCAGTTCCGCGTCCCCAGTGAGCAAAGCTTCGGGGCTCAAATTTACGGTTGCATCAATGTTCAAATCCGCATCGCTATTCCATTGGTCTATGCTGTCGATCAGGCCATCTCCATCAGCATCGTTGCTGCTTTGGTACATTTCGTCAGAGCTGTAGTATCCGTCGCCATTTTTATCTGTAGCGCCCATTTGGTCTTTGAAGATGTCCACGCTGCCAGCCGGTGGGACAGGGAAGCCCAAGTCGGGATCTGCTCCTTCTACAAAGTCGGGCACTCCATTTCCATCCGAGTCGCCGAAGGGATTTTCTAGAGTTGAACTTGCGTATTCTGCAGCCTCCAGTTCAGGGCTATATTCTTTCTCACGGTAGTTGATACGGCGGTAGCCATCTTCTTGAATGAAACCGTCGGAGTAATAAAGGCGCACGGCTCCCGTGGAGTTGCCCTCCGGCGAAACCACCAGGTCGAGGTAATCGTCATTCGTGTAGTCTTCAAAGAAATCGTTTGCGAGCAAGACCTGTAGGGAAGGGAGCATTCTTGCTTCAGCAAGATAGTTGAGTTGTAGAGAGGCGCCTGCTTCTAGGGTCAATGGTCCGGCCACCCAAGGTCGGTTCAGATTTCCCGCTTGGACTTCGCAATCGTCGCAGTCGAGACTGTCCTCAATGTAACGGAAGGAGCCCGAAACCAAATCACTGAGGTACAGGTCTTCATAATCTTCTTCGGAGCGATTGATCACCGTGAGGCTGTAGCGAAGTTGATCGCCAATTTCGATTTTTCCACCATTCACATCGTCTACTCGCTTGTCCACCACGAAACGTTCAGATATTGCCTCTTGGGCTGCGCTCTCAAAAACCATATTCAATTTGCGTTCACTCACGCTGCCACCACCCGCTTCGCCGTCTACAGAAAGTTGCGTTTCTGCAGGCAAATCGAGCAGGTCCAAAAAGGCATTGGGGCCTTTTTCATCTTCATCACCTGCAACCACTGCTTGCAAAACAGAAAGGTTGATTGACCCTGTTGTCTGGCCATCATGGTGTAGGGCAAGATCTGCAAAGAGATTCTGTGAGCTTTCTGTGCGCAGACCAAAATCTCGAATCAAGTCCACATCACTGAGTTCGCCCCGGTTGTTCCAAATGACGTAGAGCTTCATATTTTCGTTCACCAGCACGACATCGTCGTAACGGTCACCATTCAAATCACCCACCTCCACTTGCTTGGGCTTGCCTTCAATCTCGTCAAAAGTTAGGTTTTTTGCCACGTAACCGCCGCCGATGTTTTCGTAGAGATAGAGGCACATCTCGTCTACGTAACAGGCTGTTTTTGTCACGATGAGCAGATCCTCCATGCCGTCCTTGTTGAAGTCGCCTTTCTCAATGGAGCTGATTCCATTTTCAACAGAGAGCAGAGCTCCACGTCCCTGCAGACGCACTGGAGCATTGTAATTTTGCAGCACCTCGATGCGGCCATCTTCATAGGCCATCAACACGTCGATGAGTCCATCGGCGTTGTAGTCGGTATCCACGAGCATGGTGACATCTTTTTGCGAAGCAGAAATCAAGGTGCCGACATCCTCTGTAAAGCCCAGTTCGTTCGTTGTGTTGGGAGTGGTGAGGGCAATGGTTGGATCTCCCAAAACAATCCCAATCTCGGAACCATAATAAAGATTGGACTGTCCTACAGTGTTCCCAGCTGCAAATAGGAGCAGGTGTTTGTTGTCCTTTTCCCAGCCAATCACCCCGTTTTCATTTGCACTTTCCAAACTCTGGTAGCCGAGAGAAGGTTGGAGTTCCTCGGGTAAATCTTCTTCAGGGTCAATGAGAGCAATTCCTTGAGCATTCTTTGAGCTGTTTCCACTAGGAGCTGCTACAAGGTGGTGTTCCGTTTCGCTCGTTGGTTTTAGGTAGAGCCCAGGCTGCAGAGTGGTCCAACGATTGAGGTCGAAGTCGCTTGCTAAAACCTTCACATCCTCCTGCCAAGGGTCATTGAAGTTGAAGGTCGCTACCTGATCTGTGCCATGTAAAATCACAAAGCCTAAACCTTCTGCACTGGCATTGATGGCCAAGAAATAACTTGGGTCTAAAATTACAATTTGTCCGTCTGAGCGAACCTTGACTACAGCAGCAGAATCTTCCCTTAGCAGCCATTCATTCGCTTTATTTTCTAGGGTTAAAGCTCCACGAGTGCTGAGGAGTTCGCCTTCCACATCCTGTGTGTCGGGGAGTACGTAGAATAACTCAGCTTGTAAGCGATCCCCAGGGAACTCTCGCCATTGAATGCGGAGTGGTAAGGAAGAACCTGCTCCACGTACACTGGTGCTCACGTCGCTGCCCTCGGGTAGAGTGATGGAGCCCTTGGAGTCGAGCAGGGCACGTTGTTTTTTTGGTACAGGTTGAGAAAGCAAACTGGTCACAGCCTGAGTCTTTCCATTGAAGGTGAGCCAGCCTGCGATGTAGTCGGGCTGTGTCACATCCCCAAATGGAGCGCCCAAAACTGAGGCATAGAGCATTTGAGGTTGGATTTGTGCAATCTCTTCGGCGCTCAAAGAAAACTGTATTTCTCCACCCCAAGTTCCAGCGAGCAGATCTTCAGCGGCAGCAACCAAGTTCAAAGTACCACTGCCATTTATGGGCGTGGCGTAGAAACTCGCAAGACCTTGTTCCAATTCAAAAAGTTCTTGGGAAAGAGAAGCATAAGTCTCAGTGGCCGTGGTGCTTCGGATGGTTCCGTTTGTGCTGCTATCGGTGCTGGCTAAGTTTCCATAAACGTCGTAGCCTTCAATAAAGAATTTTTGGCGTTTGCCTGCAGACAACACATTGGTGTCATCTTCTTTTCGGATTCGCAATTCAAAGGTAGCTCCTGGTTTTAATTCGATTGGAGCACTGCCGCCCTCGATGCCTGGACTTTCCGCAATGATTTGTCCAAAGCCCGAAAGGGTGCCTGGCAGGAATTGGGCTGTGGCTTGGCCTGCCTGCAAAACAAGTTCAGGAGCCAAAAAACTTCCATAGGCTGGGTCGCTCATGCTCAGCTGCACTTCACCTTGGAATCCACTGACCACTTCACCCTCATTATTTTTAACCGACACCTGTACTTCTGTAGGACTTTCACCTCCAACGAATGCGAAAGAGCTTTGTGTCTCCACGGAAAGCGTGAGGCTCTCCACATGCTCGATCTCAAAACGTGCAGCGCGATCAGGGAAAGCTTGGAGCTGAGCGAGCACAGCAGTGCTTTCAACCTTGGGACTGGACAACACGCGGAAAGCTAAAATGCCATCAGGCGTAGTGACTTGTACCCCTTCAGAATCAAGGTCTTCATCAAAAAGGTCTAAAATTTCAATTCCCCCCTCCGTGCTTAAAGTGATCGTATGGAAGCCATTGGAGGCTAAGTTCCCAAACTCATCGAAAAGGCTTACAGTCATCTTGTTCACGCTTTCTCCACCTGCAGGCAGTACAGTGGATTGACCGTTGAGTTCTAAACGTATTGGATCTCCTGGATAAACCTCAATCACAGCACCTTCTGAAGGCAAGGAGCCGTCTGTAATGCGAGCTTCTACTTTTACCTCGCCAGCCAACTTAGAACTGAGAAAGCTGGTTTCTGCCTGCCCTTTTTGGACTTGCACACGCTTGCTGAGGATGATTCCGTAGTCTTCGCTAGAAAGAATAAATTCAATCACACTGCTGTTATCTTCGCTATAGAGCTGGTTGTTTTGATCACGGATTTCGGCGCGCACAAAAAGTTTGGCCTGACCATCGGCTGGAGTTTTATTAGTGAAGACATTCACACTTGCGGTCCCATCACCAGTGCCTGTGGCAATTTCTTCATAAGTGGCATGGTCAGACACTACGTAGAGTCCAGGTTGGTGCCTGAATTTAAGCAATTCACTAAAGTCCTGTTCAGGAGTCTCTTCTTGGGCCTCTGGGGTTTCTTCCAAGCTTCCACCGTCATCATCACGCGCGTCTAAAGGGTCCATATCAGAAAGAACTTCTTTTAAATCTGGAATGCCCCCCTGGTCGGTATCGGCAGAGTCGGGGTTCGTGCCATAAACCAATTCTTCAGAGCGATCGTTGAGCCCATCTCCGTCGCGGTCTTCTTCTTGGCAGTCTTGCACATCCACAAGACGGGCAGACATCATCACGAATTCGGCACGAGTGATGTTGCCCTCCAGCCAGGTTTTATTCACATTGGCTTTGGGAGGGAACAGGTCATAACTCTTAGCAGTGTCCACATACCCTTGGTACCAAGGTTCGCCAGTTCTTGGTTTTTGAGTCGGCAGTTCTGCTGTCTCAACTAGAACCTTGGTTGCTTCTGCTCGACTGATATTGCGTCGTGGTAGGAAGTAGCCTGCATTGACGCCACTGCCATAACCAGAAACAATTCCGTCTACTTTTGCTTCAGCCACACAAGCCAGTAGGCCAGGGTTGATGTCTGTGTCAGGGAAGGGATCTTGACCGTAGCTTTGCATCAAACTTGCCTTGTAACTGGGGTCAAAACGGTCACAGGAAATGCAAATTGCGCCTAAATCTACTTTTACAAACTCTTCACGGGTCATGGCTTGATCAGGTCGGAAACTTCCATCTCCATATCCTTTGATCACGCCACGCAGGTACAGTGTAACTAGATCAGCATAGGCATCGTGACTTGCATCTATATCTGTAAACAAAGGGTCTTCGTTCCGACCCAATGGATCAAAACCAGAGAAGATTTCTTCGCCATCTTTGTATCCGTCTTGATCGCTGTCTTCCAGATTGAGGTCGGTGCCTATGGTCCATTCTTCCAAGTCGTTTAACAGATCTTTATCGCTGTCCACCACCTGACTGGCTGCATGAGCTACGGGGCCTTTGAATAGGCTCTTAGCCCAGGATAAAAAGTTTGCATAAGGCCCAGTTGCTTTTTCCAGCTCAGCTTCGTCAAAGACAGTACGTAACTCTACAGTAAACATTGCTGTACCCGCCGTATTCCGAATTTCAATGGGGTCATAGAGGTTGATTTCACCAGCATTTTGAAATGCTAAAAAGAAAGTATCCTCGATTCCTATTTGCCCCTGAGGTCCAACAAGACCCACCACACGCCCATCCACCTTCAGTTCGACTGAGCCATCGCTTTGATTGTTTGCCTCCGCACCGCTTGCGACTTCACGAACCATGATTTTGTCTTCTTCGGGAATCATGAAGAGGCTTCCTTGCTTGAAACCTTCTTTGTCTACAATGGCAACTCGAGTGGGCAATTCTGCCGTAGCCTCCAAAAGCTCAGCACGGGCTCCACCCCTCAACTCCAATGCACCTGTTGCTGGATCAAACACTCCTAAAATTTCTCCCGCCTCATTTTTCAGTTCCACTCGGTTCCCCGTTCTCAGTGTCACGGTGTCAGAAGCAGCATCGGTACGATAGGTGGTCACTTTAACCAGCTTGCTCGTAACTGCACCACTTAGGGTATTTGAATCTTCCATTTCGCTTCGATTTACAGACCGAGCTTGTATTGTAAAAGGGCCACTGGCGTCGCTTACCAAAATGAAGCTCGCAATACCACCCGTCAGTTTAAGACGGTCAGATCCACTGACTGAAACGGAGTCATCCCCTGAAAGAACAAGCAATTCAACTTCAGTAAAAGAATCTTCATGGTTGAGCTCACCGTTTGCCAAATGAGAACTCACACTGACCACATACTGGTCCTGGCCATCAGCTTGGAGCACGTTGTTGTCTTCGCTGGTGAGTTCCAAACTGACGGTGGGATCTGCTCCGTCGGGGATACCTGTACCGTCCTCGTCGGTGCTGCCTTTAAAAGACAGTGGATCTCCACAGGCATTTTCACCTCCATCTGTATCGTAGCTAGAAAGGGTGCCTTTCAAGTCTTGCATCCATTCAGCGATTTCCACAATCCAATCTGCCAGAGGAACTGGCGTCGTATTGCTGAGGCCACTGAGAGGCTCATAGCTGGGTTCACGCTGAGCGATTGCCAGCGCTTCGGCAATGGCCTCCTCACTGCGGTGTTGCCATTCTAGATCACCTTCCTCCAAGGGGCGGCTGCCATCAAATGCAAAAAAGAGTTCGTCACTATCACCTTCGGCAATCAAAGAAACCATCTCGTAACCATTTCTGGCTTTGGCAACCAAAGGTTCTTCTTGACCCAAATAGTGGGTGAGCACGTAGTGGTGTTTTTCATCAATATTCAGACGCGACCAAGTGAGCGCATCTTCCAGTTGGCTTGGGTTGATCAGTTCTAAAAGTTCAAAGACGTCATCCTCTAACTTAGCCCCTCCTGGGATTGCAGACACTTGTTCAGAGAGGGCTTGGATTTCTGCAGCTACAGATTCGTAACTCTGAGCCCCGAACACATTTGGGAAGATCAGTTCTTGCTCTTGGTCTTCTTTGTCCAAGAAATTGATGCGACGAGTCACATCAATGGGGAGGTCAGGGGTTGCACCACTCTGAATCTGTGCATTCAAGGTGGCGTTTGTGGGTTCCACATGTTTGTAAACCGAAGACAAAACTTGAGCTTCAGACTCTGTCTGTGTGCTTGCCCCGTAATCATCGAAGCCAAACTGGCCAAAGCTGTCTTCTTCAAGATAAATCTTTTCAGGAATCACTGTGATGCGAGCCACATCGCCCATTCCCGTTCCACGCTGAGGGTTGTCTACAATTAAAGGGTCGTTGGCCTCACGTAAGCCCAAAAAAACGTCGATGTCGCGATCATTGAAGTCTGTCCAGCCCATGTCTTCAAAAAGATTCGTTACAGTGTACCGGCGGCTGCTGTCGGGGATTAGATCGAGACTAGAATAGGGCGTTTTATCTGGTACCGCATCCACATTGCGCTGTGCTTTTTCTTCCTCAACTTTGGCTAAGAACTCGCTGTAGGCCTCTTCATCATCTTGGCTGTCTTCTTTTCGGAACTTGCGCAATTTACGAGAAAGCCAGTCACTAAAACCTCCGTTGTTTTTGGCGTAGGTTTTAAAATTGTTCATTTCTTTGAAGTCGAAACAAGCTGGGAAACCGATTTCAAGTTCAGCAATTTCTTCTGCACTCAAGTCGGGAATGATTCCACCGTCCAGAGCACGAATACTCACAGAGTCATCTCCATCAACAATGTTGTCAGCCAGTTCAGGCTCACAGAGCTCGGGGATGTCCTCGAGATAGGGGCGATTTTCCGACATGCAGTTTTTCACCTTTTTTGCCTGCAATACTTTGGTCACGCCAGATTCCTTACCGCTGAATAGTGCACTAAAAACTGTTAGCTGGCCGCCTTCTTCTTGGGTCCCACCGTAGGGGCTGCAGTACCCCACATTTGGGAGTTCCCACAGCCGCTGACCAAAAAAGCGAATCTGTTTTGTGGCTGCATTGTCTTTGTAACCATCGAAGCTTTTGTCTTCACTGCCCGTGGAATGATTGACGAACTGTAGACAAGCTTCCGCTCCGTCCATGCCTTGCCCAGGTGCGCAAAAATCTTCGGGGTCCTCTTCACCTTCCAGTAAAATGGTCCCGTTGAGTTGAAGGGCCATGACCAAAGGAACATCCTGTTGCAATTCTTCCTCTACCAAATTGCTGATTGCATTTTCAAAAGTGTCATTCACTTCTTTGAGGTATTGCAAGGTCACCTCATCCTTTTTTGCAATCAAGGAAACATCACTATCGTAGTCATTTGTAACACCACCTTCAGCCTGAAGTTCACGAACTTCGTAACGTCCTGTACCTGCAACAATGCGATTCCATACTCCTTGGGGTTGATCAAAAATCTCGGCATAACGACTGATCATGGTTTTTACCACACCAAGTGCTTGAATGTCTGGTAAAAGTTCAAAACGAGCTTCGGGCTGGAGTCCCGTTGGGTCTTCGTCAATGATTCCGTCACAATCACCATCATTGTAGGCACAGTCGATAGGATTACGAGCGCCGTTGTCGTTTAACCAAATTGTATTTTCACTGCTGCCATCCTCATCACAAAAGAAATCTCCATCGTCGTCCCACTCTGGGTGGGCACTGCCATCTGGAGCAAAACAGCTGGCGTGTAGATCGGCGCCGTACATGTCTTCGACAATCAGCTCAGCCAGATATGTTGTAGCCGCTGCATCGCCTTCATCGGAATCCGTTGGGAAGCTCGTTCCGTAAAGCTTGTTCGCTTTCTTACTGGCCCGCATGTAGGGCTTGCGGGGGTTGTATGGATTGAATCCATTCACAATTTCCCAACTGCTCGGGAACCCATCGTTGTCATGGTCAGCAAGCATGGGGCCGGCCTCTCCGCAAATATAAGGGCAACCATCCCCATTGGAATCGCCTGGAGGATCTTCGTCGAGAGCCTGATCTTGAAAAATATAATCGGCATCTGGATCACCCCCAAAGCGGTCGTGCACCCAATTGATGTCGTTGTTATTGTCGGCAAAACCATCTTCGTCCACCGCGCCGTCTTCATCATTGTCGATGCCATAAAAATTATCCCCTAAATCTTCATCCACCAATCCGTCTCCATCATCGTCCTGACTGTTTTGAGCCTCCTCGTCGTAGAGCTCGTCTTGATCGTTGTCGAGACCATCCCCCGGACTCACTCCATCCATGAGCTCCGTGTAGAGCTCTTCCACGAGGTCATTGCTGTAACGGTAGTAAGCCAATTCTTCCCACAAGCGAGTGAAACGCTTGTAACTATCGAAAGAAATCTTGTTGAGAGTGTCTTCTTCGGTGATGAAGTCTCCGATGAAGGCCTTTTGATCGAAGGTCGTATAGTCTTCATCCCCCACATGGAAGCGATGATTTTTATCGAAGTAGGCAGTGAGGAGGTCTATGCCGGCCTGCCCATCAAGGGGAGGAACAATAACGCCATGCCAAACCTCCATTTGCAAGTTGCGAGCAGCGGCATTTGGAAGAAAATCTTGAGTTGCTCCATCTAAAACGTAAGAGGGGTCTTCAAAATCAGTGTAGGGGAGCAAAGAGAGGAAACGGTAGCCGTTTTTGTTAACTACAGGCAGGGCTACATCACCCACCAAAACAACTCCTGTCAGCTTGCTGGGGTCGGAGTCGCTAGGATTTCCTTCGAAATAAAGACGTTCCAAGAGACGTTGGATTTCTACAGGAGTGTCCTCCTTGCCTACCGTGATGATGATGCTTTTTGTCCAGGGCAAGGCATCTTGGATATCCTCGGCATAAGTTCGTACAGAAGTTGAAATAGGAGTCCTTCCAAAAAGGGAGAAAATTCCTTCGCCACTTGCACGGGATTCCCAAGTTTCCTCGTCCACTAAAACGGCAACCAGGCCATAGCGGGTTTCAGTACTGTCTGTTTCACGTATTTCTTCCAATCCACCTCCGGGATTTGGCTTGTCTGCCTCAGCAGCTTCAGCTAAAAGCACATTCATTTGAGGCATGGGCAGAAGCCCCAAAAAGAGACTCACAAGGAGGCAAAGCACAAGGGCGCGCGTGGATCTTGGCGTGGATCGCTGCTGCATGGCACGATTCTAACAAAATCCACCCTGAAACGCCCCTCATTTTAACCTGTTGGAGCCAGTTTAACTTGCAAAATTTAATATTGTGTTATTTTAGCAAAATCATGCTTTACCGTGAAAGCATGTACATTGTCCCATTTGTAACACAATCACCTTCCGAACAAGGTGTGGCAGAGTCCAAGATGTCTGCAAGGTCTTGTTCTAAATCAGGTTCAAAAGTGGAAGATTCATAGAAATGATCCCCAGTTTGGCTGGTGAGTTCCATCTCTGCGATCAAAAGAAATCCTTTGCCTCCTTGAATGGCCATGTATTCATATCCGCCATCCGTGCACTCGGCAGCGCCCTTCCAATTGAAACCACGTTTGGGTCCAGTGGGCATTTTTTGAATGTATTTTTCTAGCTCTCTTACAGCGTCCCCCAATTCACTTGCACAGAGATGTGAAGGGATGTTGCCACCACCGCCACCTGGATCTAGATAAAGATATCCTGGATAGATGTTTCCATGATCTATGGACCAGCTTTGCAAGCCTTGGTAAATGACAGCTAAATCCCGTTGACGCCTTGTGTCTCTTGCTTTTGCCGTTCCTCCCACCAAACGGGGGAGAAAGGCAACGCTTAAAACACCAACGATCGTGATCACAATGAGGAGCTCTATCAGCGTAAAGCCCCTCACCCATTTTCTAACTTTTTTGTGAAAGTTAACGCGCATAAACGTAAATCACACCTGTGTCTGTACAGGCTGCATCGGCACAGGCGGTGTTGGCAGCCAAGGTCTCTTGAGCGGTCAAACTATCGTCAGACCCGTCGAAACCATCTGCCTGGTACATTCCTTCACCCGTTCCATTGACGTTCTCAAGGTTGGCAATCAAGAGGAACCCTCCAGCCATACCACTCACACTGTCCACATCCATGGGGATATAGTCATAACCTTTTCCAATGGCCGCACATTCACCATCGGCCCATGCGTTTCCCGCCAAGGGGTCATTGGGTACGGTGGTCAGGTAAGGAGTGAGATTATCGGAGATCTCACTAATACAGGCTGCGGTTCCTGGGTAAACACCTCCGTGGTCGTCCGCATAAAGCGCAAGCGCTGTAGCGATTTGTTGAAGGTCAGCTTGACGGCGTGTGTCTCTAGCCCGTGCTTGACCACCCGTCAGTTGAGGAATGAAGGCAACAGACAAAATACCAATGATCGTAATAACGATCAGTAGCTCGATGAGCGTGAACCCTTTGTGTGTTTTGAACATAGTAAAGGTTTAAAAAATAAATTAAATGCCAATGATATAAACGGCCCCTTCTGCTTGGCACTCGTCAGGAACGGAACTGCATAAAAATTCCGCCTGATCGGCAAGAAAGTCAGTGTAGCTATCATTCACGGCAAGGTTCGGGCTCACCCCTGAGGTGCCCGATTTATACACGCCTTCTCCAGTCGCTTTGGAGTTCTCAAGCTCGGTCACTAGCATGTAACTTTTATAGTTGCTTCCCTCAAAAACAATGAGGTCGTAACCACCAGTACTGGTCAACGGCCCTGCACTTGAACCTGTTTGTGCATCATTTTTATCACAACGGCTCAACGCAGCAGGGCTCCATTTATTGCCTTTGCGTGGATCCTGAGGAACTGTTGTGAGATAAAGACTCAAGCCTGCCGGGTCATCTTTATGTCCAGCACAGACCCTATACGGACCAGATCCAAGAGCTGGAGAAGGGTAACGCCCATCGTGGTCGTCGGCATAATATTCTAGAGTGGTGGCCAGCTGTTCCAGATCTGATATTCTTCTGGAGTCTCGTGCACGCGCCTGACCTCCTGTTAAACGTGGGATCATGGCAACAGAAAGGATCCCAATGATTGTGATCACAAGAAGGAGCTCAATGAGCGTGAACCCGCGACGGGCTTTTTTATCTGTAGAAAACATAAATGGGCGTGACGAAGAAATTCTACACACCAGGGAGAGGGAATGCAAATTTCTACAGCACACTTGAGAGGTCGCTGAGCTGCATGATGGGCTGCATGATTGCAGCAACAATGAATCCCACCACAGCTCCCATGATCAGCAAGATGATTGGCTCCATGAGCTTGGAAAGAGCCGCAATGGATGTATCCACTTGGTTTTCGTAGTAGTCAGCCACCTTGTCGGCCACTTCGTGTAGTTTTGCAGT
Source organism: uncultured Candidatus Peribacteria bacterium (assembly GCA_964387375.1). GTDB lineage: Bacteria > Patescibacteriota > Gracilibacteria > UBA1369 > 2-02-FULL-48-14 > CAYLWB01. The sequence continues at coordinate 29,107 of CAYLWB010000005.1, read as the reverse complement.
TTGCTCTCCAACCAAGACCATAGAGACAACCATGGGGGGGAAGAGGAAAGCATTTTCAGTGAGGTTTTCTCCAAGAGGAATACCCTGCGCTACGTCTTGAGAAGCGAATTCAATACGTTGTCTGTAAACTTCATTTCCAATTGCATTTGCATTGATTTCAAGAGCTTTCACAATGGGTATTCCGGAACGCATCAGTGCAGCCAGCATTCGTGCAAAGCGTGAAATCATGAGGTGACGGAGTATTGGCCCAAAAATGGGAAGGTAAAGAACACCTAGGTCGATTAAATATTGCCCTCGCTTGCTTCTACGGAAAATCATGAAACCAGTGAGTGTAGCTAAAATGATTAAGAGAATGAGCACCCAATGAGTCTGGGTGAAGGTGGATGCCCCGATCAAAACACGTGTCGTCATTGGCAGAGTGCTACCTGCTTGATCAAACAGTTCCATGATCTTAGGAACCACCATGGTGAGGATCAAAAAGAGGGCCACCGTCATGATGGCGATGATGCTGATGGGGTAGACCATGGCCCCTTTCACTTTGGAAATGATGAGTGAATTTTTATTCACTTGAGCCGCTATATCTTTCAAGATCGCATCCATATTTCCAGAAGCTTCTCCGCTCGCGATCATACCTCGTTCAGATTGGCTGAAGACATCCGGGTAAGATTCCATGGATCCAGATAAACTCTGTCCTTCCTCCATGGATGCAGCCAAATGATGGACGATCTGCTTGAATCGTTGATTCTTGTTTTGATCTGCCAAAACATAGAGTGCACGTATCAAGGGCACACCTGCGTTGATCATCACTGCCAGCAATTGATAAAAAGTCACCTTCTCGCGAATGTTGATTTTTGTGAAGCCGACAGCAAAATCATTTAAAGTTTTCCACCAACTTGCCGCTTTATTTGGTTTGCCCACTTCTCGAATAGCTGCAATGCGGTCTTGGTCTTCTTTAGACAAACCGATATCCAGATGGGTGGCTACGAAATTATTTACAGTTTCATTCATATTATTGGGAATCAGGGCGAGCGACTGAGTACACTTCTTCGAGCGAAGTGAGTCCTTCCAAAGCACGCAAAATGCCTGCTTGCTCTAGAGTCACCATTCCACTCTGAATGGCTTGAGCTTGAAGTTCGACGTTGCTGTTATTTTTTAAAATGGACTCACGCAGAGCATTGTTCATCTTCATGACTTCAAATAACCCTACGCGACCCTTGTAGCCGAGATTAGCACAATCGGGACAACCGCCCTCCTTGGGGCCATAGAATTGCATGGTTTGAAAGAGAGCAGGATTGCTCACTTCAGCAGGATTCAATTTGCTCAAAGCGGCACGGACCATTTCTGATGTTTTTTGGTCCAGCTGGACAGGTTGGCGACATTTCTCACAGAGTCGGCGCACAAGGCGTTGTGCAATCACAGCATTGATTGTTGCCGTGAGCAAGAAAGGGGGTACGCCCATATTGAGCAGACGCGTAAGTGTTTCCACTGCAGAGTTTGTGTGGATTGTAGAAAGCACCAAATGTCCGGTGAGAGAAGCCTCAATGGCGACATCTACAGTCTCACGGTCACGGATTTCTCCCACCATGATGATGTCGGGATCCTGACGGAGTGCGGTACGTAGCCCATAGGCAAAGGTATATTCGATATCAGGATGCACTTGAGACTGGTTCAAACCATCCATTTGAATTTCCACCGGATCTTCAATGGTCAAAATATTCACATCTGGTTTATTGAGGATGGTCATGGCGGAATAGAGCGTGGTGGTTTTACCAGAACCTGTAGGCCCTGAAGTTAAAATCACCCCATTGGGAAGATCCAAACAATCCATGAGCGACTGATAAGCAGTTCCTGCCAAGCCCAACTCTTGGAAGCTTGGAATTTTTCGAGATTGATCTTGAATACGCATCACGATCTTTTCGCCGTTTACCGTGGGCAGTGTGGAGACACGAAGGTCCAGTTCACGTCCATCTTGTGTGGTCACTTGAGCTCGTCCATCCTGTGGAATGCGCTGTTCGTCAATTTTCAAATTGGACATGATCTTGATGCGCGAAACCACTGCAGGGTGGATGTTGGGCGGGTATTCCACAATGCGTCGCAGAACACCATCAATACGAAAGCGCAGTTGCACGGTATTTTTGAGCGGTTCCACATGAATATCGGATGCACGTGACTCAATGGCATAGGCCACAGCATTCATGACCAGTTGGGGTATGTTTCCCCCAATGATTGCATCTTGTAGAGCTTGAGCTTTGCTGTTTTCCATTAGAGTTCGCGTGAAAAGTAGGCTGCAAGAACCATTTTTACAGAGTAGGCACCCCCGTATTCTTCGGGGTATTGAAAATTCATTTGTTCAATACTCATAAGACGTACTCCATTTTGTAAGGAGCCAGATCCCGTAATAAATTCAATGAATTTTTCGAGATTTTTACGAGAAGTCGTTACGGTCATATTGATGGGCACGATACGGTAGTCTTCCGCTTCGCTAAGTTCCGCTTTTTGATACGTTACATTGCTCACAAAGAAGGGGTTGCTCTCAAAGTTGTTTCGAACTGCAAAGTCATCGAAAAGGCGATTGAGGTCGGTGAGGTTTTCGTAGGTAGGGAAAACCAGTTCAAGCTGGTCATTTTGTTCTTCACGACTCTCTTTGACTGTACTCTTTAGAGTTTGGTAGTTGCTGGCCAATTCCTCACTGATGAGTCGTAGGTTGGCCGACTCCGTTTTGAGAGAAGCGATCTTAATATTGTGCGCTTGGAGCACGTTCCATTGCCACAAGCTCAATATCAAAGTAGTGAAGAAAATCACGAGACCTAGAATGATTTTAGATCGATTGGTCATTGTGCATTGGGGTCAGGGAATTCCAGTTCTAGACTGATTTGAAAGTTACCAGTGTATTCTTGATCAACAGCTGTTTTGCTGAAATTACGTTCGGCAACATTTTTGAAGTGGTCCGACTCTTCGTAGCTGTCCATAAGATCCGCTATCAGGCTGAAATTTTTGCTGTCATTGGTGGCGGTGCTTCCAGATATAGCAAGCGTTCCGTCTGCATTCAAACGCACATCTCCAATGCGGAGGTTGCTTTCAAATTCGGTATTGAACAGAGGGTCCACTTCTTTTGTGAGGCGTTCGAGTTCTTCCAGGTAGAAGTTCCAGTCCACGCGTTTTGTTTTGATTTGGGTGAGTAGAGTCTCAACGCTGCGGCTAATGGTGCTGTAGCGTGCGTGGATTTTTTGGATGTCTTCGTCGCTGAGTTGTTCAGGATTGAGCACCAAGAGTGCTGAAGTGAAGTCAGAGCTAGAAAGCAAAGTTTTGGTACTTTCTAAGTCTTGAACGTCCTGGAGTAAACTTTGTGAATCCACTTCGCCATCGCGTTTTTTGATTTCGTTGATCCAATCATCGGCCACACTACGTGCCAAATTCACGTCCTTTTCCCCCTTAAAATAGTTTAGATTTTCTTGAATTTCTCCTAAAACAATGCCGAGTTCTGGTTTTTGAGAGGCAGCCAGTTCAGCAAATTCAGTACGTTTGTTTTGAGAGTTGAAGTTCGATTCAGATTGCGCCAAGTTGTAAAGATAGGCATCAGCCAAACTGCTGAATTGATCGAGCAAAAGGATGGCGGAGAGGTGGTTTTGCACCAAAATCTCTGCCTGCAATTTGCCAACTTGTTCTTGAATGAAGGCTTCTTCTTGAGCCGGGTTTAGGCTCCCAAACCATTGGAAGCGCATGGAATTTTGCGTATAGAAAAAGGCACCCATCAGCACCATGAGCAAGAGTGAAACCTGTAAAATGCTGTTGCCAGCACCCACGCTTCGGATGGCTTTTTCAGGGTGAGCATTGGGTTTTTCAATAGCATCCAGCTTGGGTTTTGCTCCAAAAAAGGAACTCTTTTTTTCCTGTTGGCCACTTACAGCTTTCATGACCTGGCTATTTTCAAGCCCATTGCCCTGTTTACCAAAGAGCTCCGTGAACACGTTTTCTTGGGCCGCAGGGGTGCTCGGTGCACTTGGCATGCTGGGTTTGGGCACCGAAGTTCCTTGGGCAGGAACTGCATTTTGCGTGTTGTTTATGCCATTAACCTGGTCTGCCATACCTTTTGGTTTTTATTTCAATCTGTTAATTATAGCAGAAAACAGAGTTGGAAGCAATGGGCCCAAACCTCATGGGGTAGGGTCGAAGAGGAGCTGTTGAATTTCCTTACTAAAACGGAAAGCTTCCTATAAGCTAAAGTCAGCAATTTTTTGTTAAATAGACGCACACAAGAACGACCACACTATGGATAAAAAAACACTCGATGACCTACTCGAAAAATACAAGGTGCAACCAGTAGGAAAAACCTATGCTGAGCTCATTGTACCCAGAGCCCATTGTAGAGAATTTGTCACTGAGCTTGTGGAAAATGCTTATAAAGTCGACGGCGTTACTTGGTGGGAACGGTGTGAGCAGGAAACGGGAAGTCAATACGGTCTTGGTGGACCTAAAAGTATTTTTTATGAAGCTTGGTTCTCTGAAATTCCTGCAAGTGCAGACGACTTTACTTTCTCGGAAGAGATGCAAAAAGAAGAAATCATTCAGGAAATTCTAAAGCGGATTGAAACGAAAGAAATTTTCTTTTCAAAGCAGACGATAAAATTTAATGAAAGCAATTGGCTGACGCCAGCAATTTGCTTAGATGTCCCTGAAGATTGGCGAAACACGTACAACTCTTAAAGAAGTCGCCAAAGACGAAGGCCCAAGGCGATCTTAATCAAAGAAATCTTATCTCTAATGAAAAAAGAAATTCGTGTGAACGACACAATGCAAACGGACTATGTTTATACGCTCTCTAAAAAGATGGGCGAAGATTTCGATCCTGAATTTAAGCCCCAACTCACACCGCAGGAGATGCTTGAGCTGGGTGTTTTTGGAGGCAAGTACATGACGGACTGTCAGGAGGAATTTCCTGCTGCTTGGTACAAAAAAGCTAAACTGTGTAAAAAATTTCATGACCCAAAACTAAACTATTTTGGCATCAATGCGAGCAAGCCACTTTCTTATTGGCAAAAAAAGGGTTGGATCTATCCCCTTGATCCAAGGGGTTGGTTCCAATGGTACTGCCGATACTACATGGGGCGAAGGATACCAGAAGAAGATCAACGTCAGATCAAGCGTTGGAAGGCCATGCGACGGCATATTGCTCAAGTTCAGAAAAACTGTGAAAGGGGGGACGCGAATTGTCGTCCTAAACAGCGTCAAGCTCTGCTACACTGGGCGTACGACAGTCGTTTCTTATAACTCCACATGGACACCATTGATTTTCTCCGCTCCTTTAGAATAGGGCCCTTCGCTATTTTTGATTTTGCATTGACCTACTTGATTGCTTACCTGCTTGGTCCTCATCTTAAAAAGATGGGGATTCCTCTATCACGCGAACAGTTTCTTTATTTGATACTTCCCCTGAGTGTGGTCGTCCATCTGCTCTTTAAACAAGACACTCCACTCACTGAAATGACACTGGATCCAAGAGGATACTGGCTCTGGAAAGGGCTTTTACTTGCCATGCTGATTTTGGCATTTGTGCGGAGGCGCTAGTCAGGACTTTAGTTCTTCCATCGGTGCCGACACAAAGAAAACTTCCTCCGCAATGGAGCGAGGTTTGGTGCTGTTGGGTCCCATGAGCAAGTGTCCGTCGCAGGGAGCCAGGATGGGGTCGCCATTGCCTGTAGCCAATAGTTCACCTTTTTTCACCGGCTCAAACATCGGGAAAATCCGCACCAGTTCATAAGAGTCATTTGGAAAATAAATTGAATCCACAATGTCGTAGTGACGGAAGCATTTGTCCTCGGTGCTCCTTTCGCCAGCGAGCATGCCAAGGTTCTTGAGCAGCTGTACTCCACAGTCAATGGCCCGTTG
>CAYLWB010000005.1:2146-23121 GCA_964387375.1 uncultured Candidatus Peribacteria bacterium | reverse complement strand
CAGCGAGCATGCCAAGGTTCTTGAGCAGCTGTACTCCACAGTCAATGGCCCGTTGGAAGGAGGCTGGATTCTCATGGGATCCGCATTCAATTTCAAAGGTGGGAATGCCAGAACCCTGCCCTCCATAAAAAGCAAAGCCAGGGACTCCGATTTGGTGTTCGTCGATGTGGCTGAGCAGGATATCGATGGGGAAGCCACGGATCAAATCGCTATCGAAAGTGCTTGCCCGAATGATCATCGGCTCGCTTTCAAGGGTTGTACTGTGCACGTCCATGCCCACCTCAAAGCGGCAGTATACGGGGTAGAGCTCCTTGAGCCGCTGCACCTCGTAACGAGGGTCTTCACAGGTCGCTGCATTTTCTGGAAGACGGTTGTAGTTCAGGTCGATGAGGCGAGCCTTGCGCTGTTCAGTTGTATCTTGAGCTGCAAAATAACGTTCAGCAGCTTTGGCGTTGTTGAGCACAATGAAAACCTGTCCACACTGTAAGTTTTTTTGTAGCCAGTCATCTTGCATTAAGAATCCCGCTAAAGCTAGACCGCTCGGTTCGTCGCCATGGGTGCACACAGTGATCCCAAGCACTGGGCCAGGTTTTCCAGAATCAACATGCAGGACTCCAGAGGCACCTTCAAAGTGGCTATCGCGGAGAGTGAGGAAGGTATTTTTGAGCATGTTCAAGTGGGTGAATGCATTATGCAGTAAGAAGAGCTTCTAATCCACTTCCTCTCAGTCCAGCACGTTGCGCCTCTCGTGCATTTTCCACAACGCCATCGCGACTTTCTCCGAGCAGGGCAACGCTCATGTTGAGCCCTTCTGGTGCTTCGACAAGGGCCAAAACTTGAATCACTCTAGCGCGAGTCAGTTGAACCAAAATGGGTTTTGGGTCAGGCACATGCAAACGCCCATTGAAGACCGTAGTGATGCGAGAAGGGTTGAAACGTAATTTCCAATCCATTGCGCTAGAATTGGCAGTGAAGCGTGGGTTTAAATCGGTCACAAAAATGCCACCATCTGAATCCACAATAAAGTCTAAACTGCCCCAACCTCTGTAGCCACGAGCTGCAATCTTTGGGAGGATTTGATTCAAAACAAGAGCTCTAATTTTTGGGTCCAGCTGGTAGTCACGGTCAAACAATCCTCCTTTAAAATCTCCTTGTGGGCCGATGATTTGTTCGCTGACCATTTTGATTTCAAAACTGGTTCCATCCAGACCAATTGAGAACTGCACTCCCAGGTTTTCTTGGATAGCAACGCAACGTTCTACAATGATAGGAATGCCGATCTTGGAGAATTCAGATTTTGCTGCTGCATACCCAGCAGCATCACGGCACACCCGCACGCCATCGCCTGAGCTGGAAGCACACACCTTCACCACACAGGGGAGAGGAGGAACAAATTCATCACTTGCAAAGGCAGCTCCATTTGGCCATTCGCGGTAACGCTCTGGTAGGTTTTTTGCGGGGACCAAGTCCGATAGGGTTCTTTTGTCGCTGAGTTTAAGCGTTATGTTTGGGTCTAAAACGTAGCGATCTCTCTCAATTCCCTGCATGAAGGGTTGGGCCATGATCAATTCACCTTTCCCAGCACGACTGTTTAAAAAGCTAGCAATCGCTGCATTGCGTTGAGTGGGGCTTGCATCGCTTGGTAAGTCGGGTGCAATCACGAGCATGCGTTCTAGGATGTTTGGAATGAGCGGAACTCCCAATTCATTGCGCATAAAACTGAGCAAATCTGCTTTGGCGCTGGGGCCAAAGACAACAATCTTTTGGCTACCACTTTCTGTAATGCAAACACCCAAACGTGCTGCCACAATCATTTCTACCCAAAATGGGACAAGATTGTGGAAGCCGTGTTCTATTCCACCTTCTCCTGGTTCGGCAGCACCTCCAGGATAGCCGTAGAAGAGAGTGGCTTGATCTGGATAATCGTTGATGAGAGTTTGTGTGTTTTCCATGGTTGAAAAAATTATTAAAAAAAGACCGCAGGGTTGGTGCGGCTTCTAGGAAACTCATGCATGACACAATGAGTGGCTAGCGCCGCTTCAAGGTGTGATGGCTATGAGTTTGAGTTCTTTGCATTGCCTGGATATTAACAAGATTTTTGAGGATGTCAAGTTACTGAGTTGACCAAGGTGGGTCTTCGACATACCATCTGTCTATGAATAAGACTCAAAAGATCACAGTAAATGGGCTTTCTTATTTCGTACTACAAACGATCAATCTCGTCTTTATTGGGAGTTTTTTTGTTTTGAGCATTTTATTTTTTGGTCAGGAGTCACAGACTTCATATCCTCTTTAAACAACTATGTTCCTCGGACACCTCCCAGCTGGCTACGTCTTAACGAAGACGCTGCAAAAGAAATTTAAAACGGCCAAGTATCTTTTGATCGGTCTGATCGCCAGTATTTTGCCTGATGCCGACCTCTTCTATTTTTACTTGGTGGATGAAAAACAACACCTTCACCACAGCTACTGGATCCACACTCCATTTTATTGGGTGGTGATTGCAACGATAACATTCCCCCTTTTATGGTTTTTCAAAAAAAAGGACCTCATGGTGGGTGTTGCCATTTTCTTCAGCAATGTTTTTCTTCATCTATTCCTGGATACAATTGTTGGAAAAATTGAGTGGCTCTTTCCTTTAACAGAAAAGGCCTACTACATATTCGAAGTCCCAGATATTTACAATTTTTGGGTTTACAACTTCATTTTTCACTGGACATTTTTATTTGAAATAGCAGTAATGGTTTGGGCCACTTATATTTTATGCAAGCAACCCAAATCCTAGCAGACCTAACTTCTCGAGATGTGAGCAAGGTCCGTCTTGCGGCATGCGAGATCATTTCTTTTGGGCACGATCGTGACAAGGTTCTGCCCTTTGCCACGCATGTGCCTGAAATTCTTGAGAAGACAAGAGGACTGAAGATGGGAGGAATCTTTGCTCCCAATCAACGTTTTGTAGATCATGCGGTTGAGATCATAAAATTTCACAGCGAGAAAGAAGCGTGCCCTTGTGCTTTATATGTGGACTACAGTTATGAGTGTTATGATCCGAACCGTGAGGCAGAAAAGCATCTGATATCACTTCAGCAAAAAGACGATTTCTATTTGTGTGAATGTTTGAAATGTGGACGGAGCTTTAAGGTTTTTGAACGTGAGGGGCATTACACTTGGTGGGAATGGCAGCTATTATAAAGTTTACAAATACAAAAAAAGAGGGACCTTTCGGCCCCTTCCTTTCAACCAAAATAAAAAGGGACATACAGCGGTGAGCTTGAAGGCGTAAGGGGTAGAAAGAAACAGATCGAATCATGCATGAGATCTGTTTTGCTTCCAACCTTCAAAGTACCGCTGTATGTCCCTTTATTATTACTAAGCGAGTTCCACTTCAGCACCTGCTTCTTCAAGTTTCTTTTTAGCATCTTCAGCAGCAGCCTTGGCAGCGCCCTTGAGGACGGTACCATTGGTGTCAGCTACGTCTTTAGCTTCCTTGAGTCCGAGGCCAGAAAGTTCACGAATCACTTTGATCACGTTGATCTTTTGTTGACCAGCAGATTTGAGGTTAACGTCGAAGCTGGTCTTTTCAGCAGCAGCTCCACCGTCAGCTCCGCCTGCAGCAGGAGCCATAGCCATGGCCATAGGAGCAGCGGAAATTCCGTACTCTTGTTCCATGAACTTCACAACATTGTTCACTTGAATGATGTTGAGTTTTTCGAGGGCATCAATCACTGCCTTTTCCTCTTTGGAAAGGCTGATTGTTGTAGCGTCGTCAGACATGTGTAAAAAAATTAGGGGATATTATTCAGTTGGAGCAGTCTCGCCTTGAGCTTCTTCAGCTGGAGCGGCTTCCTCAGCTACAGGAGTTTCCTCGGCTGGAGTTGGGGCAGCTTCTACTACTGGAGCGGCAACGGGTTCTGGTGTTGCAGCGGCTTCAACAGGGAGTTGCTTGGCATAAGCGTCAAGGGCGCGAGCCATGGAAGCAGTAGGTGCAGACAACATGCCATGGAAGGCACGGAGCGGACCTTGAAGCATTCCAACGAACTTCGCAAGAAGTTGTTCTCGAGAGGGGAGGTCGGCCAAAGCGCCCATTTCTGTAATGGACAAAACTTTGCCTTCCATCACTCCACCGAGGAGTTTAACAACTTCGATTTTCTTAGCGGTTTTCTTGAGCAGTTTAGGACCAGAAACGATGTCTTCTTTAGAGAAGGCAGCGCCGATGGTTCCTTCGAGGATTTCATCAGGTAGTTCTAGGCCATTTTCCTTAGCGGCCAGCTTGATGAGAGTCTTTTTAGCGACTTTGAATTCTACTCCGACTTTGCGCATTTCTTTACGCATTTCCTGCAGCTGAGCCACAGTCATTCCAGAGTATTGTCCAAAGGCAACCGATTGAGCCTCAGCAAACAGTTGGACCAGTTCCTTGAGGAGTTCCTCCTTTTTTTGCCTTGTAATTGCCATAAGTTTGAATCTTAGTTTGGAGAGGCTGAGTCGACCTTTAAAATAAAAATCTCAACCTGCACCGATTGAGACCCCGCGTACAGGTTAAACCTGTACTGAATTGAAATTTGGGTTGCTCTCGGCAGGTCTTAATGGGGCTTGCGCCCGTGCCTGCTGTCTTCGATGCTCGCGGAATATACGTGAAAACTTCAGGCTTGTAAAGGGAGCATTGTAAAATCTGAAAAAGCCCCTAAACTATCGGCCATGAATAGGCACAGAAAAATTGCAGTGATCCATGCGGGCGGAACCACCTGCATGTCCACCAATCCAAAAACCAACGCCATCCGTGACCAGAAGGAAGAGGATCGCTTTGACTCTATCCATCGGTTTCTTCCGGAAATTCAAAAATTCACGAGCTGTGATTTCTTCCCACTTTACGACGAAGGCAGCTCCGAAATGAACCCAGAAAAATGGACACAGCTTGCAGCATTCATTCATGAACGCATTCACCAATATGAGGGTTTTGTCGTTATCCACGGAACCAATACTTTGGCCTACACCGCTTCTGCGCTTTCTTTTGCCTTTCAAAATCTGAGTGTGCCTATTGTGTTCACAGGAGGGAATCGTCCCATCAATGACCTGAGTAGCGATGCGCGTCAAAATATTGTGTTCGCTTGCATGGTGGCTAGCATGGACATCGCCGAGGTCTGTTTGGTCTATGGAAAGCGAATCTTGCGTGCCAACTGCGCCAAAAAAATCAGCGACAGTTATGCCAGTGCCTTTGCCACGCCTTTTTCCTACGGAAAACTTGGAGAGGTGCACCGGAACATTTCGCTCTACGACAATAGAGTGAAGCGCCGTAAACGAGCTCTAGATTACCAACCGCAGTTCAAAGGGAATATTCTGCTTTTGAAAGCCTTGCCTGGCTTGGATGTGAACCTCTACACCCCGTTGCTCGAAAAGATCGATGGCCTCTTGGTTGAAGGCTACGGTCCCGGACATCTGCCCGAATCCGACGGTCATTGGATGGCCTTGCTTGATACAATGCAGCGTATGAATAAACCTGTAGTGATTTGTTCTCAAATGGACAAAGGGGAGGTGACGCTCGACGCATATGACCGTGGGAAACGCCTGCTCGAAAAAGGAGTGATTCCGGGTGGTGAAATGACAGTTGAATGTGCCTACGCCAAGCTGCTTTGGTGTTTGGGGCAGGGCATGAGCTTGGGCAAAATTAAACGCACCATGGCCAAGAGCCTGGCCCAAGAAATGGCCGAAAAAAGCCAACCTGAAGAAATTTGGTGACTTCCGGTTCCTCGTAAAAACAGGTTCAAATTATAAATTCGGCGACTTCTTGACACTTTTTAAAGTGTTTTTTGGCTATCGGCCTTAGCATGATGCATAAAAGCACTTCCCCATGCTTGAAAGCATTCTGGTTCGGAATGGAGCACCCGCCTATCCAGATGCGGCGTGCCTCCCTGTCCATTTGCAACGAGCCCTTGCAGTTGAAGAAGCCCGCTGCGTTGATGACATTGTTAGGAGAGTGATAGACCAACGCATTCGTGTTTTGGCCGTTGAAGGAGACCCAGGAACAGGGAAAACAACACTGAGAGATCGTTTAGCCCTTGCTCTCGGACGGGAAGGTGTTCTCTTTGGCGCTGTTTCTACGGATGACGATGTCCTCCCAAGAAAAGACCGTCCAGGGAGAGAGATTGTGCGTTTCCATCCAGGACATATTGCTCGAGAATTGATTGATATTCAGGAAAATGGAGGCCTTCGAGATGGGGCAAGTTTTAAAGCAACCTGCTACAATGGGGCTTCTGGCAACCAGGATGCGGTGCGGCATTTTGTAGCACCTGGCGAGAACGGTGTTTTACTTGTGGAAGGCCTTACGGCTTCTGAGATCTTAATGGAAGAGTTGGGGCATTTTCGTACCGAGGCAAGGAGTCGCGCTCTGTGCGTGATTTTGGACCGCGAAAGAACTGCAGCTCAAAGGCAGCGCTTGTGGAGAGACACTTTGGTCAAAGGCCTCCCCGAAGGAGAAGCTAGAAGACGATTGAAAGACCAAAGGAGAACTCTGGATCACTATCAGGCGGACAATCGACAGGCTTGGGGCAACTCAAGAGATCCTCATCCTATGGGTGCACGAGACCAAAGGGAGATACGTGTGTTTACTGGTGTCGTCCCTCAAGGACCTAGAACTTCAGGGGAGCCAGGGCTTGTGCCCTATCGTGTGAACCTCCATGGGCCTGTTTCTCGAGGTCAATTCATGAATCTTTTAACCGATTTGATGCCTAGACGAAGGGAATGGCTTGGAGCGGTAATCAAAGTGGGAAATGGAGACAGACCAACAGCACGTTTTGTACTCACACCGCCCTCTATGGCTACACTTTTACCTGAACTAGCGGCTCTCACAGGTCCAACAACAATGAAGATCTATGTTCCTCATGCAGATAGAGAGGTGGTCGTGTGGAACAAAGGTTCAATGGAAGACCCCACGCTGGTTCGTCGGGTGGCTTGATTGAACGCCCCTCATTGCGGTTTTTTTAGCTGGCCTCTGAGCGAACAAAATCAATGATGCGGTCGAAAAAGGCGTAGCCGTCACGCAGATTGTTGGGGCCAAAGTACGTGCCGTTTTTTTGGAAGTTCTCTAAAAAGGCTTCGCGGTCGCCTGCTTCAATGCGTTCTCGGAACTGGCGGATGCTCTCCTCAAAGGTACGTAGCATCTCTACCGTGTTGGGGTTGAAGAGCTGGATGTCTGCGTACAAATCTGGATTTTGTGCCAAAATGCGACTCATGATGCTCCAAGTCACGCGGTAAAAAGGGCTGGTGTATTCGCGGGTTGCGCTGACCGGAATTTCGAGTTCACGCAAAGTGTTCGCCATGGTCAAACTGCTGGCGTGAGTGAGCACCTGAATCACAGCCATTTGACGGTCGTGTTCTTGGGGGCTGGTTTCTTTGATGGTGGCCTGGCTGTTCTTCAAAAATTCTTCAACAAAGGGTTTCCATTGCTGCAAACGTGCAGGACAAAAGACTAAAACTTGCCCCGCCAAAGTGTCGGGAGTGGGGGCACACATGGGGTGCAAACCGACCACCTCCGCCTTGGACTTCAACATGGCTTCCACCGGCTTTTGTTTGAGGGAGGTCACGTCCATCCACAGTTGGTCTTCGCGGGAAAAAGGGGCCATGGCTTCCATCACCTCCACTGTGCAATGAATGGGAACGGAAAAAATAACCACATCGGCCTGGCGCACGACGTCTTCGTTGCTGAGTGGCCCCTGCAAATCGGAGCCGATTGTTTGGAATCCACGCGTTGTAAAAAAGCGTTCCAACCACTGTCCGTACTCTCCGCGGACCCCAAGAATGCCGATGATCGGGTCTTTTTCCATACCGCCGGAGTATAGCGAAGCGCTTTGCAAAACCACAAGCGAACCTTATGATGGCGCCATGAACGACCTTTACCACCACCTTTCCCTCTTTCTGAAAGAGTTGAAAAAAACTGGCGAAAAGCCTCTCCTAGTTGTCTGTGGGCCCACGGCTTCGGGCAAATCGGCACTGAGCATGCAGTTGGCACAGGACTTTAATGGTGAAATTGTTTCGGCAGATTCTTCTCAGGTTTATCGTAAGATGGATGTGGGCACGGCCAAGCCAAGCTTTGAAGAAAGACAGCGTGTCAAACACCACCTAGTGGATATTCGTGACCCTGATCAAGACTTCAACGTGTCTGACTTCAAAAAGGAGGCAACTTGGGCCATCAACGATATTTTGAAGCGTGGCAAGCTCCCGATTTTGTGCGGGGGAACGGGCCTTTATCTGAGCGCGATTGTAGACAACTATGAGCTCGCTGATGCACCCCCAGATCCAGTGATTCGTCAGGAGTTGCAGGAGGAGTATGAAAAAGGTGGTAAAGATCAACTTTATAAAATGCTCGTGGAGTTGGATCCGGCGCGCGCGGCCAAAATCCATCCCAACAACGTGCGTTACGTCGCGCGCGCCCTCGAAATCGTCCTCCAAACCAAAAAGCCCATGGAAGATCGCAAGGCAAAACCACAGTATAATGTTTTTAAAATTGGCATCGACTGGGATCGTGATGAGCTCTACGAACACATCAACCAACGTGTAGACCAAATGGTGGCTATGGGCCTTGTTGACGAACTCAAAACCCTACTTGCCAAAGGCTACCCCGAAGAGGCACCTGGTTTCAAAGCCCTGGGTTACAAGGAATTCTTCCCTTTTCTCAAAGGAGAAAAACCCTTGGAAGACTGCCTTGCAGACCTCAAGCAAGCCACCCGTAACTATGCGAAGCGCCAACTCACCTGGTTTCGCAAGGAGGAGGATATTTATTGGGTTCCCCGAAGAGATCTGTCCACGAGCATTTTTACAGGAGCCGCCCAAAATTGAGAAGGAAGGTCTCCAGCCTTGTTTACCCAGCCTGTGTTTTGATAGAAGTGTTGTTTTAACCCCTGGGCCCCCCCTGGAACCACAACAAGCTCTTGAGGTCCTCCATTTATTACTGTCCACTCGGTAACGAAGCACTGACCTGGGGTTATACTTTCAATTAAAGGAGTCGCCCCTGGAGGCAAGTTCCTTTTTACATATCCTCTAATTTCAGCCCGATCTGCAAACGCCTTTTTTAATGTGGTATTGCTCTCGAGGGCACGGCCCATATCTGGTAAAGAATCCCCCAAGAGCCAAGTCAAACGCACTCTCACATCCCCACCTTCTTTGTGAAGTCTTGCCAAGGCCATCAAGTTATCTGGAAGAGATGTATTGGCTAAACATCGTCCATTAAGCTGTGCAGCACCAAACAGTTGACGCTCTTGAGAGTAAACGATTTCTAGTCGGTGAACTCTTCCAGGGCGATCCCCTCGCATCATGTTTATATATACTAAACAATAAAATAACTTTTCCTCAAGGTAAGGGCTTCATGTTAAACTTGTAAGTGATTTCTTCCCCAACCCCTGTGAGTGTCTTTGGAAAAAAGTGGATTATTCAAGCTCAGCGTGAAGCGGGTGAGAGTTTGTGGAGCACCCTGCTCCGA
The DNA here is from genome assembly GCA_964387375.1 of uncultured Candidatus Peribacteria bacterium. GTDB lineage: Bacteria > Patescibacteriota > Gracilibacteria > UBA1369 > 2-02-FULL-48-14 > CAYLWB01. The sequence goes on along the minus strand of CAYLWB010000005.1, from coordinate 13,652 downwards.
GCTCGAAACATTCAAGATCCAGGTGCATTTTTTACCGACGCCCAAAGTTCCGATCTCCACGATCCCTTCTTGTTCCCAGACATGCAAAAAGCTGTGGAACGTTTGCAGAAAGCCATTCAAGCACGTGAACGCATTGTGATTTATGGCGACTACGACGTGGATGGAACCAGTGGGGCAGCCTTGCTTGTTCATGCCCTACGCTTTTTGGGTGCTGAGGTGTCTTATCGTGTGCCGAACCGTCTTAAAGAAGGCTATGGCTTGCATCAAAGTCATGTAGATGAACTCCCTGACAAAAATGTAACGGTCTTGATTACCGTGGATTGTGGGATCAGCTGTGCCAAAGAAGTGGCCAGTGCTCAAGCTCAAGGCATCGATGTGATCCTTACAGACCACCACACTCTGCCTGCGAAGCTGCCTCCTGCTTTTGCTACCTTACATCCGCTTTTGGCGGAGGGTTATCCTTTTCCGCACCTTTCTGGGAGTGGAGTTGCCTTCAAACTGACCAGCGCCCTGCTTTTGGCCAGTGGGAATGCTGACCTCATACCTCACTTTACAGATCTGGCCAGCCTTGGCACCGTGGCGGATTGTGTGCCTTTGCTCGGAGAAAACCGTGCACTCGTGAAGCTTGGACTCCAACAAATGAAACACACTCGTTGGGATGGACTCCGTGCCATTTTGGAAAATGCTGGCGTCTGGGAAAAGGGCAAATTCAGTTCCGAAACCATTGGTTTTCAAGTGGGGCCACGCATCAATGCCTCTGGACGTATGGACGACCCTTATTGGAGCTTGCAAACCCTATTGGCAGAGGGGTCTGAAGCCTACGAAAAAAGCCAAAAACTCGAAGAATTCAACCAACGTCGTCGCACCATTACGCAGAGCATTTTGGAAGAAGCCGAAGCTCAGCTTGACCTCAATCAACCGCTGCTCATTTTGGCTGGAGCGAATTGGTCCAGTGGCTTGGTCGGTTTGATTGCTGGCCGTTTACAAGAAAAATACGGCCGCCCTGCTTTTATCATGGAGGACCGTGGGGATCATTTGGTGGGTTCGGTGCGCAGCCTCCCTGGCTTTCATGCCGTGCGAGCTCTCGATGCCGTTTCTAAGCACCTAAAGCACTATGGTGGACATGAGCAAGCGGCTGGCTTTCATCTTGAGAAAGCCGAACTGCCTGCTTTTAAGGAGGCTCTTTTGGTCCATGCTGAAACCCAATTCAAAGCACAACCTTTGCAAGCCGAACTCACCGTGGACTGTGAACTCAACGCGAGCGAACTCACTCTAGAAAACTGCAGTAAAATTGAACAATTTGCACCCTTTGGGGTGGGCAACCCAAGTCCAAAATTCCTCCTTGAAAATCTACAGATCATCAAGGCAGACTTCATGGGGCAAACGCGTCAACATTTGCGCTTCACTTTTCAAAAAGATGGTGAACTTTTTGATGGTGTTGCCTTTCAAATGGGCCAGTGGCGAAATCAACTCTTGAAAGCAAAACGCTGCGTGGTTCAACTCCAGGAACGGGAATGGCAAGGGGAGCATAGCGTTCAATTACAATTGGTCGATTTTGACTGAAACTGGCCTTGAAAACGGCCTGGGAAAGCGCTAAACTGCTTAACTTTTAACTTGTCACTGGACTTGATAAAAGACAACAAAAGCTGTATAATGGCAAGATTATCCTCATGGACAAAGTGATTGACCAAACCCAAGCTCTCGAACTCATCAAAAAGGCCAACAGTATTCTGATTGCGCCTTCCACACCTGATGGCGACTCCATCGGCAGTGCTCTTGCACTCATGAAAGTGCTGAGCCAGCTCGACAAAGAAGTCATGGTGATTTCTACAAATGAAGTGCCTTCTTACCTACAATTTTTACCTTTTGTGGAGGACATCACTCCAGAATTGCCAGTGTCCAACGACTTTGTGATCTCTCTCTCTACACAAGGTGGAGAAGTGGACCATGTAAAATATGAGGTTAAAGATGACAAAATCAACATCATTGTTACTCCGAAGAGTGGACAATTTTCCCCTCAGGATGTTACCGCTGGTCTTGCTCAACTCGAATTCGACCTCATCATTACAGTAGACACCGGAGATTTGGTGCAGCTCGGAAGTTTTTACGAAAACAACAGAGCGCTTTTCGATCGAACGCCACTCCTAAACATTGACCACCATTCTTCCAATGGACAGTTTGGGACCTACAATCTTTTGGATTTTAAGGTTTCTGCGACGACACAAATGCTCACATCCATCTTACTTCAGCTTGAGAAAGATGCGGGCCGGCCTCTGATTGATGAAGACGTGGCCACTCTGCTTTTGGTGGGAATCATCACCGATACAGGTAGCTTCCAACACAGCAACACGACCCCGGAAGCCTTTGAAGTAGCTGCAGACCTTTTGGAACGCGGAGCTCGCCAACAAGAAATCATCAAACACATTTTCAAGACCAAGAGTTTGGCGACCCTCAAACTCTGGGGGCGCGTACTTTCCAAGATTCAATACGATGAAGTGCATCGTTTTGTGTACTCCACGATCACTGCACAAGACCTAGCCGAAACGGGTGCTCACCCCGACGATACCGGCGGAATCATCGACGAACTCATGTCCAATGCACCCAATGCCGAAGTGGTGATGTTGTTGAAAGAAAAGGAAGCCAACTATGCTTCTGGAAGTTTGCGTGCGCCAGGCCACTTGGCCGATGTGAGCGAAATTGCAGCGAGCATTGGAGGAGGGGGTCATAAAAAAGCTGCTGGATTCCGTATAAAAGGCAAATCCATGGACGAGGCTCTGGCACAGGCCAAAGCTGCTATTGAAGTATACATGCAAGCCAAACTTGGGCTCACACCTGCTCCAATTGCACCTGTAATGCCTGCCCCAGTCGTCTCTGTCGCTCCCGTTCCAGGCCCTCAGCCCATGCCACAAGGCGAGCCTGTTTTCCCAGGACTCGTGTCTCAGCCTCAATACCCACAAAATAGCATTCCCGTGCCTTCCGCTGGAGGAGAAGATCTGCTTTTGAAGGATTTTCGAGATCGACAAGCCGAAGAACAACGCATCAAAGATACCAGCGTGAAGTTCTTTCAAGATGCTGATGGACAAGTGAAGCCCAACGCCGCCAATCCAGAGGTCACGGTGGGCGACGTGCTAACCCAGTTCGGACAACAGTGATTCGTCGATGTCCACATTGGAGAAGACTTGATTCACGTCTTCGTCTTCCTCGATTCTCTCCATGAGTTTCACGATCTTTTGAGCAAGTTCCAGATTCGTAACGTGCAGGTCTTCCTTTGCCTTCCATACCAGTTCGTCCTTTTCAACTTTATAACCAGCAATTTCTACTGCAGAGCGTACTTTCCCAAGTTGATCTGGGGCGGCATAGAGTTCGAACTTGCCGTCTTCAGTAGAACTCAAGTCGTCAGCTCCACAATCAATGAGCGTAAGCTCCGCCTCATCAGGGGAGGCACCTTTAATATCCACCAAAAAGTAAGCCTTTTTCTCAAATTTCCAGGCCACAGAGCCTGCACTACCCAAGTTCCCACCCAGTTTTGTGAGCAAGACACGTAAGTTGGTGAGGGTGCGGTTTTTGTTGTCTGTGATGCAGTCCACCATGAAAGCGCTGCCTTCAGGCCCCAGCACTTCATAGGTGATTTCTTCGTAGTGTGCGGAATCTTTATCCGCCCCAGAGCCCTTTTTAATGGCTCGTTCAATGTTTAGATTGGGCACATTGTCGGCTTTAGCCCGGTCAATAGCCGTTCGTAAGCTTGGGTTCATGCTGGGGTCGGCTCCATTTCTCGCTGCAATGGCAATCAATTTAGCATGCACCGTGAAAACTTTGCCACGTTTTGCATCAATCGCACCCTTCTTTTCTCGAATGTTGTGCCACTTGCTGTGTCCAGACATAAAATGAGGCTAAAAAGCCCTCTTTTTTTCTCACGAACTGAAAGATTGGTCAAGGTGGCGGACACCTTTGTTAAAAGATGGTTTTATGGTATAATCTTGATATGACTGAACGTACAACAGGATCAGAACCCGAAAAACCAAGCAGATATCGTTTGGAATTTTTGTTGGCTGCGGCCTATGGGCTCAACCATATTCGTAATAACGTTAAAGCGCTTGCGCTCGGTATTTTGCTGCATGGGGCGAGTCACGTGGTCTCTCCTGGAGAAGAGCCCGTGTTGAACTCTGGAGAACAGGTAGAAAAAGCGCTTCCTTTGGAAGCCGTGCAGCTAAAGGAGCATGATGATCTCAAAGACCTCATGAAGGCAGAAAAGTTTGGGGGGTGGGAAACAGGTTATTACCCTGGAAAACGTTTTGTGGACCTCATGCAAAACTTAAAGGCTTTTTTCAACGCGGACTACAATAAAGCTTATTACTATACTTTACGTGGACAGATTCAAGAAGTGACACTTCCTGAAAATTGGCCTTACGACTTTCTTCCTGAGGCAGAACAAAAAGACAAAAAAGCCAGAATGGTGGATGGAACAGGAAAAACTTGGGAGGCATGGAAACAAGAGTTCCACGATACGAATCGCAGACAAATGGCACCTCCAGAAGGGGTGGTCATTCCAAAAAATACGGAGAAGCCAGGGTATCCGTTCTTTGGATGGACTAGACCCTTAGGGGCCAATGAAGCTGAAGCAAAAGGAACTCCTTTGCAGCTTTTCAAGGCACGTCTTGCTACCGAATACTCCAATCCAAATTATTTTAATGGAGCAAAAGTTACCCTAGAATCCGCCATGGCAACCATTGCTGGTGAATATGGGGTGCCTGCGTGGGTGCTCAAAGGCCAAGGGACTTTGGAAAGTAGCCTTTACCTTGCCGCTACGTCGAAGAAGGCTGATGCGTATGGGCTCTTTCAGTTTCAGGTCCCTACAGCCAAACGAGCGCATAGCAATCTTTTGGAGAATCCTAGCTTCCGCTCAGGAGCTGCCCCAGTTCCCACTGCAGACAATCTACGTAGTGATCCCTTTCTTCAAATCGAACTCTTCTGTTCCGACTTCAATCACCTCACACAGACACTTCAGCCAGCTTTGGAGCGCCTGAACTCTCGCTTGAGAAAATTAGAGCCTAACTTTTACATGGATTTCCGAATCCCTGCCTTCATGTTTGGTCATGTGGCTGGGCCAGGTGCCGTAACGGGTTCTATTGATCGATTCATTCAGATGAGTGACGAGGAGGTGCTTGCAACGATCGGTCAGCCTCCTTATGGCTTGGATGTATGGTTGGCTGTGCAAGCACATTCTTATGGTGAAAAGATTGAACCGGAAAGCGATTTAAGAATTGGTGCTCAAAGCTTTCTTTACGCACCCAAAGTTTTTGCTTATGCGTCCCTTCTAGAGGATCGCGACGTCACCGAAGAAGGTTTCCGGATTCATCCAGACCTTCTTGCTCAGAGGAAAGAAGAGGCTGGTACTGTAGAAAATCTAGCTCAAGCAAAAGCAGTTAGCTCAGAAGCATCAGAGTCAAACCACAGAGAATTACGCAGAACTGCCTCTGTTTGGCTGCAACGCTTGGCGTGGGGTTTGAGTCTTTTGGGAGGGGCACCGATATTCAAACGACTCGGAGGCGGAGCTGGCTCTTTCTTGAAAAAACGTTGGTCCGTGTGGAAAGAATCCAGATCTAAAACCCCCACCGAAGTTCCAAGAGTTGCTAGCGTTCCAAAAGAACGAAAAGCATGGCCGGCCTTTCCTACTGTTAATTTGAGCCCAAAACGAAGGCAGCTATTAGCGGGGATGCTTGGTCTTTCCCTGGGTGGGCCTTTGGTGGGTGCGCTCCACAAACTTTCTGATTCTGCAGAAGCTTCACATGAAACTGAACAAGCTCAAAAAAAACGCTATGAAAGCAATTACAATCCTTCCGTTGAATCTGCAACAGTACCCAATATCGAGAGATACCAAGCAGTGCTCCAAAAAGCCCAAGCTCAACTCACTGCTTTTTACGAGGGTACGCTTCTTACCCAAAGGGATCTGGATTATACAACCGAAGAAGAGCGTTGGCGTACCACATACACACGTACGCTGCAGAAAGACACGAACTTTTTAGCAGCAGAATTGGAGAAAATTTTTGGTTCCGATCTTGTTCAAAAAATAGAAAGTGGAGAAATGAAAAACACCGATCCTGCGGTGGAAGCCAAGCAGCAAGCCTTTTTACAGGAGGCTCTTTCCAGTGGGGATTTAGTAACCATGAATCTGAATGGAGGTTACGATTTGCAAGGCAACGCTCATCCGGAAACTCTAGATGTGAACTGCCCATATTTTCCTCAACAAGTGAATGGACCCAGTGGAAGCATCAACAACGACACAGAAAACCTCTACATGCGAAAGGAATTTGTGCCGCTCATGCACATGCTCGTTGGCCTGGTGAATCATCAGATTGATTTATTCAACGCGAACCGAACTGCTTTGGGATATCCTAAGATGTCTGAAATCCCTCACATTTCTGCGATCAAGATTTCAGGAGCTTTTCGAACGGTGGCTCAACAAGGCAAATTGACTACAGGGCAAACCACAGAAAAGCTTTCCTTCCACCTCAGCGGTCATGCCTTAGACATCGCTGCGCTCACCCCCACTGGAGCTTCAATGGTGCGTTTTTTTGACTCCTTGGACAATGAGGATGGAACGGCTCGCATTCCAGCTGGAGAAGACCTAAAAGTAGGACAAGGTTTGAACGAGCATGAAGTGATTTTTTCTAGAATGGTGGGGCGTGCACTTCGTAGTCTGGAAGAACCTCTGAAAGAGGAAATGGGCATCGCAATCCAACCTATTTGGGAAGGAGGTCGACAAAAGAATTGGCACGTGGTTTTGAAGCCTGGTGAGGCGCGACCTTGACAGAAATAAATAAAAAGGACTAGCATCAGCTGTATTTTAACTTCTGAAATATGGGTGCTACAGAAGTCCTACCAGGTACGGATTGGGGGCCTCGTCGTCCCGTTTCCCGTCCCGTCCCACAGTCTGGTCCAAACAGTCCAAGTCTTGCTTGCCTTGCTTTTGCAGCTGCCATAGGGGCAGCCACACTCGCCGGTCTAGCAACTGTTGCGGAACGTCAAAATCTACCTGCCCCCACTGTCAAGGATGTGGTTTCGGCCCTCACCTCCTCTGAGTGTGGTGAAGATTGTCTCTAGGCCGCGCGTGCTGCTTGACAAAAACAGCAAAATATCCTATCCTCATAAAAGAAATTTAATTCATTTCTATGTCAATCGAACAAAGTTCACAAGGTTCATCGTTGGAGAAAAAAGGCCCAAAGCCCCCTTCAGCAGAACGTATAAACATGAACAAAGCCCTATTTTACGCGGGGGTTATTGCAGCTTTAGCAACGCCAGTTTGTCATGCCTACAAGCTTCATGAAGACGGCTATTGCGAGGCGTCAGCTGCTACTGGTACTGCAGAAGATGGGACAGAAAGCGCCCGTTAAGCCTTCACGGCCTTAGCGACCGCTTCCACCACACCTTCTTCAAAGGGAGTGGGCAATATTTTTTGAGCACTTGGATGGGGAACTAGGTCTGCAAGGGCCTGAGCGGCTCGAACAAACATCGAGTATTCAAATTGAGGAAGTCTTGCATCTAAAATCCCACGGAAAATTCCAGGAAAGACCAGCACATTGTTGAGCTGGTTTTGTGAGTCGCTGCGCCCAGTAGCAACAACTGCTGCTCCTGCAGCAAGAGCATCGGCTTCGGTGATTTCGGGATCTGGGTTGGCCATGGCAATCACAATCGGCCCTGGGGACATGCTGCGCACCATGTCTTGGCTCACCACGTTGGCTTTAGAAACGCCAATGAAAACATCAGCGCCCACGAGCATCTCAGCCAAGCTGCCAGAGCGTTTTTCAGGATTGGTAAGTCCTGCCATCTCTTCTTTGGCAGGGTTCATGTTGGTGGGGCGGCCTTGATAGATTGCTCCTTCTGAGTCAATCATGACCAGTTTCTTAAACCCGCTGTGCACCAGGAGTTTTGCGGTGGCAATTCCGGCGGCACCAGCGCCATTCATCACAATATTAACGTTTTTGTCTTTCTTCACCACTTTGAGTGCATTCAACAAACCTGCTAAAACCACAATCGCGGTTCCATGTTGGTCATCGTGAAAAACCGGAATCTTGAGGCGAGCTTTGAGTTTTTCTTCGATTTCAAAACAACGAGGAGCGGCGATGTCTTCGAGGTTGATGCCCCCAAATCCTTCTGCCACATTGCAAACCAAATCCACAATTTCATCCACCTTTTGTGTCCCCAAAACCAGTGGGAAAGCATCCACTCCACCAAAACGTTTGAAAAGAGCTGCCTTGCCCTCCATGACAGGGTAGGCCCCTGCAGGTCCAATATTGCCCAGGCCTAAGACAGCGCTGCCATCGCTAACCACGGCCACCATGTTCCCCTTTGGGGTGAGTTCATACATGAGGGAAGGATCTGCGGCGAGAGCCCTGGAAATGGCACCCACACCAGGAGTGTAGGCCAAACTCAAATCGGCACGGTCATTGAGCGGAACTTTTAGGGAGACTTCAAGCTTCCCATGCTTCTCACGATGGAGTTGTAAAGCTGCTTCGTCGAATTGGCTCATTAGCTTGCCGGCGTTAGCAGAGAAGGGTCGGGTGCCACAGAAGGACCTTCAGAGTGAGGGACGTCGTATTCAGTCACTTCACTTGTGGTGTCTGTTTCCACGCCGTTTTCATTCCCGTTTAAAATAGCATCTAAACCAGAACCTTGCATGTTTTCAGTGTCTTTGGCTTGGCAAGCAGTGAGCAAGAGACCCAGTGCCAGGAGAGGGAGAAAAGCTTTCATTGAAAAGGTTTTAAAAAGCGGAAGTGCGGCCTTCGCGAACCGCTAGGATCACATCTAGAGATCGCTCATACTTTATCGTGATATTCCCTGCTGGGGAATAGAAATAGTCTACAGGCCCAGTGCCAATTCCAATAGGATCTGTTTCGATGATCGTTGCGTCATCCAAAAGCTCGATCATGCTTTGACCGATGCCGTCCACTTGGATAGCACTGCGGATGGCAGAAACCGCTTCTTCAGTGGAGAGTCCACTTGCAGTGGCTTCGTATTGGAGACCAAGCACCATTTCTTCAAGAGTTGTTTCAAGAGTTTCTCTATAGTTCCCCGTACCACGCAGAGCACGCAAATGCAGCAAGTCGCCGTTTCTAAGGATCACATACCATTCGCGGAAGACTTGATCACTGTCCACATAAACAGTAAGCGTGGGGAGGTCTTCTCCGCCAATTCCACCACGAGCAGTAGGATATGAAATTTTGCTTTCAATAGAATCTAGCCAAGCTTCTGAGCTGAGGCCTTGTGTATTTGAAGTGACGCTAATGAATAGTGTTGCACCATTCTTTTCTGGAGTTAAAAGGCTAGCTTGGCCATTTGCCTCATCCATCAGCCAAACAGCCGTCAAACCTTCTTGGTCGTACTCCCAGCCAAAAGGCACTTTCATTGAAATGTGAGCGTCGGGGAATCCTTTTCTGAGCCAGTTTGTGGATTCATCAAAAGCAGCTCCAGTATCTTTGTAGTGCTGCAAACGATAGACCATTTCTGCGAGATTTCCACGAGTCATGTCTTGTTCAGGATGCCAGAGTCCATCTGTTTGCGAGGGCTCAATATTGAAAGCACTCATGAAGTTCACATGATCAAAAAACCAGGCATCTGCGGGCACGTCCAAATAGCTTTTGGGGTCCAAGGCATCCGCAGGCAAGCCTGAAGCGACGAGGAGCATTTTTGCTGCCTCTGCCCGGCTTACAGTCTTGTGGGGTTTAAAGCTACCATCGGGGTAACCTTTTACGATTTCGTTTTCTACGGCTGTCGCTACGAAAGGCATAAACCAGTCTGTGCTGCTAACATCAGAAAAAGTGCTTGTCGTAGAACTTTCGTCCACGGTCACCTCCATACCCATGAGAATAATTTTGAGAGCTTCAGCTCGAGTGACAGGCCAAAGAGGTTCAAAATTTCCACTTTCATACCCCTTTACAACGCCCTGTGTGACCAAAGTTTCAATGGCCACTCGATGTGGATGTTCTCCGTTTACATCTGGGAATGCTGCGGAAACGACTCCTGAAAAAAGGAGTAGCGAAAACAGCAGGGCGGCGAGGAGGTTTTTCATAAGGAAAGGTTACATTAGAGTGATTTCTCCGGGGCTGTAAGTGTCCAGTTGATCTTCTCCAATCAATTTTACCACCTCTTCGATCACTTCTTCCATGGCGACATGGCGCTGTTGACCTTTGCTCATGTCTCGAATGATGATAGTTCCGTCGCGTACTTCTGTACTGCCCAAAATCAGCGTGTAAGGAACAGCAAACTTGTCAGCCAGTTTGAGTTGAGCTTTCATGCTGCCTTTTCCCAAAGCCCCAACCGTGCGTACACCGCGGTCACGTAGAGCATCGATGAGAGGGAGGGATTTCTTTTTTGCAAGATCTCCAAGTTGAGCCACGAAAATGTGGACTTGATCTTTGGAAGGTACTCCTACGCCAGCATCTTTCATGTGCATGATGATGCGGTCAATTCCACAAGCAAAACCTACTGCAGGCGTAGGCTCTCCACCCATCAATTCCACCAAGCCATCGTAACGACCTCCTCCTCCCACGGCATTTTGAGCTCCAAGAGACTTGTCCCAGAATTCAAAAACAGTTTGGGTGTAATAATCTAGACCACGAACCAATTTCTCATTTTCTACATAAACAATTCCCAGCTCTTCCAAACATTCCTTTACCATTTGGTGGAAATCGGCATCTTCCTTGCTTCGAAAATCTTTAAATTTAGGGGCAAGTTCAGCCAAAATCTGCATGTCTTCATCCTTGCTATCCAAGAGGCGTAGGGGGTTTGTAGCGAGTTGTTTAAGGCCCACTTCTCCAAGCAAATGTTCTTTGCCTGCATAGAAATCACGCAAAGCCTCGACATAACGTTCACGGCTTTTCATGGATCCAATGTTGTTGAGCTGCAAGGTCAAGCGATCTGCAATACCTAAGTCTTGAAAGATTTTGTGTGCCAAGAAAATACATTGTACGTCTAGCGCAGGATCGCTTTCTCCAATCACTTCAAAACCAAACTGCCAAAACATTCGGTAACGGCCTTTTTGGGGTCGATCATAACGGAAGTGTGGCTCAATGTAGTAGAGCTCGACTGGTTGAGGCCAGGTTTTCATGCCATGTTGAATGTAGGCACGAACCACACCAGCAGTTCCTTCGGGTTTCAAGCTCATGCTACGCTCGCCTTTGTCTATAAAGGTGTACATTTCTTTCTCAATCACTTCTGTTCCAGCACCCAAACTACGATCAAAAACCTCGGTGAATTCCAGGTGAGGAGTGGTGATACGGCGGAAGCCAGCTTGTCTTGCTCTATGTCGAACGACTTTCTTGATGAAGGTGTGGTATTCATGATCGTTTGGGAGGACATCATGAATGCCCGGAGGGGTCTGTAGGCGGTGAACCTTGTTTCCCTTCGCATCTTGAGCGTCGTCGGACATGAGGAAAAATTAGAGAATAACATTGTGGATTATACATCATTTTTTCATTTTTAAAAGCCCCCGCGACTGCGAGGGCTTTTT
>CAYLWB010000005.1:0-2046 GCA_964387375.1 uncultured Candidatus Peribacteria bacterium | reverse complement strand
TTGATGCGGTTCAACACTTCCACGTAGGGAGCGTACCATTCGTCATTGGGAACGTCGGTGTACACTTGAGTGGTCACTTCTTCGAGGAGAGCAGAGTCCAAGTCGTAGGCGTAAGCAATCATTTTGAGAGCTTCAGAACGTTTCACAGGGCGGTCCACGCCGTAGCTTCCATCTGCATAACCAGCAACCCATCCTTGTTCTTTAGCGAAACAAACATAGGGTTTGGACCAGTGTCCAGGGATGTCGGTGAAACAATCGTCGTAGTCAGATGCTTGAGGGTCGTTTCCAGTGCCGAGAACGAGCACCTTCATGATTTCGGAGCGAGAAATAGTGAGCTCAGCACCGAAAGTCCCATCGGCATAACCATTCACAATGCTAAAGGCTTTCATCACTTCAATGGCACGAAAATTGGTGTGATTGACACTCACATCGGTAAAACTTCCTGCAGCCATGGCCAAGGCAGTAGGCAAGAAGAGGGCCAAACAAAGGGCCGAGAGCAACTTCTTCATTTGAGAAGGGTTAGAAAATCTAGCGGGAGTTTACACCTGGAGTTCAGGAGCGTGCAAGAATTTATTCTGGGAGAGGCTGGGCGATGGGCAGGTGATGCGCTTCTCCTACTGCCCTTTGCAGGCAGTCTGCTGTCTTTGTTTGCATGGCTTGTGCAAAGTCTAGCACATCAAGTGGGGCACCATCTGAAGGGATAAAGCTTGTTTCGCTCAAGCAGCTGGCCAAGACCACTTGTTGCTCAGCTGTCAGAGCAGGCACAGGGTGCTCATCACCTGTTCTTAATTCTTTTTCGCATGCATGCTCGAACTGGACAGCCTTATCACGCTGCGGGGTTCCATCCTTCGTATTAAGGAATGCGGACGGATTTGTAGGTGTTATGGCGCGGCATAAAGCGTAGGACCGTGCTTCGGCTGCGTTGACTGTACTTTCTCCTGTCCATTCATCGCGAATCACATTTGCTGCAAGCCAGGCAACAATTGAGAGAATGGCTCCCAGTTGGATACAAATACCACCCCATTGAATCCGCTCGATAGTCTGTGTACTTAGCCTAAATCGCTCCATTATTTTTGGTTTAAATGATAAGCAGCCGCGCCGATCATGGCGGCATTATCGGTGCAGTAACTCATTTTTGCTGGGAAGCGGAAGGTCGGTGGATTGTCCATGTGAGACAGGGCTTCTTCAATGCGCCCTCGCAAATAACGGTTTGCAGACACTCCTCCCGCAAGATGCACCTCTTTTGGGTGCAGAGTTTTTATGGCTTTGATCAACTTATCTAGGAGTGCATCCACTACGGCCTCTTGAAAGGCGGCTGCAGTATCATTGATGAACGTTTCGTCTTTTAAAGATCCTTCGTTGTTTTGTAAATGGTAGAGTACTGCCGTTTTTAGACCTGAAAAACTGAAGTCATATCCTGGCATCTGAGCACGAGGAAATTTTACGCTCGTTGGGTTTCCTTCTTTGGCTCGGCGCTCGATTACAGGCCCACCTGGATAGCCCAAGTCGAGCAATCTTGCCGTTTTATCAAAGGCTTCCCCTGCAGCATCATCAACACTTTCGCCAATCACTTTAAAATCTCCATGCTTTTCCATAAAAACCAATTCATTGTGGCCTCCAGAAACGGTGAGTGCCAGGACTGGAAATTGCGGAGCAGGATCAGCATCGAGCCAGTTTGAATACACATGTCCATGAATGTGATTCACTTCTAAAAGCGGTTTTTCATGAGTAAAAGCCAGGGCAGCGGCGCTCATGCGCCCTACAATCAAAGATCCCACGAGCCCCGGCTCCTTGGTCACGGCAATCGCGTCGATGTCTTTCCAGGTGAGTTTTGCGTCTTCAAAGGCACTTTTCAGGGTGGGGAGTAGGGCTTTCACGTGTTCACGTGCGGCCACTTCGGGCACCACACCTCCAGTTTGCGCGTGCAGGGCAATTTGTGAGGCCACAGCATTAGCCAGCACGTCCCGTCCATTGCGCACAATGGCGACAGCGGTTTCATCACACGAAGTTTCGATGGCTAGGATGAGCATGGGGAGAGTTTAGCAA
>CAYLWB010000004.1:60439-84849 GCA_964387375.1 uncultured Candidatus Peribacteria bacterium | reverse complement strand
CTGTGCCCTTCTTGCATTTTTCTGGTCATCTGTTATAATGAGCCATTAAAAACATATTATGTCTCGAGCAATGGATTTGATTGGGAGGGTTGGTGCTTTCCTTGGCATGCGTTCTGAAAAACCTGATGTTCCTAAGACACGTGAGGAGCTAATTTTGGCTATTCAGGCTAGGGCAAATGCTGTTCGTACAGAGGTGGATCTCCTTCATCCCAAAGACATGGAACGCCCTATTTTGGATGTTCGTAATAGAATTGCAGCACTCTATCTTGCACAAGGGCACCCCTATACGTATGTGATTGAGGGATATTACCCCGACTTGGTGGCGCCTCTAAAAGCTCCTGAACATTTAGAGCAAACACATAAAGATCTTGATGCGATGATGCAAATATACATTGGAGATCCTCGCAAAGCAGCTCGTACTCAAGAACAGGAGGAGGTTACGCGTCTTTACAATGCTTTTTTGGACCGCGCTAAGGGTCAACCATTAAAAGACCTTCCTGAGCTTTGGCTGCAATTTGCCATCCAGCTTCAGATGAGAAGCGGTTTCGGTCGAGAGTCCAATTTGCCAAAAGCTTCTATTGTGAGTCCTAGTTAGGCTTTTTATTTTTGATCTCCTGGCTCTTGGTTTTGTGCGGCCTGAGCACTGCTATTTTCAATTATGTAATGTCCACCAAAAACAACCGCATTTAAAGCAAGTCCAAAAGCAATGGCGATTAAGAGAGGTTTTGTGGCTTTTGCTAAACCTACTGCTTCTGAAAAATATGTTTCAGATGTTTCTTTGGGTTTCTTGATTGACATAAACACATCCTAATTTATTGATTAGGGATTCTATGTCTGGTTTCCCCGAAAAGCAAGAGTGGTTTTCACATCGCACTCATCAGCGCGGCCAAATTCACAATGTCATCCACATTGGAGCCACGGGAAAGTTCGTTTACAGGTTTTTTGAGTCCTTGCAAAATTGGGCCTATGGCTTTGGCACCGGCAAGACGCTCCACGAGTTTGTAGCCGATATTGCCTGCTTCTAGATCGGGAAAGATCAAAACGTTGGCATGGCCAGCAATTTTGGAGCCAGGGATTTTGCGTTTTCCCACTTCGTCCATCAGGGCGGCATCCACTTGAATTTCGCCTTCTACAGGGAGGTCCGGGCGGCGTTCTCGCACCAATGCGGTGGCTTGGCGCACTTTGTCCACATGCTCGTTTTTGGAAGATCCAGCGCTTGAAAAAGAAAGCATGGCTATTTTTGGGTCTATTCCAAAATGCCGAGCCGTTTCTGCGCTATCAATGGCGATCTCAGCTAGTTCTTCAGCTGTTGGATCCACAATGACTGCGCAATCGGCAAAGAGCAATACACCTCCGTTTGCGGCATCGGGGTCTGTGTCCTCGTCGAGTTGCATGAAAAAGACGCCAGAAACTTTGTGGAAAGCTTCCTTTGTTTTGATGAGTTGTAGAGCGGGGAGGATGCGGTCTTTTGCGACAGAGGTGGGGCCGGAAATCATGCCATCCACTTCGCCATTCAAGAGCCACAGCGTTGCATAGGTTTCAGGCTTGGAGACTTGTTGGCGTGCTGTTTCTAAATCCACTTTGCGAAGTTCAGCGTACTGTTTTATATATTCCTCAAAATGGGCTTCTTTTTCAGGATCTCCAAGCAAAATGGGGTCAGCAAAACCTTCTTTTTTTAAAATTTCTGCTGCTGCCAAAACGCGCGGTTCTTTTCCTTCAGCAAAAAGAATACGCTTGGGTTTTTGCTTGGCGAGAGTTTTGATGCGGCTGAGAAAATCCATCAGTCTTCGGCGGAAGCCTTAGGTTGGGTAAGATTTTTTATATCCTCCGTGGCCTGGCTCACCGAATCCACAGTTTGATTGAACTGATCCACTGTATTTTTAACATCATTGTGGATCTCCATGGCTTCGTTGCTCAAATTGTTCACCGCTTCTTGTGTTTCTTGCCCGATTTTCGCCGGGTCACAGGCAGTGAGAAGTAGAACAGATAAAAGGAAGAGGCGTGTTCTCATGACATGGGTTGGTCGGTTTTTTCTCCGAAGAGTTGGCTGAAATCGCCAGAGAACCCTTTGAGGAAGTTGTGCATGTCCAAAACCTCGTTCATGCTGATGTTCCCTGTGCGTGGAGCTGTGCCCAAGCGAGTCAGGTTTGGCATGGACATGGGCATTTCATCGTCGAAGTGTAGAGAAACGTTGATTACCGATTCAGAGTCACATTCTCCACACATGGCATAGAAAAAAGTGTGTTCATCCCCTAAATTCCCGATGATTTCGATATCCTCTTCGTTGTATTTAGCGGTGCATTTAGGGCACGCAACATTCTCCCGAATTTGCTTAACAATGATTCTAAGGTCGCGAAAGTTCATGAGTTAGGAAAAATCGAATGTCCCAATCATACGCGTTTTAACGGAGTGCGGCAAGGGCGTCTTGTAGACGTTTTATACTTTTTGCTTTTCCAAGGACTAGGAGCAATTCAAAGGTTCCAGGTGAGAACTCTTCATTGCTTAAAGCCACGCGGAGAGGCCACAAAACTTGTCCATTTTTTACCCCCAGTTTTTGAATGACTTCAGTGAGTGCAGTTTTAATGGACTCCTCGTCTTTCCAGGGTTCGTCGCTTTCTAGAACAGGCAAGCTTTGCTCCAAAGCCAAAACGGCTGTTGCCTTGTCCACCTTCATTTTTTCATGAGTGAAGAGCTCAAGCTTGTAGTCGAGCGAGTCCAAAAGGAAGGGGCGGAGCATTTCGGGTCCATCGTTCAGAGTCTTCATGCGGGTTTGCACGACTGCTGTGAATTTGAGCAAATCTTCTTTGCTGGGGTGCGCTTCTTTGAACCAAGTCTCTTTTTCGAGCTGAGGTTTGAGGAGTTCCACAAGTTCTTCGGGAGTGAGTTTGCGAAGGTATTGCCCGTTGAGCCAATCGAGCTTTTCTAGGCTGAATACAGCGCCCGCTTTTTGCACGCGTTCCAGACTGAAGTGTTCTACAAGCTCAGCAAGACTAAATAGTTCTTGTTCTGTCCCAGGATTCCAACCTAAAAAGGCAATGAAGTTGAGGAGGGCCTCCTTTAAATAGCCTTTTTTAATGTAATCTTCTGCGGCCACATCTCCCTGACGTTTCGACAGTTTGCTTTTATCGGGATTTAGAAGGAGGGGGAGGTGGGCAAACTGAGGTGCCTCCCAACCAAAAGCCTTGTAGAGCCAGATGTGTTTTGGGGTAGAAGGGAGCCATTCTTCTCCACGAATCACGTGAGAGACTTGCATATCGTGGTCGTCCACCACGTTGGCCAAATGGTAGGTGGGGAAACCGTCAGATTTCATGAGCACTTGGTCGTCCACATCTTTGCCATGGAAACTCACTTTGCCACGAACTAAATCTTCAAACTCAACAACTTCGTTGGGAATGAACTGGCGGAGCACATAAGGAGTGCCACGATTCAACTCGGATTGGATTTCATCTGGAGAGAGGTGGAAACAGTGGCGATCGTATTTTGGAGCCTGCTTGTTTTTCTCCTGATTTTCGCGCATGGCTTGCAAGCGCTCTGGGGTGCAGAAGCAACGGTAGGCCCCGCCTTTTTCCAAGAGGTCTTCTGCATGTTTACGATAAAGTTCAGTGCGTTGAGATTGGAAAAAAGGACCTTCATCCCAGTTCAGGTCAAAATAGCGGAGCACTTCCATGAGGCTGTCTGCTGCACCTTCTACGAGGCGGTTTTGATCGGTATCTTCAATACGTAGGATGAATTGGCCCTTGTTTTGTCGCGCAAAAAGGTAGGCATAGAGTGCCGTGCGTAACCCTCCAACGTGCAAATAGCCGGTTGGAGATGGGGCAAAACGCGTGCGGATAGCTTTGTTCATGGTGTGAGCTTAGCAGGATTTTCAGATGGGGCAAAGAGCACCAGCTCGGGCGGCACGCCCAGTCGCAATGGCAAACCGATTTCTCCTGTACCTGAAGTCACATAAACCGACCCACCGTTCACTTTGAACCAACCGCGACCCGTTCCCCAGTCGTATTTTGTGGGGATGACGGACTTGTATAGAAATGGGATTCGAACTTGTCCACCATGCGTGTGCCCTGCCAGCAGCAAGGTGCTTTGAGAGAGGTCCAATAGATAGCTCACATCTGGGTTGTGAGTCAGGACGAGGGAAGGGATTGCGGGATTCACGTCCTTCAGAACTTCAATATCGGTTTCTTTGTTCCAGAGTTCGCCCAGGCCCACGATCTGGAGACCTTGTTCCTCGGTGATCAAATTGTCTATGAAGGTCACTCCATAACTTTCCAAGGTTTCTATCAGAAAAGTACCTTCTTCTTGGGTGAGTTCGCCAGCGGGTAAAAAATCGTGGTTCCCCATGACGGCGTAAAGAGGAATGCCCAAGTCTTGCAGGGGTGCGAAAAGAGTGGGGATGGTTTCGGGGTCAATGGCATAGACCCAATCACCTGCGAGCAGCACAAAATCAGGCTCCAAGCCTTTTATTTTTTCCACAGTCCGTTTCATGAAAGAGGCGCCCTTGTAGGTGCCAAGGTGTGGGTCGGAAAAGAGAACGAACCGGGCTCCCACAGGTGAAACTTCCTCACGAACGATGAGCATTTGTGGTTCCACAAAACGGCAGTAGATGAAAAAGAGGGTGAAGAGCAGGAAAAATGCAGCGATCCATCGGTTCAAGCGCCGTTTCCAAACCAAAAACAGAACTCCCGTGAAAAAAGGAAAGCAGAGAAAGGACCCAAAATAAAGGAATTCGTATATGAGATTCATGATTGGAATCTTAGGGGATTTCTGTTAAACTTTGCAAGTATCTGAGCCTTCATCTGGTCTGCCAATGGCTAAACGCAAACGACGTGGTTTTTCTCTCTTCGGGGGGGGCAGTAGTTCTCGCAAGAGCGGGAAGAAGCTGATCCAGTTTGAAGTGGAAAAGCACATTGCTCGAGAAATCTGGGCAGTGCTTTACCTGGCTTTGGCCGCTCTTACTTGGCTTTCGCTCAATCAACAGTTGGGCGTTTTGGGTGAATTGTGGGTGTCTGCACTGAAGCCCGTATTTGGGATTGGGATGCAGGCGGTTCCTTTTGTGCTTTTGTTTATGGGGGCGTCTGTCTTCTTCTCAAAAACCATTCATTGGGGAGCTGCACGTTTAACAGGTATTTTTGCCTTGGTTGTTTCTGTTTTGGGTTTTGTGCACATGTCCATTCCTCCTGAGGAAATTTTGGAAGTTGCTCAACGTGGTGAGGCAGGTGGTTATGTGGGGTTCGTGGGCAGTTTCCTCTTTCGCAGTGCCTTTGGAGATACTGGAGCTTACGTGCTTTTAACTGCAACCTTTTTGATTGGTCTTTTGCTCACTCTTCAGGTTAGTTTGGGCGCTATTGTGCGTTTCTTCACTCCTTCTCCAAGCCTGGTAAAGAAGGTGATTGATGTGGCTACACCTGAATTCAAGACGGTGGATTCAAGTAGAGAGGAAGAGGATTCTGAAGAAGTGACCATTGTGAAGCCCGATTTTGTACAAGAAGAAGCTGCCGTTCTAACCATCAAAGAAGTTTCTCCCAAGGAAGTGGAAGCACGTCTTCAGAAGGAAGAGAAACATGAACCAGAAGAGTCGGAAGGTGAGATTGTGATGGTAAATGACAAGGAAGAGGCGCGTTCCAACAGCTGGGCGTATCCGGAGTTGGAGCTTTTGGAGCCCGCCCGCGAAAGTTACAGTCTGAATCCGAACGAACTGAAAAGTAAGGCTGGCTTGATCAAGGCAAAATTTGAACAATTTGGCATTGATGTGAGCATGCACGAGGTGCATGTGGGACCCACCGTTATTCAATACACCCTGAAGCCTGCCGACGGGGTAAAGCTATCCAAAATCACGGCGCTCAAGAACGATTTGGCGCTTGCGCTTGCCGCTCCTGCGGTGCGCATTGAAGCTCCGATCCCCGGGAAATCCTTGGTGGGCATTGAAATTCCAAATGAAGCTCGTGCCACGGTCCACATGCGCGAGATGATGGAGACCAGCGAGTACAAGCAGAACACCTCCAAATTGAAGCTGGCCCTTGGGCGTGATGTTTCTGGAGCTTCTATCGTGGTGGATTTGGCCCGCATGCCCCACCTCTTGATTGCCGGGGCGACTGGAGCCGGAAAATCTGTCGGAATGAACAGCTTTTTGATTTCGCTCTTGTACAACAATTCTCCCAAGGAACTCCGCATGATCATGATCGATCCGAAGCGCGTGGAACTCTCCACCTACAACGGTTTGCCCCACTTGCTCACGCCGGTGATCACAGATCCAGAGAAGGCCGCAACCGCGCTGCGTTGGGCAGTTGCTGAGATGAATCGGCGCTACAAGGTTTGTGCTGAGGCGGGACATCGTAATATCGAAGATTACAACCGAGGCAAGCGTCAGGAAAATCGCATGTCCAAAATTGTAATCGTGATTGATGAATTGGCGGATCTAATGATGCAGGCTCAAAAGGAAGTGGAAGCTTCCATCTGTCGTGTGGCCCAAATGGCCCGTGCCGTGGGCATGCATTTGGTGGTCGCCACCCAGCGTCCTTCTGTAGATGTTATTACTGGGCTCATCAAAGCCAACATTCCAGCGCGCATCGCCTTCACAGTGACTTCTTCCATCGATTCCCGCACCATTTTAGATGGGACTGGAGCCGAAGACCTGCTCGGAAGTGGAGACATGCTGTATCTCTCGGGCACTATGGGTAAGCCCATTCGTGTGCAAGGTATTTATATTTCTTCTGATGAAATTGAACGTGTTACCAATCGCCTCAAACTTACTGAAGATGAACCCACCTACAACGATGAGATCACTTCAAAAGAAACTGCTGCACAGAGCGTTCAAGGAATGCCAGATTTTTCTGAAGATCCAAAGAGTGATGATGACCTCATGGGTCTGGCTCTAGAATGCCTCAAACGCAATCCCAAGGCTGCTTCTACTTCTTCCATGCAGCGCTACCTCAAGATTGGTTATGCCCGTGCCGCTCGCATCATGGATTTGCTTGAAGCTCGTGGAGTTCTTGGTCCTGCTCAGGGTAGTAAACCTCGCACGGTGAATTTGCCGAAGGAAGAGGTGGCCTAGTGGATGGAAAATAAAGGGAGTGTTAGAAAGAAGGCAAGTTTTTGTAAGATCTTTGTATGATGAAAATGCAACCAGCAAGTCCGGCACTCGAGAAACGTTTCCAGGCGCTCACTCGTGTTGTGCTTGAAAAACAGCTCAAATCTGGGCCTGAACCACAGGTATTGGTTTATGACCGACAGTGTGAACTTGCGGAACTTTTGGCAGAGGCATACAAAGCGAACATGCCAAATGCAGAGTGCATCAACTTTGATGAAATTGATCCAGAAGAACTGCGCTTGAAATTGATTGCTCTTCCAAAAGGTGCGACTGTTATTTTGGTGCAATCCACGAATTTTAGGATCACGGAGTTTCGATTCCGTTTGGAACTTTTTAATCGAGGGCTGGGATGCTTAGAACACACCCGGCTTGCCTATTTTAAGCCAGAAGAATATGAGATTTATGCAGATGCCTTGGAATTCCGTGGGGATTACTACAAAGCAAAAGGAAGTGAAATTGCTCAAAAATTGGAAGAGGCTACAAGCATAGAAATTGTGAGTCACGGAGGATCAGTACTTCACTTTGGTCCCATGGAAAAAGCAAAAATAAACCATGGTTTGTTCGCAGAGCAGGAGCACCGTGGCGGGGCTGCCATTTGTGGAGAGGTCTTTAGTGAGGCTAAGGATTTTTCTAGTGTGAATGGGGAGCTCATGGTTCGAGCGTATCCAGGGGAGGACTTGCTTGTAGTGCATTGTGAGCCTTTTAAAGTGCGTGTTGTGAAGGGGTTACTCAGCTGTGATGATCCAAACTGTCCCGAAGATTTTAGAGCGCGTGTTTTGGACAAAATTGCCGCCTCTGAAGGGGGAGAAGTCTTGGTGCGTGAAGCTGGTTTTGGACTCAATCCTGCCGTTTCTTTTGTGACTTCGCTTTCAGATGTGAATCACTTTGAACGTATGGCTGGTTTTCACTTGTCGCTTGGCAAAAAACACAACATTTATCGTGAAAAAATTTCTGCAAAAATCACTCAACGCTACCATGTGGATGTGTTTGCAGATTTAAAGGAAATCCGTGTGAATGGGGAGGCTATTTTTGCGAATGGAGCCTACCTTTAAAGTTCATTTTCCATCAGCTGCTTTAAACTTTGTCGACGTCGAATCAGCTGCATTTCACCGTTCTCTCTTAAGAGCACTTCAGCTGCTTCTGGGAAGGAATTGTAATGCTTGGTGCTCATTCCTGCGCAGTAAGCTCCCGCACCACCAATGAGGAGAAGATCGCCAATTTCGGCTTGAGGCAGGCATACGGGTTCTTTGGTTGTGAGCAAGTCCGTGCCTTCGCAACAATGACCGATCACCGTGTACATCATCTTGTTTTTTTGAACCTTGCTTTCAGAAAAGACGGTCATGGGGTGTCTGGAATCGTAGAGACCCGGACGTAAAATTTCTGTCATGCCGCAGTCCAGCTTTATGAAGTGCTGACCGGTTGTGTGCGTGAGATCTTGAATTCGACTTAAAATGGCTCCGCTGTTCCCCACAAGGTAGTGGCCTGGTTCTATTTCTAGATGGATGGGTCGAGCATTTTCTTTGGCAAATGAGGCAAGAACCATGCTCACTTTCGTGCCAATTTCTTGTAGGTCTGCTGCTTTTTCTCCTGGAACGCGCGCCACTTTGAATCCACCGCCAAGATTCAGTCGGGTGGCTTGTGGAAATTGGTGCAAGAGTTCAATGCTGAGTTTGGCAATTTCAGCCCACTCTTCAGGATCTGTGCCAGAGCCAATGTGTGTGTGCAGGCGTGTGACGGTTAAGCTGTGTTTTTGAAGCAAGGCATGGAGCTTTGGAATTTCTTCGTGCCAGATGCCAAAGCCCGCGCTGGATCCTGCGACTTCCAGCTTGTGATGGAAGCTAGAAGTTTGGCCTGGATTGATGCGCACACTCAGGGTTGTCCCTGGAAATAATTTTCCATAGCTCTCCAGCTGGTGAAGAGAGCAGGCAGTAAACTGCACCCCTTGTTTTACGAGTGCTTCCAGATTTTGAGGAAGCTCCTGAGCCGTGAGTAAAATATTCTCGGCTGGTGTTCCAGCCAGCATGGCCCGTTCTGCTTCGTACCCCGAACTGGCATCCATGTGGATGCCTTCTTCGTTTAGGATTCGCAAAATACTCCGGTTTGGATTCGCCTTCATTGCGTAGCGTACGGTGAGTCCAAAAGGAGCAGGAAAAGCGAGGGCTGAGCGGGCCTGTTCACGTAGAATTTTTTCACTGTACACATAAATGGGCGTGCCAAAAGCTTCGGCTGTTTGAAAGGCTTCTTCGTGAGTGAGGATGGGGTGGGTCATGCAGCTGGGGCTAAAAGTGTAGCGGTGCTTACAGGTTCTCCTGAAATGGTCCACAAGGGAAGGTTCTCATGGGATCTTGCACCAAGAGGGGTCATTCTATTTGCTTCAAAACCTCGGCCCACACAGTAAACCAAAGTGCCTTTCCGAATCACAATGCGGGCAGCATCTGCTCGCGCTCCTTTGTGGATTCTTGTGATGCCTCGGTCCAAATGGTCTGGATTGAAGACGCGAACCTCTACATTTCCTGCCGCCAAACGGTCCACTGCGCCTGCATGAATCACTCCAGCATGGGCTCCGTTTTCACTGCACAATGCACGTGCCGTGTCCCAATCTAGCTCTTCTACAACTTGTGCGCTGCGTTCTGCTCTTGGATCGCGATCCATTACAGGATCTTCTTTGTGCACGTCCATGGAAACTCGGTGGCCAGCTTCACCTAATGCTAGAGAGATTTCTGCTGTTTTGAGTTCTGTATATCCGCGCCGTTTTGCCAATTCTGGGTTGTATCCTCCCGTTACTACGATGTCGTGGTCTGCCAAGGCTGTGGCCAGTTGTTCTCGGAAGCTGCTCACTTCTCCAAGCAAATCTAAGGATGCAACACGAAGGCCGTTGAGTCGAAAGTAGGTCACGTAGAGCTCTTGAGCCAGGATTTCTCCCCAGCCACTCAGTGGGAAGGCCTGGTCGCCATTTTGGAATACAAAGCTGTCTTCTACTTGTACCAGTTGCCTTTGGCGGTTTTCTTCTGGCAGTGCGGCCAGGGTTTGGAGTTGATGAGTGAGGGAGGCAAACTGAGTTTCTATAACATGGCGGAGAGCTGTCTTGTAGGCATCTTCTATCTGATTTTCGATGAGGGTATCGAAGAATTGGCGAATTTCACCAACAATCCGGAGGGCTTCTTCCTGTTTGCCTCGCCCTGCTGCTTTTGCAGCTTCAATGAGCTGGCTGGTGGTGTTTTTTTCGGCCCGTTGTACAGAGAAAACTTCGACTTGCTTTACACCAGCTGCTGCTTTTTCAGCTGCAACTCGAAAGTTGGATTGAAATTCCACGGCTCGAGTGCCGCCAATTTTGGTGACCTCGATCTGGTGCATTGTGGTTTCTCTGGGGCTTGCGTTCATAAATGATTTAAAGCCCGCCCATTTTGCACAAAGCCTTGAAGAGAAGCCATTTTTTTGTTAAAAATTTAAATAATTGAATCAATTTGTTATAAATATAAACTATGTTGCGGATTTCAGATGCCCTTGATACAATTATAAAAGATAGTTCATTTTTCCAGGCGGGGCT
This sequence comes from uncultured Candidatus Peribacteria bacterium, assembly GCA_964387375.1. Lineage (GTDB taxonomy): Bacteria > Patescibacteriota > Gracilibacteria > UBA1369 > 2-02-FULL-48-14 > CAYLWB01. The sequence goes on along the minus strand of CAYLWB010000004.1, from coordinate 74,218 downwards.
CGGGCACCGTCTTTTTAATTTGTCTCAGCTGGCTGATTTTCTCCATCCTCTTGTGGAAGCACGCCTCAAGCGTCAGGTTCAACGGGGAGCGTTGGTCATGAATCTGTCCCGTCTACAAAAACGCATGCAAAAGGTGAGCGAGTTTTTAGCAGAGGTGGTGATTCAGAAACTCACGATTCAGGCCAACCTCTACACCGCAACTTTTCCACACACTCACGAGGTTCGCAAAGCCGTGCACCAGTTCCAAAAAACAGTCTATGGTCATCGTGGTTTCATCAATGTTACGGAAGGCCAGCGTGAAATCACACTCATTGTGGAGCAAGGTTTTTTGGAAGAAATGCCTCAGTACATTCCACAAAAACCAAGCAATGTGACCACAAACATCACTGGAATTGGTTTGCAGTTTGGAACTGAATTTTCAGAGCAACCTGGCTTTCTTTATCAAATCTTACAAAAAATTGCCCTGCAAAATTTGAACGTGGTTGAGCTTTTTTCAACGTATTCAGAATTCATGCTCTTTTTTGACCATGCTGAAGCAAAGCTGGCAATGGAAACCTTATACAACTGTTTCCGTATCCAGAAGGCTTAGGCGTTTCTTCCGTGGCATTTCTTGTATTTTTGACCACTACCGCAGGGGCAGGAGTCGTTGCGCCCTACCTTGTCAGCAGAGGCGTCTGTGCTGCTTTCGGTGATCTTGTTTTCGATCTGGTCTTCGTTGGTGCGCACCTTGGGGGGAGGTGGTGTTTGAGTCACGGTCACATTGATCTTCACGTGGAAGAGAGAGCGCACGGTGTTGCTATCGATCTGACCAATCATTTCTTCGAAGCGCACAAAGGCTTGATTTTGGTATTCAATCAGTGGGTCTCGTTGGCCATAGCCACTCAAAGAAACAGCTTCACGTAAATCTTGCAGTTCGCTGATGTGACGCATCCAATGCAGATCCATCACGCGGAGCATAACGGCACGTTCTGCCTTCCGCATGATTCCTGGATCAGGGAGAGCAGCTTCTTTTTCGGCGTATTCCTTTTCGAGATAAGTTTTAATGGCATCGATCAAAGCTTCTTGTTCTAAACCTTGCAGGCTTTCTAGAGCCAAAGGAGCGATAGGGTCGCGATGCAGGGCAGACACGCTTTCAAAAATCTCTTTGAGGTCACCATTGTGTTTTAGCACGATTTTTTCGGTCTCTTGTTCAATCAAAAGAATCATTTCGTTCTTGAGGTTCTCGTTGTCGAGGATCTTTTGACGCCGTTTGTAAATGATATCGCGATGCGTATTCATTACATCGTCGTATTGCACGAGGTGCTTGCGGATGTCGAAGTTACGGCCTTCCACTTTCTTTTGGGCACTTTCTAAAGAGCCGCTGATGAAGCGATTTTCAATGGGCATGTCGTCGGGTAGACCGAGGCGTTCCATGGCATTTTTCATTCGATCTCCGCCAAAAATGCGCATCAGATCGTCTTCCATGGACACATAGAATTGGCTCATTCCAGGATCTCCTTGTCGTCCGCTACGCCCCCGCAGCTGGTTGTCGATGCGGCGAGATTCATGTCGCTCGCTGCCAATCACGTAGAGACCTCCGAGATCTTGAACGCCCGCACCCAGTTTGATGTCGGTTCCACGGCCCGCCATGTTGGTGGCAATGGTTACAGCGCCCTTTTGTCCTGCCTTCGCTACAATCTCGGCTTCTTGTTCGTGGTATTTAGCATTGAGCACATGGTGGGGAATGCCTCGAGCCTTGAGCAAGGTCGATAGGGTTTCTGATTTTTCTACGGAAATGGTTCCAATCAATACAGGTTGCCCCTTCTCGTGGAGTTCTTTGATTTTGTCGGCAATTGCATTCAGTTTGCCCTTGAGGTTCTTGTAAATAGCATCGGGTTTATCCTCACGAGCTACAGGTCTATGTGTGGGTATTTCAATCACACCCAGTCTGTAGATGCTCGCAAATTCTTCCTCCTCGGTCATTCCAGTTCCAGTCATTCCCGCCAGCTTTTTGTACATGCGGAAGTAGTTCTGGAAGGTGATGGTGGCCAGGGTACGGCTTTCACGCTTCACTTCCACACCTTCTTTGGCTTCGATGGCTTGGTGCAGCCCTTGGCCATAACGACGACCTTCCATGAGGCGCCCCGTGAACTCATCCACAATCAGCACTTGGCCGTTTTTGATCACGTAATCGGTATCTACCTTGTAGACTGCGTGGGCGCGCAGGGCTTGCTCAATGTGGTGCACTTCGTCGAAACCTTTTTCTGTATAGATGTTCTCCACTCCAAGAAGGCGTTCCATCTCTGCGATGCCTTCTTCTGTTAATGTTGCGACACGCTGTTTTTCGTCAATGTTGTAATGAGTATTTTCATCGAGTTTGCGCACCAACTGAGAGTACTGCAGGTATTTTTGAGTGGATTCTTCCGCAGGGGCAGAAATGATGAGTGGAGTCCGAGCTTCATCGATTAAGATAGAGTCCACCTCATCTACAATGGCGTAGTGCAGGGGTTTTTGAACTTGGCGATCCTTGCTGGGGGCCATGTTGTCACGCAAGTAATCGAAGCCGAATTCATTATTGGTTCCGTAAGTGATGTCGCAGGCATACGCAGCGCGTTTTTCTTCTGGGTTTTGGCCGTGCTTGATCACTCCCACGCTTAGACCGAGGAAGTGGTACAAACCACTCATCCACTCGGCATCACGTTGAGCCAAGTATTCATTCACTGTAACAAGATGAACTCCTTTCCCAGTGAGTGCATTGAGCACCAAGGGGAGGGTACAAACCAAGGTTTTTCCTTCGCCAGTTTTCATTTCGGCGATCTTGCCTTCATGGATCACAGTGCCTCCGATCAGTTGTACGTCGTAGGGGACCATGTCCCAGGTGTACTGTTCTCCGCGCACTTCCCAGCTTTTACCCACCAAGCGACGGCAGGCATTTTTTACAAGCGCAAAAACTTCAGGTAGCAAAACATCTACACTTTCTCCAGCAGCAATGCGGTCTTTGTACTCGGCTGTTTTCTTTGGAAAATCGTCGTCACTCAGCTCACTTTGAAAGCGGCTCTCGATGGCATTGATTTCTTTAACCAGACCAGAAATGCGTTTTAGGTCTCGAGTTTGTGGGCTCCCCAGTAGGGCCTGTAAAAATCGTTGGATCGGCATATGTGTCAGCTTATCAGAACCTTTTACTCTGCGCCATGCCTTCCAAAAACAACGCCTATTGTTTTTAAAAGAATTTTTGCATCTAAAAATGGGGTCCAGTGCTTGATGTAGAACGTATCGAGACGAGCTTCCTCTTCAAAATTCAAGTCGCTGCGTCCGCTGGTTTGGCTGATGCCTGTCATTCCAGGTTTTATGGTGAGTAAGAAACGGTGTTGCTTCTGATATTTAGCCACTTCTTCGGGGAGGTGGGGTCGAGGTCCAACAAGGCTCATTTGGCCCAAAAATACGTTCCACAACTGAGGAAGTTCATCCAAGTCCCAACGACGGAGAAAGGCTCCGAAACGTGTGACCCGTGGGTCATTTTTGATTTTCACTAGAGGCCCTCCTTTGCGAATGTCTTTCTCTGCAAGTTCATTGTAGCGTTGCCAATGCATGTTGGGTTTCATGGTTCGGAATTTGTAGCAGACGAAGGGTTTTCCCTGTTGACCTATGCGAAGTGCAGGGGTTTTATCATCTATTTTTGTGAACAGTACTGGGCCGGGGGAGTCTAGTTTGATGCCAATAGCCACCACGAAGAGAAGAGGGCTGAGTAAAATCAGACCGAGGGTGCTGCCAAAGAGATCCATACTGCGCTTGAAAACTTTACCCCATCCATCCAAGGGGGTTGGTTTGAGATGAATGAGAGGCAAACCTGAAAGTTGCACGATGTCTACGTTGCTCCGTTCTACCGAAAGGATGTCTGGAACGAAGCTATATTCCAAGTGATTTTCTCTGCAAAAAGCTAAAATTTCATGATCTTGTAGCTCTGTAAAATCTTGACTCGTTTGGATGAGCTCTTCTACTTTGTATTTCCGTACCACTTTGGCTAAATCTTGGAGAGAACCCAGCTTCTTAAGGCCTGGTATCTGCTCGTTTTTTTTGGTTAAAAACCCGACGACTTTGTAGCTTGGATTCCCTTGCAAGGCCTTTGCCAATTTAAGGGTAATTTTATTAGCTCCAATAAGTAGGACACGGCGTTTTCCCACGCCAGCTCGGAGTAAAGAGGTGTGGATAGAAGACAAAACCACGCGGTAACCCATGAGGAGCAGCACGGTGAAGGTGGCTCCAAAGCCCAGCACCAGGCGTGAGAAGAAAATTTCTCGTGTAATAAAAAAATAAGCCAGCACAATAAAGATCCAAACTATGGAGTAACTGAATACTCGTCGTAATTCTTGTAAGAGTGCCACGGTGCTTTTGAGTCGGTAGAGGCCAAAAAAAGCAAAAACCAAAACAAGAAAACTGGCAAAAATTAGAGTTAAATCAAAAAAGCGTTCTGGGGGCAAAAAGGCGCCGAGATTCAGGGTGAACTCTCGTCCTGGTACAAAATCCCCCTTCATGCGGAGCAAATAACCCCAGCGAAAGCCCAAAAGTACTGCGCAAAAATCCAAGGGCAGGCGCAGGAGTCCAAAAAAGATCTCGGATTTTTTCATGGGCTCATTCTAGCAAGAAGGATGCTCCCTCATAAGCCGAGTTCTGTCTCGCACGAGGCGAGTGTGATCATCTCTCTAGGCCGACCATTGCTGGGCGGCTCAAGCAGTGGGCAAGGAGGGGCTTAAGACAAGCCGATTCCTCTCTTCCCATCCCACCTTGCACCAAAACGGGTTTACCGGACCTTTGCCTCACGGCAGGGCCTCCCATGTCCACGGAAGACAGAGGGGACGTTTCATTTTAATCGTCTCTGTGGCACTTTCCCTACGCTGCACTTTTGAATGAGCCGCGCGGTCGCCGTTAGCGACGTTCCTGTCTTAGGGTGCTCGGACTTTCCTCATGCAGGGCTCCAAAGCCTTGCACGCGATCACTCGGGAGCTCGGTCATTCTAGGTCTGTTCAGGGGAAAGTCAAGCTGAGCGGTTTACTTGCCCCAAACTTGGTTTGCACGACTGTTTCTAGCAATGCGGTCGCGTGCTTTTCCTTTGAGCACTGCTTCTGGAGCTTGAGACTGTCTCCTGGCTTGTTCCACTAGTCCTGCAACTTGTTCTCTAAACCACTCTGTGCGACTTCTTTTACCCCCTTCTGAATGGGCGCGTCGAGCTGCAGCGTTCTGAGCACGTATGGCCTCGCGACGAGCGTGGTCTCTTGCAGAATATTCTGGTCCTCTCTTTTTTCCAGATCTTGTTTCTAGCTCTTGGGTTGAGGTTGGGGAGCTATTTGTCTCGGCTGCCTGGGCTGTTGAGCCGGTATCTTGGACGCCGTCCATCATGGTAAAGATGACGTCTAAAGTGCTTTTTAAAGCATTTTGGATTTCTCTTTCTGTTTTGGCGATCAAACTTTGAATTACTATTCCTTCAGCCAATAGAGCGCTAAGATCCGCACCACCTTCTCCAAGCGCAGCACGAACTCGAGCTCGTAAAGCTTCTGTTTTGTTTACAATTTCTGCAGTTTCGCAAGTGCTTGCTTCTGGGCTGCTCAAGCTTCTTGCACGGCCCCATCGAGCTACCTCAACCTCTGTTATCTGGAAACGATCTGTGGTCGAGCTTTCGCCATCCATTGGTTTTTGGGTTTAAAAATTAAAAATCCCCGCTTTCTGTGCGGGGCTTATATTGGAAGGTGTTCTTATTGCTTTCATGCACCAACCGCCCCGCTGCCATTGCGAACAAACACGTAGTTTAGCACGTGCTTAATCGTTGGGAGGTTGTTGAACGAACAGTTCATAAAATGCTGAAAAGCACTTTTAACTTAAAGCATGCCTAAAATTATGTCAAGTTCTTAGCGCTTGATCTTGTTGAATTCGTTTTGAAAGAATTTGGCCGTCTCCAAACAGTCCTTGGCTTTGGCGTTGCTGGGGTCGATCTTGAGGGCGAGTTCCAAAATGTCGATGGTGCGAGCAAATTGGCGATCGTTTAGGTAGCAAACAGCCAGATCACAGAGGATGAGGGTGTCTTGAGGGGCCATGGCACGAGCGCGTTCTAAAATCACGAGGCCGCGTTTGCGTTCACCTCCATGGAAAATAGACCAACCCAAGCAGCGCAGGATTTCTGGATGGTGGGGTTGAGTGCGGTTCGCGAGTTCCAAGGTTTCAATGGATCGATCGAAATCACCGAGAGAAGAGTACAAAAAGCCCAAAAGATACAAGGCGTTTGGACTGTTTGGTCGAATCTTTAGCGCATACTTGAGTGCTTTTTTGGCACGGTCGTATTCTCGAAGACTCAAATAATTATCCCCGATTTCTTCGTAGGCCTCTACGCAGTCGGGATCCGAGAGGATCACTTTGTTTACGAGAAGCACTGCTTCTTCGTGCTGTCCGTTGAGCTTCAATTGGTCAGCCTGCTTGAGGAATTCGTGGATCATTTTTATTTTTGTTTCGATGTATCCAGTCATTGTACCAAAAATCCTCAAGTTTTTCAAGGGCCGTAGGCTTGGCATTCTTGGGTTTTGTTTCCTAAAGCACTTTCTCTGTCAGGGCTCTTCCTTCAGTCCCAAACTCCTTGGGAAAGTCGGATGTTGGCTTGCAGTAGACCTTCAGGTTTGCCGGTGTCGTAACGATCACCCTGCATTTCTAGTGCATGTATGTTTTTGCCCTCCTTTAAGAGCACTATAAATGCATCGATGAGGCGCAGTTCTTGATCGGCGTGGCCTGCTTCTGCGGTTTCTAGAGCAGCAAGCACATCGTTTGTACACACATATTTGCCCACAACGCCTAGGTTAGAAGGGGCATCTTCAGGTTGTGGTTTTTCCACCAAACCTTTGACGGTGGCGAGGCGCCCTTCGCGTTCTCCAGGTTCTACAACGCCATAAGAGCCAATTTTTTCACGTGGTACGGGTTCGCAGGCTAAAACGGTGCTGCCTTTAGCGTCGTACACTTTAAGAAGTTGTTTGAGGCCAGGTTCAATGCTGTCGATCACATCATCCCCAAAAAGCACGGCAAAAGGTTCGGAACCGACGAAATCCTTGGCAAACATCAAGGCATGGCCGTCTCCGAGCGCATGTTCCTGCACCGCAAAGAAAATCTGCGTGTTTTCTCCGATGGTTTGGATAGACGCGAGCGCGTCCATACGTCCGCGAGCTCTCAATTCTTTCTCCAAAACAGGATTGGGGCGAAAATGTTCTTCAATCACTTCTTGATTGGGGCCACGCACAATCAAAATTTCGTTGATTCCAGAGGCGACAGCTTCTTCTACTAGGTGTTGAATGATTGGGCGATCTACTAGAGGAAGCATGGCCTTAGGCACTACTTTGGTCATGGGGAAAAAGCGCGTCCCAAGTCCTGCACAAAGGATGACGGCTTTTTTAACGGGAGGAATCATTCGCTTCGTCGTTGATGTGGATGATGCGGGTCTTGAAATCCTCGGTCTTTGGAATGGTAATGATCAAAAGGTGCTCGTGAAAACGCGCTTGGATATTTTTTCGGTCGATGTGATCGGGAAGTACTATGGAACGAGAGAAAGGGCCCCAAAACAATTCTTTCACCAGAGGAGTTTTGCCTTCCAAGGGTTTTAGAGGTTTGCGCTCTCCTCTTATGGTGAGCACATCATCTTGTAGAGCCACTTTCACTTCGGATTTTTCACACCCTGCGATTGGGCAAACCAAAACCATTTCGAACTCATTTTGAAAGATATCTACAGCCAATTGACCCTCCTGAATTCCCTCCGCCTGGGGTGTTTCCTGGTTCGTGCGAACGGAAGAATGCAGGCGAGGTGTGCCACGAAGGCTCTTTTGAGCGTGTTTGATTTGTCCAATGCCAATGCTAGTCATATCTGCATCATGTCAAAAAACAGGTGGGAAGGCAAGAGGCCTTGGAGTGGGCACGGCCAAATGGATGTATTGACAAAATTCCAGAAAACAGTTCTAATTTCTTTACTTTAAAATACAATTTGGAAAGAGAAACAATAGAACGAGAAGCTCGAGTGGCACGAGAGTTGGTACGTACCCATCTTGTTGAGAGGAAGGGGAGATTGGTTGATGCCTGACTTGCTGGTTTTGTGGCTCGTGGTGCTGCGCAACTTCAAGCTGATGAAGAATTGGGAGCGCTTGCCGCTGAGATTGTAGAGAAAATTGGTGCAGACCCTAATAGTTTTACTTATGGCTACGAGGGTGATCCATCAGACGAAGCCAACACTACCTATTGGTTGATGGAGCCAACAAAGGATGATGGTTTGAAGAGAGGATTCTCAGTCGGACCATATGGTCTAGCCATTGGGCGTTTCTTCCATGTTGAGGGGGACTTGCCTAGCTTGATCACTGGTTGCAGGAGTCAGGGTCCTAATTTCATGAACTGGACCTACGTTCGCGCCTCCTAAGCCTTCTTTGCCGCTTTGCCTTCAAAGAGTTCCAAGAATTCCGCTCGGCTGAGGGTTTCAACTTCGGCGAGGCGTTTGGCGACGGCTACGAACTTGACTTTGTGGTGGGTGAGTAAGTCTTTTGCTGTTTTGTAAGCATTGTCGACAAAGGCCTTCACCTCCTTGTCGATGAGAGCAGCTTGTTCTTCGGAATAGTTACGTACGTGGCCAAAATCACGACCCAGAAAAACTTCTTCTTTCTGGTCACCGAGAACAATGGGGCCGAGCTCACTCATTCCGTATTTGGTCACCATTTGACGAGCCATTTCGGAGGCACGTTGTAAGTCGTTGGATGGACCAGTCGAAACTTGGCCGTAGATCATTTCTTCGGCAACGTAGCCACCCATAAGAGAGGCCATCTTATGTTCAAAACGGCGTTTCGTGTACAACTTGCTCTCTTCTTCGGGCACGAACCAAGTTGCACCTAAAGCCATTCCTCGAGGGATGATGGTGATTTTTTGCACCGGATCGCAATCTTCTAAAAGATGCCCCACAATGGCATGTCCCATTTCATGATAAGCGGTCACTTCTTTTTCTTTAGCACTTAGAACGTGAGATTTGCGTTCGGGGCCAAGAGAAACTTTCTCAATAGATTGTTCTATATCGTGTTGTAGGACTTCTTTTTGATTCAATTTGGCTGCACGAATAGAAGCCTCGTTCAAGAGGTTCTCCAAGTCGGCACCAGTAAACCCTGGGGTTTGGCGTGCGATGAGCTTGAGGTCGATCTTTTTAGAAAGGGGTTTGTTGCGAGCATGTACTTTTAAAATATCTTCACGGTCTTCAAGGCTTGGCATATCCACCACCACACGACGATCGAAACGACCGGGCCGAAGCAAGGCAGGGTCAAGCACGTCAGGGCGATTGGTAGCGGCCATCACAATTACATTGGTCTCATTTTCAAAGCCATCCATTTCTGTAAGGATTTGGTTCAAAGTTTGCTCCCGTTCGTCGTGGCCTCCTCCTAATCCTGCTCCACGTTTACGGCCCACGGCATCGATTTCATCAATAAAAATGATGCATGGAGCATTGCGCTTTGCTTTTTTAAAGAGGTCACGCACACGGCTTGCTCCCACTCCGACAAACATTTCTACGAATTCAGAACCACTGATTGTAAAAAAAGGAACATTTGCTTCTCCTGCAACAGCTCGTGCAAGCAGGGTTTTACCCGTTCCAGGCCCCCCAACGAGCATGATTCCACGTGGAATTTTAGCCCCCATTGCAGTGTACTTGCTGGGGTGTTTGAGAAAATCGACCACTTCTTCTAGCTCTTCCTTGGCTTCTCGGGCGCCAGCCACTTCTTTAAACGTGGTTTTGCTTTGCTCTTTGTCGTGTAGTTTTGCGTTGGATTTCCCAAAAGAGAGAGCTTGATTGTTGCTATTGGCTGCTCCTCGCATCATGAAATAGAGGAAACCAATGATCAAAACGAAAGGCACAATACTAATGATAATATTGAGCCAAATCGCTTGGCCAGAGGTGTCTAAAATCTCCACATCCAGGCTGTTGATAAGCGCGGGATCTACGTCTTTCAAAACATCGGCTACGGTTTGGCCGTTTTCTTTATAGGCGTATTTTTTGGTCTCATCTGTGAGGAGGTATTCGATCTTGGTATCCCGTACGTCGACTTCGTCCACTTGGCCCGCCTCCACATCATTTACAAACTCACTGAGTGGTACTTGAGTGCTGGGCACGTGTTGGGCTGGGTTCCAAATGCTGTAAATTCCAGAAATTAAAAGCGCCACAGCCAGTAAAGCGATGAGTGGGCTGGGGCCTCTTCGTTGCGCGATTTGAGTCATGAAAATAATCTGTTAAAAGAGCCTGAGTATTTTAAAGCCAAGGTGCTTTTATTGCAAGCTTCCCCATTCTTTGGTGAGTACCAGGAAGCATCCTTCGTCCCATTCTGTTTTTTTGCGGGACGGCCAGGAGAGTAGGGCTTCATCCCAACGCAGTAGAGTGGGGCTGTCTGGCACACGTTTACCAGTACTCTCTTTGTACCACAGCTCTAAAACAGTGGCCCGCACAGGGAAAGGTAGATCACGGTAAATGGCTCGGTTTAAGCCCTCTTTTGTGAGAGCTTTTTCCAATACAGTTTCTGCTTCCGTTTCGAGCATGTCCTGAAGTTCTAACCAGTATTTTTTTTGACCTTGCCAACGGTCTTCAAGGCCGGGGAAGGTGTGGTTTAAAACAGGAATGATCTTGTGTCTTAGGAAGTTGCGAGAAAACCGTTCGTCTTGGTTGCTTGGGTCTTCTCGAAAGTGAATTTCGTGATGAGCTACGTATTCATTGATGCTCTGACGGGAAGTATAGAGCAGTGGGCGTAAGATTTTATCTCGACGGAAAGCCATTCCAGATAGGCCTTTTACTCGAGTGCCACGCACAAAATGGAGAAGCATGCTCTCAAAATCATCGTCTTGATGATGGGCGGTGAGGATCCAAGCCGCCTTGTGCTTTTTGGCGAGTTTTTCAAAAAACTCATACCGTTTTTCACGGCCCCATTCCTCCAAATTGCCTTTTTCGGGAACCCGGGGTTTGGTGCTTTCGCAGGGGAGTCCCCAACGTTGTAAAATGGCTTTAGTGAAATCTGCATCTTCTTGAGATTCAGGGCGTAAACCATGATTTATATGGGCAGGGATCAGGGTGAGGTCGGGCCGTTGCTGGAGCAGGGCATGTACTAGGGCCATGGAGTCGCGTCCACCTGAAACACCCACGATCACCGTGGTGTTTTTCTCGATGAGTTCATCGTGCAGAGGTAGCTGCATTGAGTGGCGTTGATCTTTGTAAATTTACGCCTCCCCATTCTCTTTTGCAACGCCCTGGAGGAGGGCCTTATTCTTGAGAGAATTTGCTCAGATCATCGTCTTCCGCAACCTTGTTTTTGGTTTGTGCCCCGCATTTGATGCATTCGTGCACCAGCATCCAGCCCTTTTTGCCCTTGTAGTCCCAGGCCACCGGCTTCATGAGTCCGCCGCAGGTGGATGCCCTATCTCCGGGGCTTTTTAAATCCAGGTGCATGGAGTAAAGGCATCGGGTGCAATGGTTGCGGCAGCTCGAAACATGCTTCGGCACCAAAGTTCCGCAGTTTGCGCATTGAAAAGATTCGTTGATCACGGTAAAGTTCATGCCTGAAGCCTACCCATTCACGCCGCCATGGACAAGACCTACGAAGCCCCACAAGGGCGTTTCCTCAGCACGATCGTTATTTTCCTCTTTGTTGTTGGGGCTCTCTACACTTTGTTTTTGCTTTTCCAAACATTCAATTTGAACCGTGAGGTTCGTAAAATGAATGAAGAAATTTTAAATCTTGAAGGCAGTTTGGCTCAATTGGAAGAAGATCAAGTGGAGGCACTTTTTAATGCCGAGGGTCTTGTGGAAGAAGTGAAGGGGGTGCGTATTCCTTGGTCCCAAGTCATTAAACAGTTGCAAGATCTCACTCCAGTGAACGTGTTCTTCAGTTCCTACGGTGCGAGTGAAGATGGGGCCATTCAATTGAGTGGGCTTGGAGACAATTATGGGTCCGTGGCTGCTGTCATTGAAAAACTGCAAAATTCCGAGAACTTTCAAGGGGTCTTTGTTCCATCTGTTACCTTGGGAAGTACTGGAGAAGGTCAATCGGTCGTGAGTTTTAGTTTACAAGTTCAAACCCTTTTGGAATGAAACGTTCTCCTTTCACACAATTGATTTCAGTGGTTTTACTCCTAGTGATGGGAGTGGTTGGCATGGTTTTTGTGATTCCGACTCGAGAGAAAGTTGCAACTCTTCGTCTAGAACGAGATGGGGTGGCCGCTGATCTTCAACAGCTGCAAGCTGATGTGGAACATTTGGAAACGCTATCTACTAAACTCTCGGAAAGCGAGAGCCTACGCAAGGAATTGGCCGAGGCAGTCCCTGTGGGCTACGACCAAGACCAACTGATTTTGGACCTGCAAGAAATTGCAAAATCGACTGGATTCTTGCTCAGCGGTATGAGTTTTTCCCCATCTGTGGATAAGGATTTTGGGACTGTGATTCGTGTGTCCGCAAATTTGACGGGTAACTACGATAAGCTGACGTCTTTTTTGCAAGCTGTTGAAAATGCTGATCGCCTCATGCAGGTTACATCCTTGAATGTGCAGCTCACCAATGCAACCGAGCTTGTCTTCAATCTCACCCTAGAAGCCTATTATCAATGAGCCTTATCCAACAAGAATCCGAGCGGGCCACTACGGTGGTCTATGGGGTCTATGATTCCTCCCAACAGCCCCTTTCCGTTAGGATTCAAGACTATTTTATTGACCGTCAGAGGATTGGTGTTCAGGAAAAATCCTACTTTTATCATTTGCTTGGAGTCATGCTCGATGCGGGTATCCCCATTGTGAAGGCTCTACGTATGCTTTCTAAAAAAACTGAGAATGAGCGTTTCACACGCATCATCAATACGATGGCCTACGATGTTGAACGGGGAGAAGCACTCAGCCAATCCATGACCAAATTCCCAGACGTGTTTGAGGAAGCGGAGGTGGGTGTGGTGCGTAGTGGAGAGGCGATTGGGCGCATTGAAGGTTTGCTCTTCAACCTGGCTGAACAGACCGAAAAGGCCCACGAGCTTTTTTTGAAGGTGCGTTCGGCACTCATCTATCCGGCGACCGTTTTGATCGCGCTCTTGATTTCAGGCTTCATTGTGGTGACCACGGTGATTCCTCGCCTCAACGAATTTTTTGTGCAGGCCAATGTGGAAATGCCTGTTTCTACCCAGATTGTATTGGGGGTGGGGCAATTCATGGTGCAGTTCTTTTGGATTTTGATTTTGCTGGCAGTGCTTGTGATTTTGCTTGGAAGCATCTATCTACGAACGGAACAAGGACGCTGGAATTTTGATCGACTTTTGCTCTCTACTCCAGCCTTGCATGTGCTGGTGCGCAAGTACAATGTGGCGCGCTTCGTTCAACTACTGAGCTTGCTGGTGGATTCAGGTGTTCCCATCCATCGGGCATTGGCGATCACGTCGCAAGCCATGAACAATCAGCTCTATCGAAATTTTGTTGGGGAGTTGCGTTTGAGTGTGGAAAAAGGAGAAAAATTGGCTACCAAACTCGCGGAAGCCCCCTTTTTGTTCTCAGAAACCGTGGCAGCCATGATTTCCGTGGGAGAAAATTCGGGTCAACTCGGAAGCATTTCCAAAAAATTGGCTCAGCAATATGAGCGTGAAGTGGCCCATGCTCTCACCACCTTTACCTCGCTTTTGGAGCCTGTGGTTATTGTTTTTGTGGGCTTGGCCGTGGGCGTTTTGGCCATGGCTTTGCTCGGACCCATCTTTTCGCTTTCTAATCTTGTATCGTGAAACGTGCGGCCTTCAC
>CAYLWB010000004.1:58877-60339 GCA_964387375.1 uncultured Candidatus Peribacteria bacterium | reverse complement strand
GTTGGAGTGGTGATCACGGCCATGACTGGGGTGGTGCTCAGCACGCTGCTTGTGACCCAACGCAACTTGCATAGTTTGCAAGCTCTGGCCTATGCCCAAGAAGGTGTGGAGGTGCTGCGCTTCATTCGTGATTCCAACTGGTTACAAAACTACGAGTGGTCGGGCAGTAACCGTGGTGATCTTTGGGATGCTTCCTTTGAACCTGCAGAAGGGGAAACTTTGGTTTTGTATCTTAAGGAAACCAGTCAAGCTCCTTACTGGAAATTTTCCACTGCGGAAGAGGATGGTGTGCTCTTGAATTCCCAAGCAGTGCCCTTCACCCGGCGTTTGGAGTTCACTCCAGTTCAGCTTGCTGATGGGACAACCGTGGACGATCTTGTTGAAGTGAATGTGCTTGTAAACTGGATGGACAAGGGGGTGGATCGCTCTTTAGAACTTTCAACTTACTTAAGCAATTGGCAATGAAACTTTTGCATAAACAGCCGGCATTTACCTTGATGGAAATGGTTATTGCGATCACGGTATTCACCGTATTCATCGGCTTTAGCGTGTCCACTTTTGTGCGTTTTTACAATGTGGAAAAGGAGGCAGCTGCGACCCGAACCTTGCTCATGGAAACGCAGAGTATGGTGGACAGCCTGACTCAAGATCTAAAGGAAAATAAAATCGATTACGAGTATTATTCACGCGGTTTTTCGACGGTGGATGCGGGGGCGCGCTTCAGCTCCGAGCTGGTGCTGCGCAGTCCCGATGGCGAGCTGCAGACCCGCTACGTTTGGGATTCCTTCACGGAGTCGCTCACGTTGCAACGTTTTGATGCCGATGGCCAACCCCTGGCCGGCTATTTTGATCCCTTGCCTTTGGAAGGGCCCTACAGCAATGTGACTCACGTGCTTTTTCGTATTTTCCCAAGTGATAACCCTTTTGATCCTGCGAACGTGGCGAAAGATTCTTTGCAATTTCAGCCCAACGTGCAGATTGAATTGGAGGCCCAGACTCCCAGCCGAGCTGGCTCCGTGCCTATTACGGTGGACTTTCAAACGTCGGTGACCAGCCGATTTTATCAATAAAATGCAAAAAAATTCTCCCAGTGCCAGTGCTCTCCTCATCAGCTTTTCTTTGATGTCTCTGATTCTTTTGGTCGTGATGGGGGTGAGCTCTTTTGTGCTGAAAGATTTGGCTGTGATCCGCACGGTGGTGGCGGGTAAACAAGCAACTTACGCTGCAGAAGGCATGACGGAATTGGGCTTACTCTTAAGTGAAAACGAATTGCCAGGTTATGAAGTGCAGCTCAGTGGGCAAGAATTCACGAATGGTGCAAGGGCTTCGCTCAACATTGAGGCGCGCGACGAAATGATTCCCTGCAGCATCGATGGTGAGAGCGAGTGGAGCATTTTGGCACCGAACGAATCCATTCAACTTCCGCTCTTTGCACAGGTGGGGGAGACCGATGCGGACCTCA
>CAYLWB010000004.1:48567-58777 GCA_964387375.1 uncultured Candidatus Peribacteria bacterium | reverse complement strand
GACCGCTACATCTATTACCAACTTCGTACGCCGGGCTCTGAAGCGGCTTGTACCTACGTGCGTTTAGAAAGCTCTGCAGATGTGGAGGCAGGTAGTGCCCGCCAATCTGTGGACACACAAATTCGAGAAGGAGAGCATTTGCCAGTGTTTGATTTTGTGCTGTATCAAACGGAGTGAGGGGTCTTTTCTCTGGAGTTTCTGCCCTTTTCATGCCAGAATCCTTTTGTTATGAAGAAATTTTACCTGACCAACGCCATCGCTTACGTGAATGCCCCTCCGCACATTGGGCATGCTTTAGAGTTGCTGCAAGGGGATGCGCTCACGCGTTATCACCGGCTTTTGGGTGAGGATACTCGCTTTTTGGTGGGCACTGATGAGCATGGGACCAAGGTGGAGCAGACTGCTCGTGCCAAGGGCATGGAACCGCAGCAACTAGCTGATGAAAACAGCGAGCATTTCCGCCGCTTGAATCGAATTTTTGGATCTGCTGAGGATGATTTCATCCGAACTACAAGTGATTTGCACAAACGAGGAGCCCAAAAACTGTGGAAGAAGATTGAGGCTGCAGGCGTTCTTTATGAAAAAGAATACGAAGGCTTGTACTGCACGGGCTGTGAGGCGTTTCTTCTTGAAAAAGATCTCGATGAAAATGGATTTTGTCCCACTCATAAACGTGCCCCTGAAAAACTGAACGAGAAAAACATCTTTTTCCGCCTCTCTGATTACAACGAAATTTTGCGCGAAAAAATTGAATCTGATGAGCTTTTGATTCGCCCCGAATCTCGAAAAAATGAGATTTTGGCATTGATCAAAGAGGGTTTGCAGGATGTGAGTTTTTCACGCCCTAAAAAGAGTTTGTCTTGGGGAGTTGAGGTCCCTGGTCATGAAGACCAGGTGATGTACGTGTGGTGCGATGCGCTTTCGAACTACCTCACGGCTCTGGGTTATGCCGACGACGACGCCTTGGTGGAACGCTACTGGCCCGCGGATGTGCATTTGATCGGCAAGGACATCACTCGTTTTCACTGTTGCATTTGGCCAGCCATGCTTTTGGCGGCAGATGTGCCTCTACCTAAAGCGGTTTTTGCCCATGGTTTTGTGACCAGTGAAGGTCAAAAGATGAGCAAAAGCATTGGGAATGTGGTGGACCCCTTTGTTCTGGTGGATGAATTCGGAGTGGATGCCGTGCGCTACTACCTTTTGCGTGAAATTCCTACTGGGGACGATGGTGATTTTTCCCGTGAACGCTTCTTGGCTTTGTACCGAGATGAACTACAGAACACGCTGGGGAATCTCATGCGCCGCGTTATGGCTATGACGGAAAAATACCTCCAAGGAGAGGTGCCCGAAGCCAATGGGGCTCTTTTAAGGGGTATAGAAGGGGCACAAACAGGCTTCGATAAAGGGATGCAGAACTTCAATATCAAGGCCGCGATTGAGGCCATTTTGGAACTGGCGCGAGAAGCAAATGCCTACGTTGAAAATCAAAAACCTTGGGCCTTGGCCAAAGAAAACCCTGAACTTTTGAAGCCAGTCTTAGGCAATCTACTTGCTGCTTGTCGTGCCATTGCTACCTTGTTGCGCTCCATTCTTCCCGAAAAAGCCGAAGAAATGCTCCGCCAATTGGGAGACAAAAAGGTCAATTTAGGAGAGGCTTTGTTTCCGCCTCTTATTGAACCGTTAGACTCTCAGCAAAATCAGCAGAACTGATTCCGAGAGCTTCTAAAGAGTCGCCACAAGTGGCTTCTAGATGTTCGCGAGCTGCGAGCGCCATTTTATTCATGGCCTCTGTTCCTTCGATTTCGTCTACAAAAGCTTGTAAATCACTGCTGTCTTTAAAGCCATAGTCTTTGGCGACCATCTCTGCATAATCTGCCAAAGAGGAGGTGCTTTCTTCCTCGCTGCTTTCACTGTCAAAACTAAAACAAGCCGTTTCGGCTAAAGCCTTCCCAGCTTTTTCAGCACGTCCATTGGTAGATCCGCAGGCCGTGAATACTAAAGTAGAAGCTAAAAGAAAGAAAAGAATTCGTTTACTCATGAATGGTGTTTAGGACTAAAAAGGAACAGAGCGGCGGGATTATAGTCCTAACCGAGGGAAGAGTCCACCTGCAATAAGATGGAAAGCACACCCTGTACAATAGCGTAGGAGGTGAGAATGATGATGAGCCCCACCACGGCCCAGAACATTCCATTTTTCCCCTTTGTTACACGTGCATCTTGGCCAAAACCCAGGATGAAATGACTTGCTGAAACCATCATTGAAATCACAGCAATCGCCCCCACAAAAAGCAAAACTCGGCTCAATAACTTTCCTGCGAACAGAATGAGTGTTTGTGTGGCTGCAGTTTCTGGGTGGTCTTCTGAAGTGGGTTCAGCTTGAGTAACAATCTCCGGTAGGTTGTTGGGTTTTAGTTCTGTAGGCAATTGAATTGCTGCAGAGGCGGTATTCAAACTGAATACAAAGGAAGAGCAACCCAGAAGAGTGAGAAGAAAGAGTTTTAATTTCATAATTCGCTGGAGTCAGGAACTGTTTCGGTAAAGACATTGTCTGCATCTGTTTTTTCGTCCTGATCTAAGTTGATTGTAGCAATGCTGTAGATGATCGCGTAGCCCAAAGCGGCTGCGACTACGCCCAACAATGCCCAGGTGATGATGTGGCGAGATTTGCTCACCAAACCTTCGTCTCCTCGTGCAAAAATCATCTGTATTCCACCCATCATGAGTGCGATGAAGATTAAGAAACCAATCACGTAGAAAACATTGGCTATGACAGCAGGGATCATTTCGCTAAAAAGATCTCCAGAGGGGAGCGAAACCCTTCGAGATGGATCATGTTGTTCTATGATTTCAAATTGGCTTGGGAGCAGTAAATTTGCGTCGTCTTCCACATCTACTGCATAAGCTGTTGGTACTCCAAAGATGTTCGCTGCAGTGTTTTTAGGCAGAGCCACAGAAACCACCACAGAGATTATGGCGTAAGACATCACCATGAAAATGAACCCTAAAATGGCCCATTGGAGATTGGCTTTGGCTTTTTTTACACGGTCGTCGTTTCCATATTGAGTGAGCAAGTTCATGCTTGCTATTAGAATGGCTGCAAAACTTAAGATCCCAAAAATACCTAAAGTCAGATTTATGACTCGAGGAATGGTTGTGTTGAGCACGTAATTTTGGATTTTGCTTCCATCTCCAATGTTCTCTTTAGGTCCAGGTAGAAAGTCTGGTTTGGGTACGTCCACATACACAGAAGGGGGTTGATCCACTGGAGCCACTTCTTGAGTTTTTGCGAAAGCGGCTTCTCCCCAAGCAAAAGGCAAGGTGAGGAGTCCGAATGTGAACAGGGCTTTTAAGAGGAAGTTTTTCATTAGCTAAAGAAAGTGGGGTTGACTGTGTAGAGTAAGAGCCCAGAAAGGAAAAGGAGCACAATACCACCGATGCATTGAGCCAAGCGTTTTCGGGCTGCATCCACACTGCCAGCGATTCCTGAAAAAGAAATTTGAATTCCACTGATCACCATGATCGTAACAGCCACGAATCCCACAATTCCTGTGCCCCAAATGTACATCTGTTTTACGTAGATTTTAATGATTCCAGCCCCTGTTGTTCCAATGATCCATTGGCGTTCTTCACAGGCTAATCCACCCAATTGTTCGCAAGCATCTTGAGTTTCGGCATACACGTCCCGAGATTCTTGGCAGACGGTGCTTCCGTCATCTTGCGTTACAGGCTCTAAGCAACAAACTCCATGGTAAACGGTCTTCACAAAATTATCTCCACCATCTGTGGAGGTTTCTCCAGCAAAGGCTTCTGTAATTTCGGTGATCACTTTGCCGTCTGCGTTGCAGTCACTTTTTTCTAGGGACTGGGTCACGCTGTTGATCTCACCACAAGCTGTTTCGTTTTTTTGCAAATCTTCTTCTAATTTGTCCCAAAATCCTGATTCTGGTCCAGGTTCTTTTTCGGTGTGTGCAGCGACGTATTGGCTTCCAAAATTACAAACATTTTCACTCCAGTCTGTTGTTGCATCCCCTGCAGCTGCAAAGCTCAATGGAGCGATTGAAAGCCCGAGGTAGAGGCCAAAAATAAGGAAGGCAAATTTCTTCATTCGTAAAAGAAAGAAAGCACAAAAGTGACAATGAAATACGACATAAAGCCTAATGTTAGCCCGTAGAGTGCTTGACTGAGGACGCTACGCGCCTTGTCTACTTGGCTGTCGTTTCCAGCAGAAGTCATGAACATAAAACCGCCATAAAGAATCACGAAGAAGCTCAAAGTTCCAATGAGCAGGCTGAACACATTGATCACTCGTAAAATGAGAGCCCCTACTGGAGAAACATTCTCCTTCTCTGCATTGGCCAGTATTTCTTCTGGCAGAGGATCCAGATCACCGTCTTCTCCACTGTTGTTGAAAACATCAAACACCTCAAAATGTGAGCTGCTTTTTACGTCGTTTTCATCTACACCTGCTGCGTGAGAAGGCGAACTACTCCAACCGAGAAGCGTGAGACTCAATGTTAACGAGAGGAGGATCTTTTTCATTTTTAGATGTGGACTTCCCGTTATTATACCTGATTTTCCATTTTTTTTCAACCTGGAAGCGTGGGCGTCCATAGCGTTGGGATTGGCGCTCTTTGTTATCCTTTTCAAAACTAGAATTTGACTGCGGTTCTGGAGCTACGTTCCAGCGGAAAACAGGGAGCAATTGATTCTTTTGTAAGGTTTTTACATAGGCTTTGAAGGGCTCCAATTGGCTCAAATCCTCCGATTGAATTTGAAAGTGGGGGGCTAAAATCTCGGCATCTTCCACCCCGAGGCGAAAACTGATCAGTGAACCCACATTTCCCAAAAGTGCTTGTTGCCACTCTGTTGGAACTTGTTGGAGGTGTTGGTGAGAAAGGGTTAATCCCAGGCCATACTTTCTTGACTCGGACAGCATAGAAAGCAGAGTTGGAGTGCAAACATTTTGAAATTCGTCGATGTATAAAAAAACCGAGCCACGTGTTTCAGGAGCGTCGTGGGCTCGTTTGAGGAGTGTGCTCTGTATTTGACTGATAAAAACCATTCCAAGAATCCGACTCATATCTTCTCCGAGCTTTCCTTTGCTTAGCGGGATGAGAACAATCTTCTTTTCTTTTAAGAAATGCTCAAAATGGATTTTTCCCTTTGGTTGAGCCACAATATTGCGAAGGAGCGGGGAGCTGAGCAAAGGGCCAACTTTGTTTAAAATGGGGCTGATCTGTTCCTGTTGGCGGCGTTTTTCTTGCGAGAAAAACTCTGTGAACCAAAAACGTTCCAGCTCTGGATCTGGCGCGAATGAGAGAGAACGTTCCACCTGTTTTCGGTCTTGAAAAAGCCGCGGTAAATCAAAAAGAGTGCTGTTGGGTGTGCGAATTAGGGTGAGTAGAGCGTTTCTGAGCAAGTGTTCCAGCCGTGGCCCCCAACTGCCCTGAGACAGCACATGGAACATTTCTATGAGCCCAGAGCTTTTTAAACCCGGATCTTCTCCTGGTTGCAACTCCAAAGGGTTGAAGGCAAGAGGGTATTCTTGCTTGCTTGGATCGAGCAAAACCAGGCGTTGAAGCTGGTCTTTCTTGATGAAATTCAAAGCGGTTTCTACAAGGTCTCCATGTGGATCAATGAGAATGAGGCAGGCCTCTCTCTCCAGATCTCTTTGGAAAAGTTGTAGAAGAGCTGTGGATTTTCCCATCCCAGTTTTTCCTATGACATAGAGATGACGCTTTCGATCTTCTTCATTGAGTTCCCAATGGGGTGGACCTGGCAGATGAGCGGTTTTTTCTGTTGGCAGTTGGCGAGCGGCTTGGATGGGGCTGGGCAAAGGCAAAAGACTTGCGAGTTCTTCTGCACTGAGAAGCAGCTCTTGAGGTCTGCGACTCCACTTGAATTCTCCCAAATAGGGCAAGCCGAAGAGGTGAATGAACGAGAATCGATGACTGGATCTCACACTGACCCGAAAAAGAGGCCGTGAAAATTTATCAAGGCAGGCTTGTTGTGGGTCTTCACGCTCATGCTGGGTTTGAATTTGCGTCTTGGCTGAGTGATTTTCTTCCGTGCGAAGCCAACGCAATGCACGAACAATCCAAGGCCTTATGCTCCATTTTAGCCAACGCTTGGATGCCCATTGTTCCAGGCGAGAATCTGCTAGGAAATGTGCCTGTCGAATTTCTCGAAGCATCCACTGATGCTCTTTTTTCTCTACGGCTTGAAACCTTATGGAAAAATTCCCTTCAGGCAAGGTGTTGAATGCTTGAAGCAGGTAGTCGGCTGGAAAAATACGTTCCTTGCTTTGCCTGTCTATGAACTGGCTGTACCGTTTGATTGGAAGAAGAGGGCCTTTGCTCTGCTGTAAATAAAAAGCTCCTTGTGGGTCGCTTTCTGGGCAAGATAAAGATTGAGAGCCGATCAAAACCTGATCCATGGAACTGCTGGTCTTCAATTCTAAGAACCCCTTTGTTTTCTCAAGCTGCCAGCACTGTTGTTTCGTGCTTTTTTGGAGACTGTGCAGCCAGTTTTCTAACGCATGGGGAGAAGCTTCTCGAGTTTCACAAATTCTGAGTTGGTACACACTCAAAATTAGCATCCCTTTTGAGAGGGTGCTTCGTTGAGAGATCTTTTCTTCGAGAAAAAGCTGCTGTCAGTGTTTAGACAACCTGTGTTAAAACAGGCATGACCTGAGCCCAAGCGTTCAAAATATTTTCAGGAATCTGTAGCTCGCGCAAACCCAAGACTTCTGCGTGCAATTCTATCGCTTCCTTAAGGCCTTCTTCCAAGGTTTCAAAATGTTCTCCCAATTCCTTTTGGTGTATGAAGCCGAGGTAAGAGGGGAGAGGATAATGGATGCGTCGTTCTAGAGACACCACATTCCCTTCACGATTTTGGCTGACCGTACGCAAAATGGCCGCATACAGTGCTGCATCTTTCACCTTGAGTAGGCCGCCTTTTTTAAGCCAAACCCTGGCTTCTTCTGGCCAGTCTTCCAACTCTGGTGGTGCTGGGAGTTCCTGAGCAAAAAGCACAGAACCCTTTTGGTTTTCAAAACTCTTCAGAAGGAAGCGGTGTTCACGGTAGTCAAAGAAACTTTCGATTCCATTTTTAAGATCGTTCCAAACGAGGGAGCCAAATACGGTTTCCAATTCTAGACAGAGTGCATCTTCGTCAAGTTCCTGGTGTTCTTCAATCAAATGCCATTGGTCCTGAAACCAAATACGAGGGCTTTCTCCAGCGGGTAGAAGCAGTGTGGAGCCTTTATACTGGATCAAAGTGCGAAACAGCTTCAAGAGCGGGGGCGTTTTTGAGCTGTTCAGCGATGGCGTTGAGGATGCGTTTAGCGTCGTCATAAGTTTCTAAAGTCACAACCTCGGCCCGGAACTTGCTTGCGCCTTCGAAGCCGCGGAGCAAACCCACAAAGTGTTTGCGCATCTCCAGCATGCCACGGCGTTCACCTTTTGTCTGAACGTTGAGTTCACAATGGCGAAGCATGTAAGGCAATTTTTCCTGGAAGCTGCTGGGTGGCGTATAGCTTTCACCGTGGAAGGCGGCTGCAATTTCACGCATGAGCCAAGGGTGGCCCATTGTACCACGACCTACCATGACACCATCAAGGTTTCCGAGCTTGTCTAAGGCATCTTTTGGACTTCTAATATCTCCATTGCCGATCACTGGGATCTTTAAAATTTTCTTCACTTCGTAGATGGGATCCCAATTTGCCTTACCTGTATACATTTGGTTTGCCGTTCGTCCATGAATCGTTATTAAACTCACTCCTGCATTTTCTAGATCTCTACAAAACTGCAAGAACCAGGGTAAATCCAGTTTGCCAACGCCTATGCGTGTCTTTACAGAAACGGGTAGTTTGGTGCCCTTTACCGCAGCCTCCACCAGTTTCGTGGCATGGCAGGGATTTTTGAGTAATGCAGAACCATGATCGCTGCTCACCACTTTTTTAGCGGGGCAACCCATGTTGATGTCGATTGCATCAATCCCCATGTCTTCAATGCGTCGAGCAGCTTCAGTAAAATGGTCAGGGTGTTTCCCAAAAATTTGTGCAACAAGAGGGTGTTCTTCATCTGGATTGAAATCAAGCTGACTCAGCGTGTTCTTGCTGTTGTAGATGATGCCGTCTGCACTTGTAAATTCAGTAAAACAGATGGTCCTGGGTTCAATGCCCTTGATCAGTTGGCGGTATGCGCTATCGGTATAACCAGCCATGGGTGCCAGAGCCAAAATTGGTCCCTGGGCAGCCAAGTCTTTCCAAAATGTGGACATCAGCGCTTGATCTTAGGTTGTTCGGCTCCGATCAATACCACATTTTCTTTTTCTAAGTCCATGTAATCTGTATGGTTGCTCGGGCTAGCTCCCTGAGTCCAAGAGTAGCCGAAACCTTCACTGTCTTCAAAAAGAGCAGAAACGATGTAAGCAGTGTTTTCACCTGCAAGACTTGGATAAACCGCGTAAATGTAACCAAAGGTGTTCCCAGCGTTGTCTGTACCTCCATGACGAGGGTCAATGGGGAGTTCTTCAAAATAGGGGCTATTTATAAGTACGGTTTCGATCTGGTCTACAGAAGGGAAGGCCCCATTTTCATTTTTGAAATCTTCAACAGCACGCGCAATGAGAGTCAGGTTTTCAACGCGTTTTTCATTCTCAGCAAGGTAGTGAGTGGAAGGCAATTCATCTAGGACTGTACCACTATTTCCATCTTGTGGAGTGCGGTTCATGATGAACAAAATCACTGCTCCAGCGATTAAAATCACTAAGAGAGCCGGAATCAAAATTGTTAAAAAAAGCTTCACTTTACTTTCATCTTCACTGTCTTCTATGTGGCAGAGGCCATAGGGATCTTCTGATGACTTTGGTGTGGAGGGTGTATCTACTGCCAGTTTTGCCAATGGGTCTACGGTGGGTAAAACCACTTCTTCCTGGGTGGGTAGCGTACCTGTTTGAACGGGGGGAGTGGCAGGCGTTGGGGTCATTGTACTTCTTGTGGAGCTTTCTTGCAGATAACGGCGTTCCTCGGCAAGCTTCATTAAAGCAAGAGCCCGTTGGTTCCCAGGTTCTACTTTCAATACTTCCATGCAGCCTTGAATCACCCGGGTGTAATCACCGGCGTTCAACCAAGACTGTAGGTTGTTGAGAGCTTGTGTGACGCTGATAGGCTGGTCCATAAAAAGGCGCTGTCTGGGGTTAGATTAACTCAAAAGACCTTTAAAAGGAATCCTCACTTTTGTGGTTGTTGAGCTCTACCTGAGGGATGATGGCTTCGATTGCCCCCCATTGAGCCTCATGGTCTTTGGGAAGGATTAGAGTCACTTCATCACCCACATCTCCTTTGTAGTAGGTGACAGATGCGAGGAGCACACGGTAGGTTTTTCCTTCGACAAGTACTTTGAACTGGCCATCCTCTTGAATGAGAGTGCCTTTCACATGTTCCCTTTCTATAGGGGCAATTTGCTTGTATAGGAAGGTTCCATTTGGGAGAATACTGAGTTTGAGTCGATCTCCCTCCACAATTTTTGATTTACTGGCATAGTTGGCTGGCACAGGATAAATCTTTTCATTGGGGCCAATCATGTTTTGTCCGTCGAAAACACCTTCTACAATTTGACTCTCTCCTTCTTGATAGGCGGAAGAGTCGCTTGTGTCGAGGCGGGAGGCTTGATTTTTGCTTGGGCCAGCTTCTCCTAAAAGTTTGCGTGCATTTTGCAAAGCGGCCTCTGCACTTTCAATCATGCGGAGAGCTTTTTGAAGCTGATCATCAGAAAGGCTCATCTGTTTTTGTTTTTAGAGATTACTGAAGCTTGTATATTACTTTTTCTCCGCTTTGTCCAGAAATGCGAAGGTCAATGTAGAGTAGTGGGTCTTCATAAATATTGATCTCTGTGAGGGCTTTCTTAAGCTTGGACAACTGGTTTTCGATCGGCTGAGTTAGATCAACCCATACAGAAAAATTCCTTTCGGTAAGCAAATGGACCTCACGGGCGCACTTTAGGTAACGAGTTTCGAGTACTTTCATGTTGAACTTTCCTTCAAAATCTTCGGCGATCTGGAGCAAAACTTGCAACTCTTCTTGTGGAATCAATTGCGTGTTTAACTCTAGTTTTACATCCGTACCGATGCTGTCCATAAGAATGAGGGGAAGCTCTGAATTCTCACTTTCAAAACCGCTGATGTAGCCGAGTTCATTCACAATGAA
>CAYLWB010000004.1:34435-48467 GCA_964387375.1 uncultured Candidatus Peribacteria bacterium | reverse complement strand
TTTGGTTGCGATAGTCGTGAAAGCGCGTCTGATTTGTATGACGATCGCGTTTCAGAAAAGAGAAAAATCGCATGGCAGGAGGGCGGCTAGTTAGACCTCAGGTCTAGTTGTTTCCTTTCGCGAAGGCTTCTCGGAGCGCAGCTTGGCGAGCCAAGGCACGAGGGCGAGCATTTGCCTTGTTCTGGCGCTTGCTCATCGAACTCTTAGGTCGGTTTTGATTCGACAGTACGTGTCCGTGTTTGTGGCTATTTTTATTCATCTTGTTTACTGAAAGCAGGGCGGATTTTACGGGCAGAATGAGCCTACGTCAAGCCTTTATAAGGAAGCGACCACCAAAACGTGAGGAACGGTTCTTGCACTTGAGACTTCTTGTTGTCCCTGGATCGTGAGCTGTGTGCTCCCTCCCCCGTCCAACATGAGCAGCTGCCCAGGTACACACAAGAAATCATTGATCAGCACATTTTCAGCCCAGGCTTGGCTAGCGTAAGCCGAAGAAAAGATCATGAGTGTGTAGTGAAGACCGTTATGGGCCTTTGCCAAACCAATGAATGTACGACCCACAAAGCTGTTCATGCTTTTATCTACCGTTGTTGCCAATCCAGCAATCATGTGAGGTGCTTGAAGGGGGTCGTGTAAGTCTGTGCCCATGGCGTTGGAATCGGGGTAGCTTTCAATTTTAGCCGTGGAGCCCTTTAGTTTGAGGATTCGTATTCCTAAAGGAGCTTGATATTCCGTGGTGCTTCCATAACCATCACTCACGATCTGCCGGCGCTGTTTTAATGGAAAGGCGAGGGGGGTTGGATTCATAACGGTATTGAAAAACCCTGCGTTGATTGCTGCAAATGCACGTGCACCCAAAAAATTGACTGCTTGACCCCAAAAATCAAAAACCAGCAAGCGATCCAATTCTGGATTATTGCCACCAAAAACGCCCTGCCCCAATCCAGGATTGACCGTTGGGCCAATTACCGAAATCACTCGAGCTTCTTTTAAATTCACTTGCGTTACGTAATCGGGGGAGCCTCCTGGATAATCTTTGCGAAAGGTCACCACACCTTTTTGAAAAGCATGAACCACGTAGCCTGCTGTTTGAGGTTGGATCAGAATGTTTTGTGAGCGACCTTGAAAAGCGAGTTCTTCGGCGGTGGGCATGTGGAAAATAGATTAGCGTTTTAGCCAGGCATAAAAACCTCCCTGGCTTGGTCGCATGTAGGAGAATCCCAAGACGTTGAGCAGAGCAATCACCTCGTCTTCTTTACAGTTCACATGGAAATTTCGTTCGATGTAGTCCAAAATTTCTCGTGTGTCGGTGGGAGGTTGGGATATCAAATGATTGGAAAGCTCAACTCTTTGTTCAGGCGAAAGGGTGAAGCTACATGTTTTGCAGGAGAAATCTTCCATAGGAGAGGGAAAGTTTATTTAAAACATTCTCTCAAAAAAGCCCCGCGTGGAGCAAGGGCTTTTTGTTCGTAATTGTAGTGAAGTCTAGCTGCAGCCCATGCTGGTGCCGCAGTTCAGACATTTGTAACAGGAAGCGTTGCGTACAGTGATGTGACCGCATTCGCTACAGGCTGGAGCATCACCCATCATTCCTTCGAGTTGCTTGTCGAGCACACTGGCGGAGCTGGTGCTGCTTTCTACTGTCGCAGCCGTTGCCTCATTGAGGATGGCTTCTTTCATTTTCCCTTCCGCTCTTCGTAGAGCAAATTGAGTCACTTCAGGCTTCACGTGGACAAAATCGGTCTGTCCCAAGTATTCCATTCCGAGGACTCGGAAGATGAAGTCGGCGATAGAAGTGGCCGTGCGCACATTGGGGTGGCTGGTCATTCCACTCGGTTCAAAGCGAGTGAAGGTGAAGGCATTTACAAATTTTTCGAGGGGCACTCCATATTGAAGGCCCAAGGAAACAGCGACTGCAAAACAGTTGAGCAGGCTGCGGTAGGAGGCGCCTTCCTTGAAGGTGTCGATAAAGATCTCTCCGAGTTCACCATTGTCGTACTCACCAGTACGGAGGTGGATCTTTTGTCCGCCCACGTTGGCTTCTATAGTGATTCCACGGCGCTTGGTGGGGAGATCCAATTTCACTCCACGAGTGGCTTGGCGTTCATCAGTGGTTTCGGGCAGGGCGCTGTCGCTCTTGGTGTTTAAGGCTTGAGACTGCTTGCAGCCATCTCTGTAGAGGGCTACAGCCTTGAGACCGAGCTTCCAGGATTCAAAGTAGATGTTTCTGATTTCTTCTACAGTGCTTTCGTTGGGCAGGTTTACGGTTTTAGAAATCGCCCCAGAAAGGAAAGGTTGAGTTGCTCCCATCATCTTGATGTGACCGAGAGGGTGGATGTAGCGTTGGCCGTTTCCACACTTGTTGGCACAGTCGAAGATAGCCAGGTGTTCAGGTTTTAAATGAGGAGCTCCTTCCATGGTCTGAGCGCCTTCAATGAAGAGTTTTGCTTCTTGCAAAGCCTTCTTATCCACACCTTTTTCACTGAGACTCTGTAAGTTGGCGTGTAGGGTCCATTCGTCTAGAGTTTTGCTCTCAGAAACATGTTTGCGTGTTTCTTCGATTTGTTCGTCGTTGAAGCCAAGTTTCTTGAGCTCAGTTGGGTTTACATGGGGAGCTTCATCAATGCTGCCATGCCCCAATACATAGTTCATGATTTCAGTGACCTGTTCTTGCGTGTAGCCAAGGCGAGCTAGAACTTCAGGAATGGATTTGTTGATGATTTTGAAGTACCCTCCTCCGGCGAGTTTTTTCCACTTCACCAGAGAGAACTCAGGTTCAACTCCAGTTGTGTCACAATCCATGAGCAAGCCGATGGTCCCGGTGGGTGCCAAAACAGTGGCTTGAGCATTGCGGTATCCATGTTTTTTACCCAACTCCACCATGCGATCTGCATCTTCGCAAGCAGCTTCGTGAAGTTGAGCTGGGCAAAGGTTTTTATCAATCTTGTGCGCTGCTTCGCGGTGCATTTCCATTACATGGAGGAAGGATTTTTTATTCTTTTCATATCCTTCGAACGGAGCAACCACACGAGCCATTTCTGCAGAGGCAATGAAGCCAGTGCAGTGCAAAATTGCGGTCAAAGCGGCAGCGATTGCACGTCCTTCATCGCTGTCGTAAGCCACTCCCATCAACATGAGCAAGGTGCCCAAATTGGCGTAGCCGAGTCCAAGAGGACGGTAATCATGGCTGTTTTTTGCAATTCCTTCTGTTGGGTAAGAAGAAAGGTCTACGAGAATGTCTTGAGCAATGAAGAAGATGCGTGAAGCATGGCGGTAAGCCTCTACATCAAAGCTGCCATCCTCGTTGAAGAATTTCACGAGGTTGAGAGAAGCCAGGTTGCAAGCGGTGTCATCGAGGAACATGTACTCGCTGCAGGGGTTGGATCCATTGATGCGACCCGTGACAGGGCAGGTGTGCCAGGTGTTGATCGTGGTGTCGAATTGGAGACCAGGATCAGCACACTCCCAAGCTGCTTTACAGATTTGGTCGAACATTTCTTGTGCGTCGTATTCTTGATGTTTTTCACCACTCTTGCGGAAACGAGTCCAAAACTTGCCACCTTTTTCTACAGAATTCATGAACTCATCTGTCACACGCACAGAGTTGTTTGAGTTTTGTCCAGAAACGGTCTTGTAGGCTTCTCCACGCCAATCACTGCTGTATCCAGCGGCGATGAGGGCTTTAGCCTTTTTTTCAGATTCTACTTTCCAGTTCACAAAGTCGAGAATTTCGGGGTGATCCACGTCCAAGACGACCATTTTTGCGGCACGGCGTGTGGTACCCCCAGATTTAATGGCACCAGCTCCGCGGTCCAGAACTTCCAGAAAACTCATGAGGCCAGAAGAAATTCCTCCTCCAGAGAGCTTTTCATAGCGGGAGCGGATGTTTGAGAAGTTGGAGCCAGTTCCAGAGCCATACTTGAAGAGTTTTGCTTCGTCTTTAGCCAGTTGGAAAATGCCCATTAAAGAGTCATCTACCTTTTGAATGAAGCAGGCGCTGCATTGAGGGCGTGCGTAGGCATTGTCAATTTCCACGATCTTGTGCTGCTTGAAGTCCCAGGCGTAATTCCCACCTTCTCCAGTGGTTCCATATTCATGATAAAGGCCACAGTTGAACCAAACGGGGGAGTTGAAAGCGCCACGTTGAGTGATGGCCATGTACTTGAGTTCTTCTTCAAAAGTGTCGGCGTCCTCTTTGCTAGCAAAATAACCGTGTTCTTCTCCAAAAGTACGAATTGTGTGAGCCACACGATGCACCACTTGTTTTGCGCTGATTTCATGTCCAGTTTCTGGCACTCCACGTTTGCGGAAATACTTTTGAGCCAAAATGTCTGTGGCCAGCTGAGACCAGTCTGCAGGGACTTCGATATCGTTCATTTCAAAAACAACGGTTCCATCTGGCTCTGTGATCTTGGAGCTGCGTTTCTCGAATTTAATGAGATCGTAGGCAGGTACTCCTTTTTGTGTGAATTTACGATCCATTTTTAAACCTCCAGTGGGGGCTTGAGCCGCCTTGGGAGCTTGTATGGAGCGAGGAGATTTTTCTGTGGTGGGAGCTGCCACTAGGTCTGGAAGAGAAACTGACTGAGCCATTGCGTGGGAAAGTTTAGGAAGTAAAATTTTGTGCAGAGAAAAGCTGCACAAAACGAAGCTCAATTTCACGTAGGGCGTCAAAAGAACGCGTGGATGAGCAGCGAAGTTGAGTTGTGGGGGAAATCGGCTCGAGACACTAGATCTTGTGTACTCTCACCTTGTGTACCCCAAGATATCCGAAGCGGAGGGTGGGGTCAAAGTGATTTGAGTGCAAATCCATTGACGCTTGTTAGGTAGCATTTTAGGACTATGGAATTTGAGATAAGGCGCTTATTTTTTACCGTTCTTTTTGGCTTTTAAAATTTTTCCCACAAGAAAAAAACCAATCTCTGTTTCCTAAAAAAGTTGAACTTTTAAGAGCTGTAGATTGAACCTTTCAGACTACTCAACGTACTCGATCAAGTTTCCCGTTTGAACACCCATCATTTGAGCGGCACTGCGACCCTGACGCATGATTTCAATGAAGCGTTTTTGGTCGAGTCCAGAACTGCCGATAGTGAGGGCAATTTCATCGTCGGGAATGTCTTTAAGGCGTTCGTAGCAGGGCAGATAGAACTGCTTGTTGTTTCCAAAACGCAGCACAATCTTGCGACCCACCTTGAAGTCGATTTCTTCGGGAAGGATGTTGGTTTTTACATTTCCAAAACAGTCGATCCAGCACACCGCATGGGGCATCTTGGGCATTGCATCGAAGTGTTCAGTTATTGGCAAATCTTGGCCATCCACAAGGGCAGAGGCAAGACGGGGCAGGTAGTCGAAACTGCGGAACTGAGTCATGATGATGCGTTCCTGAATTGCTGGCTCCAGATTCATGTGGGGCACAACTTTAGGAATGTCGTAGACCGCTACTTTTAGGTTTTGCTTTCGGAGTTTTTGGAAAAGACTGAGCGTGTAGCCATCGATGGTTGTAAAAATGTCGAGTTGGTCGAGTTTTAGCCAGCCAAATGGAGTTCCATTTGCCCATTTTTTGGCCTCTCCTTCACGTCGAGCCACATTCACAATGATCACGCCAGGGCGGCCATCGTAAGCATCCACAATGTCTACCAGGTTGATGGCGGCTTCAAAGTCGTTCTTCACTCCCACAAAAATCACATTGCTTCCTCGAAAATAACTAGAAACACGTGCTTTAAGACGGCCTTGTGTATTGTCGTCGCGGCAATCCGAAATGTAGGTGATGGGGTCGTTGTAGTGAAGTTCCGACATAAAAAATTTAAAAAGCGAAGGACACTCTAGTGCAAAAGAAGTTCTTGAGCAAGCTGGTACTGCACTTCGGAGAGGGGTCTTGCCTCAAACCTGTTCGTATGGTATAATTTTGGGTCAATAATTGTTCAGCTATGGCAGAGAGGGCTTCATTACCCGATGGAGGGGCCGAACGAGTGGACCGTTTACCAGAAGAGCTTGTGCGTGCGGCATGTTTAGAGCTTGTGAATAGGCATACGCATCCCGGAGCTCGCCGTGCTGGTTTTAGTGTGAATGATGTGAACATTCCAGATGAATGGAGGGTTTCTTATCAGCCAGTAGGAAGTTCAATGAGGGTGTCTCAAAAAGTGACTCGTGAAGCGCTTGCCGAAGCTTTGGGGCTATCTAACCCTGAAAATGATCTTGCTCTTAAGGATGCCATTGTGTGCCATCTCTATGGAAATCGTGTTGCAAAACGGTTTTCTTCAAGCTCTCAGGAGGGGAGATACGATCGACAGAACTGGATTACTGCTTTGGAATCGGCTTTACGGAAACAGGGAGGTAAACCCATCTCTGTTCTTGGGGCTCATCCTGTCTTGGATGTGCCCATTACTCTCGGTATGGGTATACGCACTACAGAAAAGGTGCTTTTGAGCGATGTATTGAGTTATCTAGGAACGCAAAGGGCGAGAGCTGTCCTAGGAGAGGACGGCTACAGGCAGGTTTTTGGAGAGCAATCTTTCGTTGAAGGCTCTTTAGCAAGGGATCTTGAGGAAGATCGGGAAGCCGCGGAGGCAGAGGAAGATTGGGGTCCAGCCCACGACCCAGCTCCTGAAACAGAGTCATTAGGTATGCCAAAGCCATCTGTTGCCGCTCCTTCAGCTCGACCTGTTGTAAGAGTTCCTCTTGCAGATGGGGGTGAAGGTGGGCCAACTGAGGCTACGATTGACAGATCCGTCCGTACAGAGGAATTTACCGATATTGTTGCCCTTTCTGATGCATTTTTGACAGCGGCTTGTGAAGCGATTCGTGCTTTTGGCAACACTCCTGAAGAAATGCCAAGGTACGTTACGTTCCTTGCTGATGGAGAAGACGGCAGGAGAAGGAACTACCGTGTTCCACTCAGTGCTTTGGCTCAGAGACTGGGCATGGGACGAGCTTTCTCTTGGGACAGACTGTTAGATGCAGTTGATAGAACTTTGGGCGTAAAAGATGAAAGTGATGGTCTTGACGAAGAGGAGGAATCAAGTGGATTTTCAGTGTGGGAAGGTCCACCTATCCTCGAGGATCCCGAAACCACCCCGCCTGTAACAGTGGAAGAAGTGAGGGGAGGGTTCCGTGAGAGTCTTCGTGCGCTTTTGTGGGGAACAGCTACTTCTGCAGGAGCATATGAAGCTTTGAATCAGGTAAATGCAGGGAGTTATCCAGCTGCAGCTGCGGCGGGTGCGCTTGCTGCTGGGGCAGGTTTGAAGCTTGCTGCTGAATTAGGGTATGCAGACTCGAGGGTTTTAGAAAACCTTGCTTCAAGTACGGTTCGAGTGTCTTTGAACGGTCTCGGTCGTTTGGGAGGGCTCACTCAACGTGGTGTTGCTACTGCAGCCCGTTGGGTCACGGCAAAGGGTATGGAAAAATGGGATGACCTCACTCCAGCACAAAAACGAAAAGCAAAAAGGAGGGCCTTGATCACGACAGTTCCTATGGCCATAGGAACTGCATTGGCTGGGCCCGTTGCCGTTCCTTTTGTACTTGGAGCAGGAGTGACCATGGGGGTGGGCAGTGCGGTGAATAAGGTCCGCGCATGGGAAGAACCTTACAGAAGGCTCAAAGCAAAACCAAAGCCCACTGAACAGCCATTGAGCGCACACCTTGCCGATGCAATGTATGGCCCAGTAGAAGCAATGCCAGGTTGGTTTGTGGAAAAAGGGCGACGTTTGAGAGCTGCCGGCTCTTATGCTGGTAGATGGGTTTTTGGCGGAGAGTATGCGCAAAACTATTGGCGAGAAGCAACAGAGGCTGCGGTACTTCCTGGCAAAGAGTTGGCCATTGCTGATTCAAGCTTCAATGCCCTGGATCCTTTATTGAGAGCCAAATTTTCTGGCTTTGAATTGCGCAATGGAGAACGCCTTGCTACGCCACCGGATCCTTTACCTTCTGGCATACCCAGTGGATACGTATTCATTCAAAGTGGAGATCGATGGATTGCTGCGCCTTCAGATAGTGTTTGTGAAGCGGGTGGAACGATTGTTTTGATGGGTTCAAATCAAAACATAGCCAAATTGCCTTCTGGATTCATCATCCCGGGCACGGGTGTGTTTATTAAAGCAGAGAAAAGCCTTGCGGTTGGGGAAGATCCAAGTAGCCGTGAGCAGGTATTGATGTTTGGAGCTATTCGCTGTGCTCTTTTAGATAGAGATGCAGTCCGTGCAGAGCGTACTGACCAGCCTGGACAAGTTACTGTGGTCATTGGCAAGCGTTGGTACAGCTTCTCAGCTGACCACTTATTGCGAGTTGGGAACCGTTTTGCCCTCTCGACAAATACAGATGTACTGGCTTATCGATCTGGCCCCTACGATGCAGATAACAGAAATTTTGGACCAGAATATAAGCCTCACGATAGGAGAATTTTGGCACCCAATCTTACAGGAATTGATTCTGATTTGCGCCCCATTGCGGTGAGGGAAAACATCTCTTCCCTTCCAGGCCTTGCCTTGCCACAAGGCGCAGAGCTGTTGCCCGATGGTGAAAAAAACCCGAGCGCTCCAGATGGGTGGAAGACGCTTTTGATTGGCAAGCGTTGGATGGCGGTGCCCGCCAATCGTGTTTTAGCTCAAGAAGGCCGAGTTGTTCTTTTTGTAACGACTGCGGAATTGGTCAGTTGCCCTGTGGGAGTTTTGATGAAAGAAGGGGGCAAGAGAGTGTTCCCTGTGGTTAATCCTCCCAATTTCTCTGTGGACCGTGCTTATGGAGGTCAAACTAGGTTCGTATTCACTCCCCTTGAGACAGACTACAAGGGTCAAAAGGTAAAATTGGAGCCATCGGTGCTTTCTGCTCAAGCTGCTTTTCTTGAGCTCCGTCCAGATAACAAAAAGCTGCTAAAGATTGCAGAAACGCGCATTCCTCTTTCCCGTGAAGATGACCGTATGTTGAAACGTATTCGTACGGGGCAGGTGGCTGTGCGGGATGCCTATTGGGTGGCAAAAGCAGCTGATCAGTTGGGCTTGGACCCCCTGCTTAGCAAATTAGAATGGGTTCCCGTGCTCGGAAGTGCCCTCACTCAAGTGCCTTTTGCTGTTCATTCCATGTGGAAAGCGCACAAAGCAGGAGCTTCTTTTTGGACCCAATTGAAGATTGCAGGTTACCACAGTTTTGATGCAGGTGCGGAGGCTCTTACTGAGGTTGCGGGCTGGGGAGCGCGGGGCTTGGGTCGTGGCATCCAGCTTTTCGGGTATACGGGGGCCTTGTTTGGTCGCGGTCTTTCTAAAATTCCAACCATTGGAAATACAAGGCTTGGCAACTGGGTAGGTCAACAGGGTGAACGTCTCAGCAATTATGTCGGTGGAGACCTGATTGCTGAGGGATTGGGAATGGGTAAAATCAATAAAGTTGGTAGGTGGATGACGGGTGGTGCGAGTGAATTTGTAGACTGGATGATCCCTGCAAGCACCTGGTCGGCTCAACTTATTGAAGAAGCCTTCAACCAATTGGTGCAGGAAGAAGAACGGTATGGCTATTTGCCATCAGAATTTATAGAAGCCCAGCGTGGCAAAATTCCAGAGGAGCTTGCAGATGTACGGCCTAAAACAGCTGCTGACCAAGTCAAAGCTCTTCAACAATCTGCTGCAACGAAAGGATGGCTCACGACTGCTTGGGAGAACCCTCATGTTCTTCAGTTGCTTAAAGCCTTTTGGGGAAGCTAAACTCCACCTCTATGGTCAACACCCCTACACCTTCTCCAGAGCCCGTTGTGCCTCTTGCTCAGCAAGTCGATACTTTGGGTGAAGGCAAATGGATGGATGGGCTCTATGGTTTTATGACGGGTATTTCTGCTGCAGCCGGTCTGGCCGTCAAGGCTGGAACTTTATTGCCAAGATGCGCTTGGCAGGTGTGGACAGGGAGGCCAGGGGAGCAGCCCTACAGGAAAAAGTACGAGGTCAAAGAGGCACCCTATGTTTCTGCTTTGCCAGCTGGACAACCTCTGTGGCGAAGAGCTTTAGATGCGTATCGTAGGGAAGGAGAACAAGCTCAATACTGGGTGTATGATCTTGCGACTCGAGAACTGGCACGAGTGTCTCATGCGGCAGCGTGTGTGGGTGTGCCTACGGATTACCATAAGGAATACTGGGAGCAGACCGTTAGAGTCAAGCGGCCACGCCTTGCTCTTGAGATTCAAAATCCTCATCAGGTGCAGGTGGGGCAGGAAGCCTTTTCTTTGCAAGGGGTGGTGGAGGTGACTCAGAGCGATGGGAACCCTGCTGCTTATGGGGAGACCACTTTTAGGACTGGAAATTTTTATTTTGTTGTGCCCAATGCAGATCTCTTTTCTATAGAGGGCAGGCGTATTTTTCGTCTGCCTCAGGATCTTTCACAAGTAAAAAATGGAACTATAAAAAATGAGAGGCAAGGGGATGGGGATGTTCTTCGATTCACCCCCTCAAGTGGGAATGGCCAGCTCCAAAGGTCAGGAGATCTGCTTCTTTTGAATGGCCAGGTGCTTTCTACTGTACCCATGCAGGTTGTTCAGCAGGCATCGGGGCGGGTCTTTTTTGAAGCTCCAGAACAAGAAGCCCAGGTCACATTTTTGCAGGATGCTGCCTTGGCACGTTTGCACGGTTTAGGGGTTGAAGAGGCCCGTGCTTGGCGTTGTGCCAAGTGGCTGGATAAACGGGGAGGAGATGTGCTCATTGGAATGACTCCTTATGTTGGAGATGGAGCAGCGGATGTTTTTGGTTGGGTGACCAGCACCACTCGTGGGTTGAAAGTGGGCTTGCCTTTTGCTGCTCAAAGAGAACTTGCTGGATTCTATTTTAAAGATTTTTTGACTTCTGTTTTGGGTCACGTGGCTGCGTGTGGCACGGTACCTTTCCTTTCAGATTTTGTTGTGGATGCCAGTGTACAAGCCAACCTTGCTGCTGCTGGAGTGTTTTCAGACGAACGACAAAAGCAAGAAGACGAATTGCGTCAGGCAGGGGTGCCTGAGCCTTATGTCGCTGTTCAACTGGAGCCCACACGAGCTTCTGTAAAAAATTCTCAGGAGGCTAGAAATTATGCTGCCATTGTGCGTCAAGCCATAGGTCCTACGATTAAGAATTTTTTGCCAGCATTCGTGAAAAAGTGGTTAGATAAGGTCATACATGATCCCAGCAATACCCCTTAATCTTTGCTCTATGTTTGAAGCTCCTTCTCCACGCCGCGCTGATTTTGAAGCAGAACCCTCTCGCCGAGCTCCTGTGGAAGACCGTAAACGTCTTCGTGAGGATTTAGAGGTGACTGAAGAGGAGAGCCATGTTCGTGCCGAAGAGGGCGCAGCCATTGATGGTAAAATGGACAATCCCGAAGAACGCGCCGCTGTAAAGAAGGCGCTTTTGGATAAGTTGAAGGCTGCTGAAAATGCTTCTGCTCGCGTGGAAGTCTTTGCACATTTTACTGATGCCTACGGGGCTGATGCGCTTGTGGGGCTCTTTTTCCCCGAAGTGGGAGATGCCGCTATTGGTGCCGGGTCTTTGGCCTACCTGCTAACGGAGGCAAGCCGGGCCGACGTGCCGTATACCGATCGAGCAAAAATGGCTTGGCATCAACTTGTGGACTTTGGCATTGGAGCTATTCCAGTGGTTGGGGATGTTTTTGACTTCTTTCATGGGGCCAATACCAAGAGTTCCGAATACTTTAAAAAGCGCCAAGCCGAGCTTGTTCAAGAAGCACTGGAAGCAGGTATTCCTCGAGAGGAGATCGAAAAGATCTTGGGTAAAAATGCGCCAGCACTCAAACTTGTTAAAACAGTTGGAGATGTGGTTGCAAAGGAAATGGGTCTGCCTAAAAAGCCAGGGCGAAAAGCAGCCTAGCAGCAGCCCCCTTCTCCACAGCCGCCACTGCCGTGGCCAGTGCCGCACCCGCATGAGCCGCTTCCACAGCCGCCCGCTTTGAATTGAGGGTTGGTGATTTTGAAGCCACTCCCCATGGAGGTTTCAAGAAAGTCTACCTCTGCACCTTCGAGGTTTTTCCAGGACTCGGGGTCCATGAGCACGGTCACTCCGTGGAAGGTGAGTGCCTTGTCGTCTTTTTGTGGCTCTTTTTCAAAGTCCATGCCGTAGGCAGGTTCCATGCCATTGTTGTCCTTTGCGGTGATGCGCAGAGCGTAGCCAGCTTTATCTTCCATTTCTGCGAATTTTTTAACTTGGTCAGCGGCACGAGGGCTGAGGTAAAAACCATCTGCCAGGGATTTTTGTTTGGCGGCAGCAAGGTCGTTGAGGCGCTCGATTAAGTCATCGACAACGGCTTCTTCTAATCCGTGAGAAAGGGCCCCAAGACGCAAGGGTTCAAAAGCATTCACGCTGCAGCTGGTGCAGTGTAGGCCAAAATCTTCCATGATTTGAGCGGAGCCAGGGTATTGGCTGATCACATCACCGATCAATTCTTCACCGGTGATGAGAGGAGTTGTTTTCATGCCCCAAGCTGTACCACAACTGGAGCGAGCATGGCAAACAAAATCCCAATTATGGCGAGGGCGGCTAGGAGGCGAGCAAAAGGGGAAATTCTCATCCGAGCATTTGAGTGTCAACAAATACAAAGAAGAATCCAGCTAAAAGGCCTACAAAACCGTAGATGGGGAGCGTTTTTTCGTTGAAGGGTTTGAGCAGCCAGTTTAGGTATCCTGGCATCAAAAAGAGCACGGCTTTTACAACCAAGAGTATGGCCATCCAGGTTAAAATGCTATCCCAGGACCAAGCAAAGTGAGGGGTGGAGGTGGAAAAAATCAAAAGGGCGAGTAGCAGCATCCCCGCAGCTGTATGCATTTGTACAGTTTCATCTTTTCTCATGTTCTTAAAGTGTTCATGGGAACCTTTTGGATCCAAAACCAGCTTTAGATAAAGAGGGAGAATAAAGAGAGCGAGGAGGGAAAGTGTCATGGCAGAGACGTTAGGTATTGAGTTGAACGATTTTGTAAGTCAGGAAAGTGGCGAAGGCCACCCAGCCCAGGTAAGGGAGCAGTAAGAGGGAGGCCACCTTGGAATGTTTCCAAAACATGAGCACTCCAAACAAGGTGCTCGCCTCCAAAACGATCATTTCTACGAGAGAAAATAGGAGCCAGTGCTGTACAAAGAAAAAGTAACTCCACAAAACATTCAAAAGGGCGTTGAGAATGAACGTTGTGTAAATGATTCGGTAGTCTTTGGCCGAAAGAGGTTTGTTCCAAAGGATGAGCGCCGAAATCGTGCAGCACAGATAAATCAGATTCCACGCAACAGCAAAAATCCACTTTGGCAGATCCCAATCGGGTAAAAGCAGAGTGCTGTCGTACCAGTCCATTCCCATTTCTGTGAAGCGAGACCCCAAGAAAGCTACAGCAACCGTAACAGTGGGGATGATGATGACATTGACTTTGAATTTCATACGAGGCATGAAGTTGCCTGCATACTAACAAAATCATGGCTCGAAGGAAACGAGAACATTTTGCACAAATGAAAAGCTGGGACCATGTTTTGGAGCCGATGCCTGGAGAAAGCTCAAATCTAAAAGGCAGTTGGGGCGGACACGTGATTCTGGAATTAGGTTGCGGAAAAGGCATTTATACCTTGGCGTTGGCGGAGCGCTTTCCTGAGGTGACCGTAGTGGGTGTGGATTTGAAGGGTGCGCGTTTGTGGCATGGAGCTCAAGCTGCTTTGGAAGGCGGGGTTGCCAATGCCCGCTTCTTGCGGATTCGTGTGGAGGACTTGGTGGAACATTTTGATACAGGTGAGGTGGATGAAATCTGGGTGACCTTTCCAGACCCTCACCCTCGGGAAGGGAAGGCCAAAAAACGGCTGATGGCTGGGCGATTTTTGCAGCTTTATCGGCAGGTTTTAAAGCCAGGTGGGCTGCTGCACTTAAAAACCGATTCACGCATTCTCTTTGATTCGGCTTTGGAGAGCTTAGCTGAAGACGGCTGGGAAGTTTTGGAGCGGAATGAAGATGTTCACGGGTGGGAGGCTCCAGGGATTTTGACGGAGATCCGTACGCCCTACGAAGAACGCTTCATGAAAGAAGGGAAGAAGATTTTGTATTT
>CAYLWB010000004.1:27959-34335 GCA_964387375.1 uncultured Candidatus Peribacteria bacterium | reverse complement strand
TCCGTACGCCCTACGAAGAACGCTTCATGAAAGAAGGGAAGAAGATTTTGTATTTGAGGGCGAGACCTCTGTAAAAGTTTTTGAAGGCTAGAAGCAAAACAGCTCTCATGCATGATTCGAGCTGTTTCTTTCTCTTGTTACGCCTTCAAAAACCTTTCACAAAGGTCTTAGATTGGGGTACGTGGATTTTTGCAGCCCTTTTTGGCTTAAGAAAGCCATTTTGTTCTCAAAATTTATTTGGAGTCAAAGATCATTATCGGTAAACCTCCGTCTCGGATTTCGCCATCATTTTGAGTTTTATAAACAACCGCACCCACACTTTCGTAAAACTCCTTCAGTTCAAGACTTTTTGGTTTCAAATAGGACTTGGTGTTGAACTGTTTACGGGCTTCTTTCAGGAGCATTGTTCCGTACCCTTTGCCTTGCTGTTTTTTCGCAATCACCACGCACATCAAGTACCTGTAGCCATTCCTGATGAGGTTTTGGAAAATCTGTCGTCTTTTTCGCGAGAAGAAATTGCCTTTAGCACGGATATTCAAGGGCAAATCACATAAAATGAACCCGCCCATTGTTTTTTGATCGAGCTTACAAACGATCAGTTCGCTGTCTTTCCTCAGTGGTAGAACCAAGACTCCGAGCGCCCACATGGGATTGAAGTGAGTCGCAACAAGAAAAACATAAGACCAATGGTCCTTGGAAAGGGGCTTTGCTTTTTGCACAGAAAAGTTCATGAAGGCATTTACGATTCTGGTGCTCGAGAGAGGACTTGAACCTCCACCCACCGAAGTGGACATGGTCCTGAACCATGCGCGTCTACCATTCCGCCACTCGAGCAGAGCGGGCTGCATTGTAGAACGCAGAAAGGGGAAAGTCTAGGTCACCAATTTTCCGTATATTCCCTAAACTGACGGATCACCTCTTTTGTGATGGGGCCGACTTTTCCGTTGCCCACCGGCTTTCCATTGATGGCCGTGATGGGTGTCACTTCTTTTCCGCTTCCAGTGAAGAACACTTCTTCTGCGTTCAGGAGTTCTGCGTGCGTGAAGTTTTTCACTTCAACCGCAGGGTCTTTGAGGATGTCCAAGAGTACTTGCCGTGTGATGCCGGCCAGAATGTCTCCGTGGGGGGTGACGAGCTTGCCGCGGATCACCGCAAAAATATTGCTGTTGGAGCCCTCATAGACTTGTTCATTCGAATAATACACAGGCTCGACAGCGCCGATTTTAGCCGCTTCTTGGCATTGTTTGACGCCTTCAATGTAGTTGTTGGATTTTGCGTGGGGTGTGTAGCGAGTGTGCTGCACGGTGATCACGCCAATTCCGTTTTCGTAGTTTTCTTTGGGGTATTGAACCGCTGGGTCGATTAAGATCACCAGTGTGGGTTCTCCAGTGGGGAGCATGGAATGAGATACGCCGCCCGATACAATTATTTTGATGAACTTTTCTCCTTCAGGATTGGCCGCGAGCGTTTCTAGTACCCACTGCTCTATCTGTTCTTTGCTCCAGGGTAGTTTCAAACCGATGAGCTCCGCAGAGTTGAAGAGTCGGTCGATGTGCTCTCGCAACCTGAAAGGGCGACGGTGGTAGGTTTTAAGGAAGTCGAAGACACCGTAGCCGCGCAAAAAACCTAAATCTCGCGGAGAGATGCAGAGCTCTTCTTCGGTTACGAGTTTGCCGTTGAGAAAGTGGAGGGTTTTACTCACTGATCAGTTGAAAGATTTTATATTCGGTACTGGGTGCGCAAAAGCCGTACGCTTGGCCATTTTCTGTTCTCATCACGTCGCCTTGCACTTCCCATTCCGTGCCAGAAATCGCTTTCAGATCGAAGTCGGCGGTGGGGAGGCCGTAATCGAGGCCCACGCTGCTGTTGTACTCATTGTTGTCACAATTGGTGCATTCGGTCACATCGAGGGAGAGGGTGTCGCCAGTTGCGAGGTAAGTGCCCGTGCCTTCTGCCATGAAGTGGCAGAGGTTGAAGTCCAATGAGAAGGTGTTGTCGCTGCGGAGGGTGAGGGTGCTGGGAGAGCCAGTGTCACCTTGGAGCAGATACTTGAGTTCACCGAACGTGTACGCAGCCTTGAAATAGCCTTTTGGATCATCGAAGGAGAGGTGGTTTCGCGTATCACCTTCGGGGAGGGAGTAGTTGAAGGTGAGGAGACCCGTGGATGGGCTGTAAATGTCTGCATAAGTCACTTCTGGGAAGGCATACTCGAAATCTTTGCCTACTTCTTCAACGGAGGCAAATTCGCCCGCATCGTTTATTAAAATCAGGTTTTGGGTGGCAATTTCTTCGTGCTCTACGGGGGTGCAGGCGATGAAAAGGAGAGCGGCGAGGAGGAAGAGGTGGAGTTTTATTGGGTGCAAAAGTTATGGAGGTGTTATGTAAATGTGAACGCCAGGGGCATGTGGAAGGGGTCAGCTGCACACGAGGACGTACTTTTGCTCCGTCGTGTTCCACCTCAGGATACCACCTTTGTTTGGAAGGGAAATGCCTGTGTTTTGCATTTGTGGGGAAACGTGGGCGTGGGAGAATTGGAGGACGGAGGCGACGCCAGCGCAGCTATCCATGCCACTCACTGGCTGGTCTCGCAGGATGACATGAAAACCCATTTGCTCCAGTAGGGTATTTTGAATCCCCGACATTTCGTTTTCAACCAATAAAAATCCACCGTCTTGAAGGGAGTTGGCAATGCAGGCCAGCAGTTCGATGCAACCGGTTTCATGATCGCCTGCTGTTTCTATTCCACTATGGATCTCAAAGACCTTGCAAGCGGTGATCACGTCGACTGGTTTCGGAAAATACTGTGACTGATTTCTCAAAGTGACGAGTGGACCAAATGTGTGGGTGGTTCCGTAGTGGGCATTCCAGTGGGCGCCAGAGAGGTGGCCTGCCCTTTGCAGGTTGGCAGCCAAGGCAACTTCTGCAAAGTCGTTTCCACCAATTTCGTTGTAGCGTCGATCTTCGCATGTGGCACACATTTCTTTTAGTGTTTTCCTTTGATTCAAAAGAGCATCGATTTCAGCAGTGACGCTGTCCATGTTGTGACCCGCGCGTTGCATCATGAGGGCAATCAACAAATAAGCGACGGCGTAGGGTTTTGAATAAATACGTTCGGGGAAGGTTCCGCCTCTCGCCTCGCGGATGTAGTAGCTCAGGGCCAAAAGGAGTCCAGGTTTACTGTTGATGTCGTCGAGCAGGGCTTGAAGTGCTGCCGGTTCTAGGGGTTCGCGTTCGGTCATTCTCGGGAGTGATTTATTTTAAAATAACATATTATTGTGAATACGTCAAACAAGTGATGGAATGCGTTTGCGCGCGTAAAGATTAGAGCTCCAGTTTTAAGAAAATATCGTCGTCAAAATCGGGGAGGTCTGTAGGGAGCTTTTCGATCTCCACGAAGCCATTTTTTTGGTAGAAACTTCTCCCGGATGAAAACTGGGTCATCGTGGTTGCGTAAATTGTTTTGTAGGAATTATCTTTAGCAAACTCGAGCAAGGTGCGGAAGAGCTGTTCCCCCAAACTCTGCCGACGAAGCTTTTCTTTCACGTACATGCGTTTGAGGTGCGCGCGGCCTTGACCATAGTTTTTGAATCCGACCGTTCCAACCACTTTGCCGTCTTCCAGGGCGAGCCAGAAGTTGCTTTTTTCGCCTTGATAGAATGCAGAAATGTCTCGAAGGTCGGGGCGTTCCAAGGGACCGTAGCCAAACTCTCCCTCGAGCATCGAGATCACGAACTGGGCCGTTTCTTCGTTGTAATCGGGGGTGAAAGGGGCGATTTCAATCATTTTCTAAGAGGTTTAAAAGCTCCTCAAAGCTCTCCATGCTGTAGTCCGCTTCGTCCGACTTGCCCCAGACCAAACAGCTTTGTATGCCCAGGGATTTTGCGGGGAGCAGGTCCACGTTCACGCGGTCGCCCACGTAGAGGATTTCTTCCGCGGGGAGTTGCGATTTTCGGATCATTTCGTAGAAGCCGTCGAGGGCGGGTTTGCGCTCCTTCACGTCGTCGCCCATCAGGGCGAAGGTGAACCAGCTTTTTTCGAGGCCGATACGGGCCAGGGTGGAGTCGAGTTCGCTGCGCAGCAGGTTGGTGAACAGGGAAATGGGTACGCGTTCGCGCAGTTTTTGCAGGGTCTGTGGAATGCTTTCGAGGGCTTGGTCGTACTCGCGCTGGCTGTGGAACTGATCCGTGCGGATGGCGAGCGTGCCTTCGAGGTCGAACCAGATGTGATGGATTTTCATGTCAGTATTGTGTCAAAGGACAGGAAGTGGTTTATATGAATGGTGATTTTCTATAGAATACCATTATGAGATTCTTATTTTTTGTTCTTTTTCTCGGGGTGTTCCTTACGGCTTGTACGCCTGCCACGGTTCGTGAAAGAAATTTTTATCAACCCACGCCTGTTACTCAAGAGTAAAATCAGCATTTATTTATGGTTGATATTTTTTTAAGTTTTTTCGACTTCATTTTGCACCTGGACCAGTATTTAACCCTGCTCGTAGAGCAGTTTGGCTGGGTCACATACCTTATTCTTTTTGCGATTATTTTTTGTGAGACGGGCTTGGTGTTCACGCCCATTCTCCCTGGAGACAGTTTGATTTTTCTTGCTGCGACTCTGGCGGCACAAGGCACTTTAAATGTCTGGCTCTTGTGGGTGCTTTTTTTGGTCGCGAGCATCGTGGGCGACTCTGTGAACTACTGGATAGGAGGGCATTTTGGCAAACGACTTGCCAACACTCGCTTCCTTAAAAAGGAATACATGGAGCGGACTGAGGCTTTTTACGAAAA
This sequence comes from uncultured Candidatus Peribacteria bacterium, assembly GCA_964387375.1. Lineage (GTDB taxonomy): Bacteria > Patescibacteriota > Gracilibacteria > UBA1369 > 2-02-FULL-48-14 > CAYLWB01. The sequence goes on along the minus strand of CAYLWB010000004.1, from coordinate 29,551 downwards.
GTACGGCAAAAAAACCATCATCATTGCGCGCTTCATCCCAATTGTGCGGACTTTTGCGCCTTTTATGGCGGGTACGGCGCGCATGAACTACCGGGATTTCTTGGTTTACAATGTGGTCGGGGCTTTTGTGTGGGTGACAACGTTTGTTCTTGCAGGTTATTTCTTTGGGACTCTACCGTGGGTGCAAAACAACCTCCACACCTTGGTTTTTGTTCTGATTGGTGTTTCGCTACTGCCTCCACTTTGGGAGTTCTGGAGGGGGAGGAAGGGGTAGGGGGGCTATAGTTTTGACAAAAAAATAAACAGTGTTAAAATATGCACGCGGGCGTTTTTTTGAAGCAATTCATATGACAGATAGACAGCGTGATTTGGAACCTCAACCTGAGGTGAGGTTTATTCAGGATCGTCTTGCACGACTCACTCGACTGAATGGGGAGGCTCCGGTCGCGCCTTTGAGGCAAGCAATGAAAGAATGTATGGCAGGAGTCCTTCAAGAAGGCGAAATCCGGGCTGATTTGCGCCCAGATGACGAGGCTTTTCATAGAATTTTTGTAGAAATGAGAGCTCTTACAGCCATGTTTATTGATATTCTTTGGCGGTTTTTTTTAAATCCAGAACTGACTCCTTTAGCTGAATTGTCTGTTGCAAGAATGCGTTCAGACTTCATGCAGGTTCGTGGACTCAGCATTGAAAATGCGGTTTTTGTAAGTGAGTACTTCTTATTTAGAGACCTATCTAGAATAGCCTTCAGTCCAGAAGCATTGACGGATCCCAGGGAGATTGCTGCATATCAGCGCTTTAGGTGCTTGTTGGGGGCTTATGATTACAGAGAAGACCCTGATCCTCCTCAAATTGTTGCAGCAGGTTTTGAGAATGGTCTTGGTGTTATTATCGGTCTTGTGGATATGATTCAACCGATTTATCAAAGAGACTTTGGAGGGGCAATTCCTAGCGACCTGCACCTACAGGTTCTTACTCCAGAGGGGTTGTGGCCGTTGCTTGGGGTTTGGAGCTCAATGAGCGCTGCTGCAGTGGGAGTATTAGAAAGAACTGTTTCGAATAATTTTACGGTTCGATCACCTATCTCCTTGGGTAGAGGCACTCACAGAAATGGTTTCGATCCACAGTATTTTGAATTGTTACGAGGAGCGAATGGGCAATTGGTTTTGGTTCCTACAGTAGATCTTCTAAATCGCCTTGAAAGGGCCGTTATCCGTGATGTTGTTCCACGTTCAAAATGTCCTGGACGTGCGGCTCGAGGTGCTAGTGGAGGCACTAGCATGCTTAGAGAGTATACTGAAAGGATTTTGCAATTTTTTAGAGAAAAGATTGAGAGCGAGAACGAAGGTGGGAAGCGCTAGATTGGATTCGAATATGTGCACCCAAACACATCCAAATTTAAGCCCTTGAAATCTATAGACTGATCTTTCTGGAGCGCATGGGTCAGTTCATTAGCAAAATGTATAGCAGGGTGCTATACATTTCGACACTAAGAAAAATCTGGTACTCACCCCTTCTGCTGGCGCATTCGCCCTTTGGGCTCGTGCCATTTCGCCTTCGCTACGCGAAGAACTCTGCGAGTTCTTTTGCTC
>CAYLWB010000004.1:24749-27859 GCA_964387375.1 uncultured Candidatus Peribacteria bacterium | reverse complement strand
GGGCTCGTGCCATTTCGCCTTCGCTACGCGAAGAACTCTGCGAGTTCTTTTGCTCACGCAAAAGGCTCAATGGTCGGAGTGGCGGGACTTGAACCCACGACCTCTTGCACCCCATGCAAGCGCGCTAGCCAACTGCGCTACACCCCGACGTACAATGGTTTTAGCAGAAAGCCTTCACGCGAGCAAAGTTTTTAAGCGACGCATTCCCAGGAAAGCCATGAGTCCTTCGCCAAAAATTGCGGCTCCGAGTACAAACGCCACGCGCAGGTCGCCCAATTCTGTGCCGAACCAGTAAGCAATGGCCATGGCAGAGCCAGCCAAGATCAACGTGATGATTTCACGTTTCAAATACCAGATTTCGTTGTCCAGAGCGAAGAGGCTGATGAGAACCAGATCGTAAAAATACGATACGGCGGCCAAAATCAGGAGCATGGGCAGCACAAAGCGGAGGCTGGGGGAAAGGAAGCTCTCGTTGCTCATCAGGGCCAGGAGGCGCGGACCGAGCAAGCTTCCAAAGAAAATGGCACAGATTCCGAGTCCAAAGAGCCCACGGCGGAGAGTGAGGTAGAGTTCTTTTGCCCGTCGCATGTGGCCTTCTTTTAGAGATTCACGTAAGGCGGGGAGAGTGGAAAACATCAAAAAGCTGGAAAGGATGGCCACACTTCCCGTGGCCGTAACGTTGAGGTTGTAACTGCCAAAGTCACTGGTGCTTAGGATTTGGCTGGCAAAGTAACTTGGAAGAAAACGAAAGTACAAATTATTGATGATGTTGATGATCCCAAACGGTAGAGATGTGGCGAAAAGGGCCCAGAGCATTTTTGTATCCAGCTTCCAAATAAAAGGCATGGTTTGTCGCACAAAAAAGAGCGTGAGACCTGCACTCAGGATGGAGCCACCGAGAGGCGCCAGGAAGTAAAAATCAGCCGTGTGGTAGCTTTGAGTGAAGAGGTAAACCAGGCCCAGCTCCACAAGGCGCCCCAGGCTGAGCGCCGCTACCGAGCGACCCATCTTGTAATTGGCCTGCAAGGCGGCGCTCGAAATCGAGCTCACGTAGTCGAAGAGCAGGGAGGCCATGAAGAACAAGGTTCCAATGAAAAAAGTTTTTTCCTCCACAAAAAGAAAAGCATAGAGCGATCCGCTGAGGAAGAACGCAAAGGCTGTTCCCACGCGCAGTAAAAAGGCATTGATGAAGAGTTTTCCATCGTCGGGCCGAACAGCCATTTGCCGTACGGCGTTCCCAAAAATCCCTAAGTTCGCCACTGTTGAAAAGAACAAGGCATATTCTGCGATCTTTCCATAGACTCCAAACTCTGCGATTCCTAGGGCATTCGTGATCAGTTTGATGGTGACCAGGCTCACTGCAATCTGAAAAAACTTTCCAAAAACTTGGACAAAGGTCGACCACAAAATCTTGTTTTCGAGGGCGCGTGCCAGCATGTCGCCTGAGTTAAGGCTTCACCACTTCAATGATTTTTTTCTCACCCAAATGGATGTCTTCAGCATGCCAGTCATGCAGAGCATTTGCAAAGACATCCCATGAATAAACGTAGTCTTCTCCCATGCGAGTGCCCACTTCAGCAGTCACGATCTGCTTCTTTTCAGCGTTGTAACCCTTCACTACAAACATGTGGTAAACGGGGCCACCATTTTTAAAATTAGGATTGTGCAGCTCTTTGCCCGCCATTGGAGAAATGATGAGGTTTCCTTTTGCCAAGATGCTTTGAATGTCTTCAAAGCTCGGGTTGAGGTGCACTTTTGTTTCTAAGCCATAATTCTCTTCGATCATCTGAACTGTTTGTTCTACGGTGGTGTGTTCGTAGGCTCCAAAAGTCTCCATTTCCCAATCCACCAGACGAAGCAGCTCTTCGTTGTAGGCATCTCTATCCAAGTTCATGTTTTTGTAGAGATTGGCAACCAAGAGAGTGCTTGCTTCCTCGCAGGCTTCTTGCCAAGGATAATCCCAGTTGCTGTGGGGTGCTTGGGTGTAAAAAACCATTTCAATGTTCAACTCACTAGGAAGTTCGCTTGGATTTGTAGTTTCTAGTTCTAAATCTGCCAAACTTTGTGAGGTCGGGGCCTTTGGGCCTTCCAAACGACGAGTCTGCAAGGCTTCACTGAGCAAATATACTGCTCCAAGCAGTAAACAAAGTGCACCAAGAGTGAGAAGCTTTTTGCTCATCCTATTCAAAGGCTTCATTGGCTCCCACCACCATTACAGCAGCTTCAGCACGTGTGATGAAGCTGTGAGGACGGAAACTGCCATCCCCATAACCATTGATGAATCCAGCTTCGTCACCCAGGACTACTGCGTAGGCAAACCAGTCCCATTCGCGTACATCCCAAAACTCAATATCAGAGTCGTCGAAGTCGAAGTTCTCTTCATCATAGATGCGCATGAGCATGACCAAAGCCTCAGCACGAGTGATGTAGGCATTGGGGCGGAATTCGTTGTTTGCATATCCGTTCACATACCCTCGTGACGTTCCGTAGCTAACGTAGCTGTAGTACCAATCTGTACTGCGCACGTCGCGGTAGTAAACACCTGTGGTGTAGCTTGGGTTTTCGCCTGCAGAGAGCAAAGCCATTTTAAGGAACTCGGCACGGGTGATGTTGGCACTAGGTTCGTAGCGATTGTAGCTGCGTCCATTCACTACGCCATCTGCGTAGAGATCACATATTTGATCTTCTGCCCAACCATAACCATTCAGGTCGGTGAAGGCTCCGCAGTATTCAAAATTACTGTGGTTACGATCGTCTTCTGGTTCGTGGTCGTCTTCGTCGTCGGGATCGAGAGTTTCGGTGCGACAGTTGTTGCTTTCACTGTCTTCATCCACTTCATCTTCGGTATCCACACAAACCTCAATTTTTTGGCTGTCATCGTCATTGTCTAGAACGTCAGCTTCGTAGGTGCTTGACTTGCCCTCATCCAAGAAGTTGCTGGAACTGCTGGAGTTTCGGTAATCTTCATCCCATTCGAGACGATTATCAACTTTGATCTCAATGGTCACTGTGTCGCTAGAGCTCACACTTTCATCTCCCTTGTTTTTAACCACAAAGCGCACTTCGTCGTCGCTGTTGAGATAGATATCGGTAATCGTGAGGTCTGGTCC
>CAYLWB010000004.1:22738-24649 GCA_964387375.1 uncultured Candidatus Peribacteria bacterium | reverse complement strand
GTTTCACAGTTGTTGGTCTCACTTTCTTCACGGACATTGTCGTCGGTATCCACACAGACCTCCACTTCTTGATCTCCAGATTCGTCCTCGTCCAAAATATTACCCACATTGTAGGTGGTTGAAGTGTCTTCATCCAAAAAAGTGGTACTGGTGCTGTTGGTCACGCTCACGTTCCATTCTAAATGACCATCCACTTTCACCTCAATCGTTACGCGGTCGCTAGAATCCACGTCTTCTTCACCCCTGTTGCGTACGGTAAAAGTAATGTCTTCATCGCTCTCGATATCAATGTCAGTGATTTCTAAATCAGGCTCACCAATGCCATCTTGGCCAGCGTCTTTTTCATCAAGGGAAAGGCTTATTTCCTGACGTGCTTTACCAACTGTTACTGGATATGCACTTTCTACATAATCGGAAAAGTGAGGAGTAAGATTGTAGCTGGTTCCTGTATTTGCATGTAAGGCCAAAGAATAAACCCCTTCGCCATGTTCTTTGTAGTTGTACACGTGGTTATCGCTGCCTCCACTGAACGTGAAGAGGCTTGCAGGGGAGTCTGTAATATGGCGATTGTCCTCGTCCTCTAAAGTGAGTTTAAGATTGTAGTCCACAATTCCCAACTGGCTGAAGCGAGCATTGTTGTCGTACGCTTCGGTCACAATCATTCGCACAAAGTAAAGATTTGCACTTTCTTTTGCGGTAGGAACGCCAAAACCTTCAGGTACATCCATGGTCACTGTGGTTCTTTGCCAATCGCTGGGGCGATCCCAATTCTCAGTAAAGAGTGCTCCAGAGATATCACGAGTTGTTAGGCCGGTCAGAGGAGACCAGGTGCTTCCGTTCCAGTATTGAATTTGGTAAGAACCATTTGGGGCTGTTCTTGAAATGCTCAACGCGATTCCGTCGAACTTTTCTTCAAAGCCCATGTAAATTGCACTATTCACATCGTGCTGCAGGTTCACGTCATTCGTTGCGGTGTCTTTGGCAGCAGTTGTCTTCTCGTTGGTGGTTCCTGCGATTTCATTGATCGCAGCATCTACGAGGTAGTTTGCTCCGAGAGGTGCTGCTAAAGAACCCGTACTGGGTGTGAAGGTCAATGCTAGAGCAGAACTGGCTACCGTAGCGCTTAAAAGAAGACTAAGCGACAGGGAGGAGAGGAATCGTTGCATAAAAAAGTTTACAAGATGTTTACTTTACATAGTTTTGCTCAAAACGTCAAGAGATAGCGTCCCTGGAAGGGGAGCCACGGGCCTGACGGGAAAGTCATTGAGGCTTAAACTGAAAAAGTGGTCTCATTCTCTAATAAACTCTTCTGTATGTCCACTTTTCTCTTTGTGCTTGCTCCTAAGGGCTACCAAGACATTGAATACGGAGAGCCGAGACGGGTTTTGGAAGAAGCCGGAAACAAGGTTTTAACGGTAAGTACTCAAGTAATAGCTCATGGTTCTTTGGGTGGAGAGACTCGGGTGGATTTGCTCCTGGATCAATTGGAAGGAGTGGATTACGACGGGGTGGTTTTTGTGGGTGGACCTGGATCTCACGTTTATTTTAAAAACCCTCTAGCACAGCATTTGGCGCAGGAGGCCTATGGACTAGGAAAGATCACCGCCGCGATTTGTGCTGGGCCAGGTGTTTTAGCAGAAGCTGGGCTTTTGAGTGGGAAAAAGGCCACTTCTTACCCGAGCGTGGTGGAACTTTTAAGGGAGAAAGGGGCGATTCACACTGCTGTTCCTGTAGAACGAGACGGACTTTTGATCACAGCGAATGGTCCGCAAGCTGCGCGAGCATTTGGCGAGGTGCTCTTGGATGCAGTAAGATGAAATGGATTTAATTCAACTTCATGTTTGAGCCTCGTTTTAAAGTGTCCGTTGTGGGATGTGGGAATGTCGGATCGGCGGCAGCTTACGCCATGCT
>CAYLWB010000004.1:21410-22638 GCA_964387375.1 uncultured Candidatus Peribacteria bacterium | reverse complement strand
GCACGTTTGCGGTTTCATATTGGTGAAAAGCTACAAATCAATCCAAAGAGCGTGGATGCTTTTATTTTGGGCGAACACGGGGATAGTTCCTTTCCTGTTTGGAGCGTGGCAGACCTTGGTGGTAAAGCTTTGTTGAGTTTTCCAAACTTCACTGAACAAGTTGCGGAGGAAGTGCATCAAGACACAAAAAACGCAGCATATCGCATTATTCATGATGTGGGATACACCTGTTATTCCATTGGGATTGTGATTCGTGAAATCATGAAAGCGCTTTACAAGAACTCTCGTGAAGTGCTCCCTCTTTCTGTGGTTTTGCAAGGAGAATATGGTCTAAAAGACGTGGCTCTGAGCGTGCCCTGTGTTTTAAGCAGTGATGGTATTGCTGAAATTATAGATTTGCCTTTGAACGCAAAAGAACAGGAGCAACTCAAACACAGTGCAGACATTTTAACCACCTTTCAGTCGTGAGCCTTGCTTTTATCCTTGCTCTAGTGGTTTTGAATGCATTCTCTGTGCTGTGGCTCTTTCTCGTTTATAGAGATTGTGCTCGCTTCCGACGCAGTCAGTTCTTTGTTCTTGGCGGCACAAATCAGCATGAATTCGATAAGGTAGGGCATAAATTCTTACCTGTATTTTATGTTTTATTGTTGCTCTCTTTCTCTGTTTTTTCCTTTTATTATTTTTTGGGATGACGCAAATCAAATCGTTTGATATTGATGAAAAATTATATGCAGCTGTGTACACGCACTGGATCACTTCGTTGACGCCATTCTTATTGTATTTAACAGGTTTGGGACTTGCTATTTTTACCTTTATTCTCCCAAATTTTTTCCCAGATAATTGGTTGGAGTTTGGAGATTGGGTTCGTCTGTTTGCTTTTGCTATCTTTCTAGTTGTGCACCACTGGGCCTTCATTTACACATTCCATTGGGCTCTATCTCCTCTGCTCATCACAAATAAACGGCTCATTCTGTTTGAATTCTTTCCTTACGTTCGTCACGACGTGAAATATTTAAGCCTTTCGGATGTGCATGAAGTGGAGCGGGAGAAAGAAGGTCTTTTACAGAATATTTTTAACTACGGCACTTTGAAAGTGGATCTGACTGCAACTTTAGAACCTGTGACAATTGAAGATTTGCCACACGTCGCTTTGGTGGCCAACTTGATCCAGTCCCTTTTGAAGGAATACAAAGGGGAGCCTAAGCCTCAACCTAAAACATCATGATTG
>CAYLWB010000004.1:3772-21310 GCA_964387375.1 uncultured Candidatus Peribacteria bacterium | reverse complement strand
CCTTTTGAAGGAATACAAAGGGGAGCCTAAGCCTCAACCTAAAACATCATGATTGTTTTTCGTCTTTTTCAACGTTATGGACTGTGGTGTCTCTTTGCTCTGGCCCTTCTTTTGCACCAATTTCCAACGGCGAATAAATTTGATTACCTGAATCATCTCAGCCCTTTTGTTGGAGCGCTTGGCCTTTCGGCATTTGTAGCTGTGAGCGGATTTTTTTTATGGAAAAAGAAAGTGGGTCTTTCTAAAGGGCCCTTGTTCTTTTTGTTAGCTTTTTTGTCTTGGTTTGCTTTGGCCTTTGGGATGGCTGAAGTTCGAACTTTTGCCTTTTCTGAACTCTTTGTTTTGTTAGGTTTGATCCCCGTTTTTTTGCTTTTTGCTGGAGAAGAGGAATTGGAAAACACGCTTCCCACCGCAATGACCGTCTTGCTTTTGGTGCACGCAATTTGGGGCATAGACACCTTTTTAACCACGAGTCACCAGCGTTTTTTTGGGCTCTTTTATGATCCTGCTTTCAAACCAAATGCTTGGCCCAATGCCTATGCCGTTTTTGTTATGGCTAGCTTCCCATGGATGCTCATGCGCTTTTATTTACAAGGTCAAAAAGGGGTCCTTCTCAAGGACATTTTAGTAGGCTTGGTTTTAGGAGGTTTTTTTATGACCCTATCGCGCGCAGGTTACATTGCTTTTTTGGGAGAAATGACTTTGTTTGTGGGCTTTCTTTGGAGAGATAAAACTTGGATTCGTCCTGCACCTTTGCGTTTTGTGGCGCATGGTCTTTGTGTCCTTGCTGTTGCAGCTGTCCTGGTGTTCTTCTTGCAAGATGCAAAAATCCGTCAGGGAGAGTTTACGGATCTTTCTGATCGATTTACTTTCGTTGAAACTCAGGGGAGTGTTTCCTTTAGTGAACGGGCTGAATTTTTTGAGGGTACTATTGAGTTGATTAAAGAGAAACCTCTTTTTGGGTTTGGAGCTGTGAGTTTTCGGTCTATCTACCCAAAAGTTCAGCAGAGCTTTTTAGCCATTTCAGATCATTCTCATAACCTCTTTTTAAAGTGGGGGTTAGAGGAGGGTTTGCCAGTGGTCTTTTTCTTTCTTGGATTTTTGTTACTTCTCTTTATGGGGAGCAATCCTCTTGCAAAAACCACTTCGCTCTTTCAACGCGTGGCTTGGTCAGCTTTGCTCGGCATGTTGGCACATAGCCTTGTGGACTACAACTTCAACTTTTTTTCGAATGCCCTACTTTTTTGGCTTCTTCTTGCAGCTGTGGTGCATCCTAAAAAACTCAATACGTTTTGGCTTTGGGTGCAACGTGTTTTGGTCGGACTACTTTTCATTATGGTGCTTGTTTTTAGCGCCGTGCTTCGGCTCAACGAGAATCGTTTCGATAGTCTTATGGAAGGTACGAGCAGTATGGAAGAGGCAGTGAGTTTTCAGCCTATTTTGCCTCGCTGGGAATTTTTACAATTGGCTGATCGCTATGAAGCAGATTCAGTCATGAGAGAGTATTTTTTGAAGCGTCAACTCGCTGTTGATCCTTACAGTGCTGAGGCCGTTTACAAATTGGGCCTGCTCGCGGAAACCCATGGGGAAGTGGAGTCTGCTTTGGCTTACTACAAAGAAGCTATGGCACTCCGCCCAGAGGGGACTTTTCTTTATCTTTGGTCCTACGTGCACTTGGCGGAAATTGCGGAGCGTGACGACTTGTTACAAGAAATCCGTCCTACTGTTGAATCAGACATTGAGGAGTACTTGCCCATGTACGAAATCAACCTGCATTACACACAAGCTCTTGGAGAAATTGAGTTTGTGCACAAACTTCAGGAATCACTGGATCTCGAGTAGTTCAGCAGCAGACATGAGCATCATTACGGTTTCGGCACGCGTTCCTAAATCGTAGGGTCGAAACTGCCCTGATTGGCTGTTAACGATGTGCAGTTTTGCCAGTGCATTGATATCTCCAGAATGTGGGTTGCTCGGTCCAACATCTTTAAAAAAGGGCCCGCGCTCGGAGTCCCCTTCAAGAACGTATTGATTGATAAAAGTGGCCAATTCGCCACGTGAAACAGATGCTTCTGTGTCGTTTTCTGCGAAATAATTCTGGGCATCTAGGCTGTAATTGTCTACCTTGTTGTAATATCGCAGTACACTTTTGTAGAGAGACTCTAGCTCTCCAAAATTGACTGGATTGTTCGTTCCAAAACTGAGATCTGGGTAGCCAGAAATTAAATTGTGTAAGGCAAGTCGAGTGATACGTTCTGTGGCATAGTGGTCTGTGGGTAGGTCGGAAAAATAAACAATGCGACTGTGGGCTGAGATCAGCTCCTCCTGGACATCTTCTATGGCGACTTCATCTGGTTGTACCCCTTGTAAAACCGCCAATGCAGAAGTCACGCCTACGGCCTGCCCCATAGACATGACTACGGGTTGAAGGCGAGTGGTTCCATTCACAATGTGGCTTACTGAAATGTTTTTCTCTGTCACCATGAATCCATCCACATCTTCTGGGATGGCGACTCCCAATGGGATGGAATAAGGTGGGATCTCATGATAAACATCTCCTTTGCCGGGAGTGCAAAAATGCAAATCTATAGGGTATTCGCCCACTGCAACAGCATCGTTGCGAAACTGGGCACGCCCTCTTTCATCCGGGAGGATTTCGTCTTCTAGTAGGCGTATTTCCCCCTCCAATCGTCGGCTTTCTCTAACGTAAGGAATGATTGCTAATTTGTCTTCTGTTCCAAACTCATCGGAAAGCCCGTACTCTTCCATGCTCAATTCTGTTTGCATGAAGTAGACAAAACCAAGCGTGTATTGCTTCGCCAGTTCCAGGATTTCCTCTCGATTTAATTTATCGAGGTCGTCTGAGGTGGCATGGAAGTCATTTCCATAAGAATGGCTTGGAATATTGATCATGAGTTTCCCATTGGGTAGAGCCCCATATTCCAAGAGGCGCTCCATGCTGAATTGGCTTTTACTTCCTCGGCAACCTGGGTGATCTACACTACAAACATAGTTGTCTTTGGAATAGTTTTTAGGGACTGGGATGGTGTTGTCGCCACCGTAATTTTCTAAAATGGCCACATAGGTGAGGGGTTGTGTGCATGCTTCAGCTTCATTGCCATGCAATTCGTTGGAGCCTAGGTCGGGTCCCAAATCGTAGGGGACGTCTCCCAAAAACATCAAGTCTCCGAATTCAGTCGCGTCAACAAGCACTTTCGTTTTTACAATGAAGAGTTGGCCATTCTGTTTGAAACGCACGCCTGTAATTAGATTGCCATCTCGATAGACACGATCTATTTTGGCGTTTTTATAAACGGTTAGCTGCTCTTCCTCAGCAACCATGTCTTCGAGTACGGCACGACCCACATTAGGTTCGAAACAGAAAAAACTGACCGTGCATTTTTTGGTTTCTTCGAGTTCACCCGCTTCTGCATAAACCGCCTCTACTCGGGTTAGAAATTCTTTGAAGATCCCAGAAATGGCATCTCCACGCCCATCGATTGCAGAAACACCTGCAGAGGTGAGCATGCCTCCAAGCCAGTTGCTCTCTTCTACCAGGCACGTGTTGACCCCAAGGCGGGAGGATTGAAGGGCTGCGGCAATTCCACCACTTCCACCACCGCCAACCAAGACGTCGCATTCCAAGGGGATGGCTAACCCTTTTGCTAAGTCTTCTTCTAGACTGATTTTTTGAGAATGAGATTGGTCCGTTTTGATGTTTTCGAAAACAAAAAGAGAAGCTCCTCCCCATTCCACAGCAAAAAACCCAACGAAGAAAGAAGCTAAGAAAATGGTGGGAAAGAGTAGGAGCCGTTTTGTTGGCATGGAACGGATGAGCGTAAGCAAATCATTTATACCAAATGACGCTATGAAAATCTACGTGCCCTTGTTGGGGATTCATCCAGTTCGCCGGTTCTTTTTAAAGTCAATATGTTGATGGAAGCAAAGAAAAGGTAGGCGATTGCTGTAACAACGAGAGTCCATTCTATTCCTTGGGCAGCGTTGATTGCTCCAAGAATAGGTGCCGCAATGAAAAAGCTTCCTCTGTGGATCATACTTACGGTTGAAAGGAGGGTGGCTCTTCTGTCGGAAGGCACTCGTTGTTGTATAAGATCTGAAGTGTATACATTAGAGAACCCCCACAGTGCTCCTATGATCAAAAGTAAACCACTCGCTAAAGTATTTGTACTGAGACCCGCTAAGAGCATTGTCCCTACACTCAGTAGAGGCATCAGTAGAAAAATACCTGTCTTCCCCACGTAGAGGCTCAATTTTTTTGCGTACTTCCCAGTGATGCCTCCGATTATATTTTGTGCAGAAATGAGGATCCCAAAAACCAACACAGGCACCTGTCTTTCTTCCATGTAAGCCTGGAAAAGCCAGTAAGTAGCGTACATCCATGTTCCCCAAAAACCCGTATACAAAACAAGCATTCTTAACCCGCGATCTTTTACAAAACTTTCCTTAAAAATCAATTTTAAATAACTCCAATGTTCCAATTGCATGGTGTGTTTTTTTGGCTCCACCAAAGTAAAAGGAACCGGAAGCCAAAGTAGGGCAGGCACGATGCTGAGCACGAGAGGCAATTGCATGGAGATTTGTCCTAGCAGTCCACCTAAAAGCCCAGCCACTGCTGCAGAGATGCGTAAGTTAAAACTGAGATTCCCATATATTTCTTTGTAACGCTGTTCTTCGTTGAGTTCTATAAGGGAATCGTAAATGAGAGCTTCACGAGCGCCAGAAGCAAAGCTCCTTCCGATTCCCATGATGACACGGCCTAGAACAAAGGCCCAGAAGCTTTGAGCAAAGGGGAAAATACACAGGCCTAAAAGACCACAAACTGATCCCAGAATCAAAGCGCGTTTCCGCCCGTAGACGTCGGCGTAGTAGCCAGCGGGGATTTCTAAAGCTGCCATGATCAATGCGTAGATGCCTTCGATCCACAAAATCTCTTCCATTTTGAGTCCCACGTCACTCAAAATAGGCACAAAAACGGAAATAAACAGATAGGTCTCCATCAAAAAAGCCCCCCAAGTCAGTTTGCGTATATTTGAAGCGAGGGCAGCCTTCATGTTAGAAGAGGGGAGTGAATTATGCGGAAACCATTGCCAGGCTAGAGACTTTTCCCCGTTTGAACAAGGGGGATCGTTTATCGCTTTTAAACGGGCTATTGCATGAATTGGGAGATCCTCAAAAAAAACTTCGTTTTGTGCATATTACGGGGACCAACGGCAAAGGTTCCAGTTCTGCCATGACCGAAGCTGTCCTGCGGGGATCGGGTTATCGCACTGGGCTTTTTACCTCTCCACACTTGCATGCTTATCCAGAGCGTATTCGTGTTGATTTTCAACCCATTTCTGAAGTGGATTTTGCACGCCATGCCACGCGCATTTTTGAGCTTTTAGATCTGCACCCTGAGATTCAGCTTCTTTCTTTTGAATTCTTTGTACTGCTTGCACTTCTTGTGTTTGAGGAAAAGAAAGTGGATCTTGTTGTTTGGGAAGTGGGCATTGGGGGGGGCTTGGACTCCACGAATGTGGTGAATGCAGAAGTGGCAGCTATCACCAATGTGGGTTTGGAACACCGAAATCTATTGGGCCATTCTTTAGAAGCCATCACTTTGCAAAAGTTAGGAATTTTAAAGGAAGGAGCTACCTTAGTGACCAGCGAAAGAGATCCCAAACTCTTGCTTTTAATGGAGAATTTTGCCCAAACAAAGCAGGCTGTTTTTAGGAAAACAGACCGTCCTTTTGAGGGGCCAGTTGGTCTTTTGGGAAATTTCCAAAAATGGAATGCCGCACTCCTTATGTTGATTGTTGAGGCATTGCGGGAAAAGGGATGGATCATTCCAGACGGAGCAATTCAGAAAGGGTTGCAAGAAGTCTATTGGCCGCTTCGCATGGAACAGCTTTCTTCTGCACCCAGGATCTTCATAGATATTGCTCACAACTTGGAGGGGGTTCAGGCACTTATGGACACTTGGGAAAGCCTCGATTTTCTGGGTCGCAGAATGCTTCTAACTAAAGTCTCCCATCAAGAAAATTGGAAAGAGATGCTCAAACTGTTGGTGAAAGGGATGGATGCCGTTTTTTTAGTGCCTTCCAAAGATCGCGCTGTAGAAACAGAAGAAGCTTTGATGTTTTTGAAAGAGAAAAAAATCCCAGTAGAGTTCTTCTTTAGTTTAGATCTAGCCTGTAAAGAGCTCCAAAACAACCTTCGTAAAGAAGATACGGTTTTGGTGACGGGAAGCATTCAGTTGGCTGCTCATGCGGCCCGAGTTTTGTCCAGACTCTTTTGATTGTGGCTTCTTTGTGAGAGGTATAAAATGGCTGCATCTTCACTACTTTCAATCCCTCTAGTCATGCCTACCACACGCTCCATCTACTTTGTTTTTGGAACATTATTTGTATTGGTTCTCGCCATGCTTTTGTTTCTTAAAGGGGGCGCGTCCAACCGTATTGTAAACGTTCACGAATCTGTAGAAAAAAGCACCGATGTCGCTAAACTTCGCACTGTCATGCAGGAATTGGGCATTTCTACTACCGTTTTACATGTGATCCCCAACGGGCTTTTGTACTACGCTGACGGAGAAGAGGTGGATTTAGCGAGTGTTGATGAGAATGAAGAACAACTCTTAGACACGGTAACGGCCTACCCAGAAGAATTCCAATTCTTTTGCAGTGTTGATCCTTCTGATGAAACGAGTATTGAAAAAGTACAGCAGTGTTTTGAACATGGAGCTTTGGGTGTGAAGCTTTATACAGGTTACTCTTATACACATACCAAGGCCTTGAATGCTCCTGAATTTGAAGAATTCTATACAGTGATTGAAAATGGGAAAGGTTTACTCATGCTTCCTGTGAATACCGCCAAATACCAAGAGGAATTGGAAGGCCTTTTGGAAGCGCATCCTGACATGGAGGTGATCTGTCCTCACTACTGCCTTTCTTCTAAGAATTTGGAGCGTGTGGGCAGCTTGCTCGATGCTCACCCCAATCTTTACGTAGACACGAGCTTTGGTGTTTTAGAATACACAACGGAAGGCTTGAAGACTCTCACGGAGAATCACGATGCCTATGTGCAATTCTTTGAAAAATATCAAGACCGCATCTTATTCGGTACAGACGTGGTGGTCACGACTTACGAAAACAAGACCGCGGACAACTTAACAGCACTCTACAAAGATCAGCTCAGCATGTACCAAGGCAAAGGCAGCTTTGTATCTGCGTTGGATGCAGGGGTTACGTACACTTCTTTAGGTCTTTCTCAAGAGATCCAAGACAAATTGTTCTGGAAGAATTGGGAGAAGCTAGTGCGCTGAAGGGACTTATTTGTGTCAAATAAAATTTGGGAATCGTGTATTGTGCGCAGGTCAATCAATTGACAAACCTAAAAAAACTGTTAAAGTATATCCGTCTATCTATCTATTGCATACCACTTGTATGAGGGAGAACTTAAGGCCATATCCCAGTCCGCTTGATGGGAGTCTCAGGGGAAAACGCTTGGTTACTGGTGTTTACTACCCCAATCACCACCCTCTTACAAAAGGTGAGATTGTAGAACTTTTAAGGGCTCTACAAAACATTGCATCATCAGGCCATAACGAAGATTCAGGGCTTTCCAGTGAAGTGGCGCTTAGACTAGTTCAAGGAATTCGAGGCATTGTCGTTCCATATCCGGTATTTGGTCCTATGCGGCGCAGGCAGACCCAACTAGAGAGAATGTATATCGACTGGGTTGATGCTGGCTGTGATCCGGCACAAATTGATGGATTGGCCGATAGATTGCATGAGTTAATGCAGACTTCGTGTGGAGAGTTGTTGGGACTCCGAATACATGCTTTGCGTGAGCGAATAAAAGGGCTGCTCTCTTCAAGAGATTAAACTCCATAGTCACGCTGCTAAACTTGGTGCTTGGGTATGATTAAGCGTACTTCTTGATCTTTTCAATCACCTCGGTGATGGAGAGGTTGGATTTAATCACGTAGTCGGCGGCGCCCAGTTGCATGCCTTTTTCTATGTCGGAACTTTGGCCGAGGTTGGAAAAAATCAGAACAGGTATGGAGGCTGTTTTTGGGTTCTTTTTAAGCTCGGCTAAGACTTCAAAGCCTGTTTTTTTGGGCATGATGAGGTCGAGCAGGATTAGCTTAGGCGTATTGTTCTGCATGAGCTGTAACGCTTCCTCGCCATCGTGGGCAGGGAGCACGTTGAAGCCCTCCTTTGCTAGCTTGTTTTGGTAAATTTTCATGAGAAACTTATCGTCTTCAGCGACGAGAAGTAAAGCACCAGTGTTTGTGGGGGCAACTTCCATATTGCCTCCATTATATCAGGAATTGAGAGAAACTTCACCTTTTTTAGCTACAACGCCTCTTTTTGGAAGGGTGAAAAAGAATTTAGTGCCTTTCTTTTCCTTGCTTTCAAACCAGATTTCACCTCCTGAAGATTCCACAATTGCCTTCACCAAATAGAGCCCCAGGCCATTGCCTTCCACTTGCTTGCTGATGATATTGTCTGCGCGGAAGAATTTTTTAAAAATACGTGCTTTGTCTTTTTCTGGGATGCCATATCCATTGTCTAGGATTGTTGAAAGAATTGTTTCACCCTTCACTTCGACCTGGACTGTGATTTTGCCTTTTTCTGGGCTGTACTTGCTGGCATTGGTGAGCAGGTTTTTGTAGACCTCGCGAATGAGTTTTGGATCTAGATTGGTTTTTTTAATTTCCCGACTCACTTTCACCTCGCAGTGTTGTTTCTTGGCATCCATTTGAGGTTGGATTTCCTTGAGGACGTCTTGAATGAGTTTGTTGAGCTGTGTTGGTTCTGGTTCTATTACAATCCTTCCAGATTCGATGCGTGAAATGTTGAGGAGGGTATTTACCAACTCAATCATGTGGCTGTTGGATTCATACATGTCTTTGATGACATCTTTTTGCGGCTCCGTGAGTTGACCCATATCCCCAATGAGAAGCATTTCACAAAACCAACGAGTGGCGGAGAGGGGCGTGCGTAGTTGATGAGAAGCTAAAGAGAGAAATTCTGTCTTCATACGGTCTACGGTCTTTTCCTTAGTGATGTCTCGTTCAATGCCTACGAAGAAACTGACCTCTCCATTGCGATCGAGCATGGGTGAAATGCTGAGTAGAGCATCGTAGAATTCACCGTTTTTATTTCGATTTTTCAGCTCGCCTGTATAGGCTTTTTTCTCTTTTTTAATGGTCTTCCATAAATCTTGGTAAACAGATTTATCCATCTGACCACCCCATTTAGTGCCAGCTTTTGTGCCGAGGACTTCTTCTACGCTGTAGCCGCTCAGTTTCTCTAAAGCTTTGTTTGCATAAAGGATCGTTCCTTCGGCATCTGTGAGAATGATCTGGTCGTTGGCACTGTCTACAGCGAGTTTATAACGAGCAAGCTCCTGACTAAGACGTTCGCTTCGTTCTTTTTCATGCTCCACGTCGTCTAAAATATTCATGATGGCTGCTCGAGACTCTTCTAAATCTTTGCGCTCGGTGATTAAAAATCGTACGGCCATGTAGCGATCGATTTTCCCTTGTGCATTGAAAATGGGACTGATGGAGGTGTCCACCCAGTAGTAACTGCCGTCTTTGGCACGGTTTTTCACTTCGCCACGCCAAAGCTTGCCCCTTGAAATTGTGGCCCACATGTCTTCATAAAACTCTGGTGGGTGGAAACCTGATTTCAAAATCCTGTGGTTTTGACCTAAAAGCTCTTCGCGCTTGTAACCAGACACTTCGGCAAATTTATCATTCACATAAAGGATGTTGCCTTGAACATCCGTCATGGCAATGAGTGCTGATTGACCTACGACGTCAAGCAAGACCTGTGTGAGATTCTCTTTCAAAACCTTTTCACTATTGTATGAGTCTAAGTGCTCGGTCGAGAGTGTCTTGTAATCACTAAGGTTTTTTTGATACCCCACATATTCCTCAATCATGATGTTTTCTGGCTCCACGTTGAAACGATGCTGGATATCTTCATAGAGCTCTTGGACCATTTGTGGTGGTCCACACAGGTACCACAGGGTCTTGGCATTCACCTCCAGTTTCTTTTGAAGAGGTGCCAGTTTAAGAGGTCCTTCTTGGGAAAAAAGTTCCAAATGGGGATTCTCTTTTTCTAGTCGTTTTAACTCGTCAAAGTAGGGAACATCTCGGTCTTTGGAGTTGGCAAAAACAAACTGGATCGGGTGAGGGAGTTTGTTTTCAGTTGCAAAACGCAGCATGCTCAGCATAGGTGTTATGCCTATTCCACCTGCAAGAAAGATGATTGGGCGGTGTTTATCTTCTGGTAAGAGGAAAGAGCCGAGCGGACCTTGGATCTGAAGGAAAGTACCCTTTTTGGCTTTGAGTAAATGAGTCTTGAAGCTGCTCTTGGAATGACGAAAGCTAAAACTCAATTCCTTTTTGTTGTTTGGAGAGCTCGCAATACTAAAATCCCGCGTGTTGCCTCCTTTTACGTTTGGGCTAAGGGTTGGGAGAGTGACTCTTATGTATTGGCCAGGCCAAAAGCGCAGAGCGCTGTTACGGATGTCTAAAGTCACTTCACTCAGCTCTTTCCCAATGGCTTGTATTTTAAGAATTGGGAGTTTGTAAAAATCGACGGGATAGAGTTTCATTTGCTGTCTTTTAAGTTTTGGACTTCGTTTTTGAGTTCAATCATTCTGAGTTCGCGGCCCACCATGACCTTATTCATTTGTCTGAGTGTTTTTTCTTGCTCTTTTGCCTCAAGAAGGGCTTTTTCCAGCTTTTTTTGAGCCAGCTGGCTTTGGTGTTGAGCTTGAGTGAGTTGTTTGTTTTGACTGGATAGTTTTGCACGGTTTTCTTCTGCTTCTTTGAATAAGAAATACATGTTGATGAGCAAGCCTAAGAGTACAAGCAGGTAACTGCTCAATTTGGCAATTTGACTGAAATGGAAGGCTAGATCGAAAATTCGATGTGAGAAGGGAGCTACAAAAAATTGAATCACCATACTGACCACTAAGAAAAGAGACAACAAATACTCAAAATGCTCTTCTTTCCAGGATCCCTTTTCAATCAGCCCAATGAAAGCCAATAAAAACAAAATAGCAGGAATGAACTCTGCTGGTCGGCCAGCCCATGAGAAACTTGAATAGGCTGGTGGAAGTTCCACAAGTGTGAAAAAAAGAAACACGAGCAAAGTAAGACAGCTAACACCTAGGTAGATGTAGCTTTCATCAACCCGTTTTCTGGCCGTTAAGATGCTCAAACAGAGCAATAAACTCAGAAAGATACGAGAAGAGAACCAGCTCCACGAAAGCACGGTATCTACCTGGGAAGGGAAGAAGCTGCTGAATAAGCCTGAAGTTACGATCGCGTCGTAACCTTCTAAGAGGCCCACACCCAAAAACCCAACCGCTAAAAATAAAATGGAAGCGTCTTTTTTTGTGTAGTATCGAATCAGTGCAATGCTTCCAATACAGAAGGCAAGTAAGGTGCTGCTGAGTTCAAAAAGGGTGTAAATTTGTTGATTGCCAAGCCAACTGCTGTTTTTAAACAGAAGGTAAAGTCCTCCTAAAAAGGCTGCTGTAAGCCCATAAGTCATGGCTCGGACTTCTGCCCTGTTTGGAGTTCGCATTGTAGGCGTGGAAAACGTGGGCACATTCTAGCAAGAAGAGTTCCATGCTCCCAGCATACTGGTCTTCCAAGAAATGCTTTTTTGTGATATAATTAACAGATTAAATTCAATTGCTATGAGCCTGACAGTGGTTTCCGATGAGGTCTTGGCACAAATTCTGCGCGATGGGCAGTTTTTGGAAGAAGAAGCGATCGAACGCGCTTTACGGCTTGCACAGGCCAAAAAAATCCCATTGGAGCAGGTTTTGGTGGAGACTGAATCGCTTTCCGACCAGCATTTGGGTCAACTCATTGCAAACGAAGTACGGCTGCCTTATGTGAATCTGCGCGAACAGCCCATCAGTCGTGAAGTTCTTACGCTTATTCCTCAAGAATTTGCTACGGCTTATGAATTGGCTGCTTTTCGAGTGGAGCAGGGCACTCTACATGTGGCTTGCCACAATCCTTCTCGAGGTCATTTTGTTCAACTGCTCGAGAAAAAAACTGGGCTAAAGGTTGCTTTGCATTATGCAACTCTCAACGATCTGCGCCAAACCTACCACCGCTACCAAAATGATCTGGGTGGTAAAATCATGGTTTTGGTCAAGGACTTGAGTCAAGAAGACCCAAAGAAAAAAGGTGAAGAGGAAGACAGTCGTGTGATTCAGATTGTGGATCTACTGCTCTCCTATGCATACAGCTCAAAAGCTTCCGACTTGCATATTGAACCTCAAGAAGTGGAGACAGTAGTGCGGTTTCGCATTGATGGGGTGCTGGAAGATGTCTTGAGCTTTCCAAAAAGCATCCATGACCGTCTTTCTACCCGTTTGAAGATTCTGAGCACACTGCGTACAGACGAGCATTTCTCAGCGCAAGATGGGCATTTGTCTTATCAGTTTGAGGGTGAAAAAGTGGATATTCGTATTTCTATTTTGCCCACAACTTATGGTGAAAAGGTGGTGATGCGTCTGCTTTCGGAACGTTCTCGTCAGTTCAGTTTGGAAGAGATTGGTCTTTCTGAGAAAGACCTCAATTTGCTCAAATCTCAGGCAGAAAAACCTTGGGGGATGATCTTAGTGACGGGGCCGACTGGTTCGGGTAAAACCACCACTCTCTATGCTGTTTTAAAGCTCCTCAATGAGCGGAGCGTGAACATTTCAACCATTGAAGATCCAGTAGAATATTCCATTTCTGGAGTGAACCAAATCCAGGTTAATCCTAAGACAAACCTGACCTTTGCTTCTGGATTGCGGTCCGTTGTTCGTCAGGACCCGGATATCATTATGGTGGGGGAAATTCGCGATCAAGAAACTGCAGATATTTCGATCAATGCGGCTCTTACCGGACATTTATTGCTCAGTACTTTGCATACGAATGATGCTGCTACAGCGTTACCCCGTCTTTTGGATATGGGCATTGAGCCTTTTTTGGTCGCTTCTACAGTGAATGTTGTGGTGGCTCAACGCTTGGTCCGTAAAATTTGTAAGAGCTGTATTCTCAGTTACGAAGCCACTCCTCAAGATCTTGAACAAAATAACCTGCTCATCTCAGATAAAATGAAAGCAGTGCTCTTTCCTCAAGGGAAGCAAACTTTCTATAGAGGGGGAGGGTGTGATGCTTGTCACCACAGCGGTTACCTTGGACGTATTGGTGTTTTTGAAATTCTTATTGTTGATGCCGCTATTCGCAAAATGGTTTTGGATGGCGCTTCTTCCGACGTGGTTCAAGCGCATGCCATTCAACAGGGCATGACTACGATGTTTGATGATGCCATGACCAAGGTGCTCCAAGGGCAAACAACGCTCGACGATGTGCTCCGTGTGGTTCGTGAATAACTTTACTTATGCAATTTCAATACGTTGGTATCGGGCCTGATAAGGCGCTTGCAAGAGGTACACTTAAAGTGGGGTCTGAGCGTGAAGCTCGAGCTCTGCTCCAGTCTCGATCCATTGAAATTCTCATGTTGCAAAAGCAGGTGGAGGGCATATTCAGCAAGGAGATTTCTTTTGGGCATGTCTCTACGATTGATCTCCTCTTTTTTGTGAAGCACTTGGGCATCATGCTCAAGGCGGGTATTTCTATCTTTGAAGCTCTTCAAATGCTCGAAGCCCAATCAAAGGGGCGTCTTAAATTTTTGCTTAAACAAATTGTGAAAGAAGTGGCTGCTGGAGACAAGCTTTCTAATGCATTGGCGCGTTTCCCGAAAGATTTTCCAGAACTCATTATTCAACTCATTCGTACGGGAGAACTCTCCGCAACTTTAGAAAAAACACTCGATTATATTGGGATGTTTCTTAAGAAAGATGTGGAGCTTAAAAAGCGCGTCAAAGGGGCGATGCTCTATCCTATTATTGTTTTGATTGCGGTGCTTGGTTTGGTCATGGGGATTGGTCTCTTTGTTTTGCCACAACTCCTCCCACTTTTTTCGAGTTTGAAAGTCACTTTACCCCTTTCTACTCGTATTTTGCTTTGGTTTGCTAAAGCGTTCCAAAGTTACGGAATTTTGATTGTTATGGGTGTGATTGGAATGGCTATCTTTACCCCAATTTTTCTGGAATTGCCCTGGATTCGGCCTATTTCTCACCGTGTTTATTTGCGTTTGCCAGTGGCTGGATTTTTGATTCGTCAGGTTTATTTGGCCCGCTTTTTCCGAGTGTTTGCAACCCTAATGGGGGCAGGAATCCCCATTGATCAAGCGCTGGATATCACAGAAAAAGTGGTGGGCAATCTTGCTTATAAAAAGAGCATCCGTCTTATGAAGAGCTCTGTCACAATGGGGCTGGATTTATCTGGTGCAGTAGAGAAACAAGCGTTCCTCTTTCCAATGCTTGCCACTCACATGCTGAGAGTTGGGGAGAAGAGTGGGAATCTTGAGGATTCACTCAATTATTTGGGAGAATTTTATGAGGAGGAAGTGGATGGTCGTTTGAAAAATTTAAGTGGTCTGTTGGAACCCATATTGCTTATTTTTATTGGTCTTTTAGTCGCAGGTGTTGCCTTTGCCATCATTGGACCTATTTATTCTTTGTCTGGAGGAATTCAATGAAAAAAGCTGCTTTTTCTATCCTTGAACTCACCTTCACCGTTACCATTTTTATGGTTCTGCTCGTGTATACGGTACCTCAACTGGTGCACAGCATTTTTCGAAATGATCTGGAGGTGGCGACCCAAGAATTGGTGCACGTTTTGAGGCAAGCAAATGCCCAAGCCGCCACTCAAATTAGTGATTCTGCTTGGGGTGTCAAATTTCTTGATAGTACAACAGATTCATATGTCCTTTATGCTGGCTCTACTTACGCAGGCCGTGATACCACTTTAGACATCACTTACCCTCTACCCGACTCGGTGACTTTTAGTTCGATCTCTCTGCAAGGCGGAGGGAGCGAAGTGACTTTCAATCAAGTAACAGGTGCTACCAGCCAGTATGGGACCATCACTTTGGTCAGCAGCAGTGGAGGAACCACGCGAACAATTACAGTTAACACCCTAGGCAATGCGACTTCAAACTAAAGCATTTTCACTCATTGAAGTCATTCTTGCTGTGGCTATTTTTGCCATCATTGGGGGGGCCATGGTTACTGCGACCTTGGGGTTTGGTTTTAGTGCTAAGAACAGCAACGACAGAATTGTAGCTCGCTATCTCACTCAAGAAGCAGAAGAGGCACTACGCTCTATCCGTAATTATGATTGGGCTAGTCTCAATGCAGGCACGTATGGGCTGATTTCAAGCAATGGTTATTGGGAACTGTCTGGTGCAAACGATACGTACACTGCCAATGGCAAAACCTATACGCGAACCGTAGCTCTTACCGAAACCACAACAGACTTGCGTTTTGAAGCGGTGATCACCATTTCTTGGACCACAATTCAAGGAATCTCTCAGACCATGGTTTCGACCATGCGACTCACCAACTGGGAGTCCCGTTCATGGCTTGTAGATAGTTACGCCGATTTTGAGGAGGGGTACTTCAATAGCAGTGAAAGTCTTGTGGGAGGGAGTGTTCAAATGCAACAGTTGGCTTCTTTTGCTACGCCCACATATTTCACTACAGATACGGATGGCGATGCGGACCCCAATGATTTCACGATTGTGGATAATTATCTTTATTGGCTAGATGGAGCTACTAGTGGAGATGAATTCATCATTTATGACCTGAAAGATGTGAGCAGTGACGTTCTTACAGAAGTGGCGGCCTTTGATACAGGGGTGGCAATGAACGATATCGCCATTGCGGGAAACTACGCTTACGTTGCCACTTCTGACGATACTGCCGAAGTGAAGGTCTACAACATTGCGACCTATGCTTTTGTGCAAAACGTGGACTTGGAGGGTACTGCCGATGCGAATGGAATTGATGTTTCTGGCACCACACTTGTAGTTGCGCGTTCTCAACATGCTCAGCAAGAAGTACAAATTTTAGATGTCAGCACTCCAGAAGGAAGCATCACGGTGAGCAACGAAGTTGAGTCGGGCGCGACACTTTATGACGTAGAAATCAACGATGGGTACGCTTTTTTTGGAACCTCTAATGCGAGTTTTGAATTTGTTGGTGTGGATTTGAGCGATCTTTCTACACACGCCCTGAACTTGACGGGGACCTGTCCTGTTCAAAGTGTATTCGTGGACTCTACCAATGACATGGCTTATGTGGGCTGTACCACCAACGCTACAGGGCCTGAATTTTTTGAAGTCAATATTGCGACTCCTAGCAGTCCTACCGCGGGAGACAGCATTGAAATTGGAGGGAGCATTTATGATGTGTTTTATTCAGGAGGATATGCCTATACGGCTGGAACGGGGGCTTCCTCTGAGCTTTTGATTTTAGACACCACTGCCAATGCCTTGGATGTTAGTGTGAACCTCAGTGGTTCCGGAACCGGTTACGCAGTTTGGTTTGATGGAGTACAGCTCTATGGTGCGAGTGGAGTGAATACTGCTGAACTCCAAGTGCTCACGAGCACAACAAGCGGATGGACAGAGGCGACCCACATTGGAAGTGGAAATCCTGCAGGATTAGCCGATGCTTTGGATGTGGCTGTGAGCGGCAATTACGCTTATCTTGGGATTACGGGTACTGGAACCTGTGTGGAGGCAACGGGTGCAAACTGTGAGTTTGCCATCTACGACATCAGTACGCCTAGTGCGCCCTCTTTGGTGGCAGCAAAAGAAGCCACGGGAAGTGTGAACGAAGTGGTAGTCTCTGGGAATTATGCCTATCTGGGCAACAACAACAATTCTGAAGAGTTCATTATTTATGATATCTCCACGCCAGCTTCTCCAACAAAAGTGTCTGGATACGATACGGTTTCTAGCGCTGGAAATGGCAACGCAATTGTTGTTTCTGGGTCTTATGCCTATTTGGGTACAGATGCCAATACAGGGACTTGTGCCAGTACTGGACAGGGTTGTGAATTTTTCGTTATAGATATTTCTAATCCAGCTGCACCCACACTCACTGGCAAATTAGAGATTGGTTTCAATGTCAACTCCATGGTCAAAGTGGGCAACTATGTTTACTTGGGTACGTCTGACACTGCTGCTGAAGTCAAAGTGATTGATGTGAGCACGCCATCTTCTCCAACTGCCAATGGGGCTTGGATCTACAACAATGCGGGGACAGCCGTTAATCGTGGGCTTTACTACGATTCCACCTATGGGTATTTGCACATGGCTTTTGCGGTGAATACTGGAGGAGAAGAATACGTTGTGGCGAGTGTTTCAGGAACGACCATTACTTATTTGGGTGGCTTCGACATTGCCGATTCTTTTACGGATGTTGTAGCCATTCCAGAAGATCATTTAGCGTTTTTGACGGGGGCTTTGGGAAACAACGAATTTAGGGTTATTGACTATACAAACACCTCCAACCCAGTTGGAGTCTATTCATTGGACATGGATGCGAATACCAATGGGATTTTTTATAACAACTCGCATATTTTTATGGCCA
>CAYLWB010000004.1:0-3672 GCA_964387375.1 uncultured Candidatus Peribacteria bacterium | reverse complement strand
ATGGATGCGAATACCAATGGGATTTTTTATAACAACTCGCATATTTTTATGGCCAGTGCTGGCGATACCGAGGAGCTTCAGGTGATTCAAGAGGGAACCGTCACATCCACTCGTAGTAAAAACGCCATTTACACAAGTAAAGCTTTTGATTCTGGAAGTGCAAGCACCACATGGGGCACGCTTTCGTGGACTGCTTCTGGGACAACGGTGACTGGGACTCTCAAATTCAAGATTCGTACAGCTAGCTCCGAAGCGGGCTTGCTCACCGCAATGTGGGTGGGTTCAGATGGGACCAGTAGCAGCTATTACACCACTTCTGGGACCACAATTGACACCTATGATTCTGCCTCTGGGACACGTTGGATACAGATTGCGGCCTATTACACAGGAAACGGATCTACGGACAATCCGCAATTAGAAGTTCTTACCACCAACTATTGAAGATCATGCTGCGAAAAACTTTCCATTCTCGTCGGGCGTTCACATTTATTGAGTTGCTACTGTATATCGCAATTGCAATGTTCATCATACTGCCACTCATGAGCATGACGATCAGCATGATGAGTGTACGCCTCAATTCTCAACGTGACCGTGAGGTGAACGAGAATATGCGGTTTGTTATGAGTGCGATGTCTAAGGAAATTCATGATGCAGAAAGTCTGAATGCCGTGACTGCTACTTCGCTCACCCTGAACAAAGACACAGAAGTGGGTGGTACCGTGAATTTTGCTACAGACACCAAAATTGTGAACGGCCAGACCATCACTACGCTCGAAAAAGATGGAGTGCAGATCACCAGCGACTTAGTGGATGTTACCTCATTCACTTTCACTGATTTGACTCGAGCTACTGAACAGGAGAACATCCAGATTGAGATTACCCTTTCTTCTTTGGATGGCTCCTCGACGCTTTCTGTTCGTACTGCTGTTTCTTTACGTGAATAAAATGCGCTTCCAAAAAACTCCAGCCCTCATGAATCTCACTGCTGTGCTCGCCCTTGGAGCTATTGCACTTTTAGTTGTGGTTTTTGTGGTGACCAGTGGGGTGGATTTGGTCCAACAAGGTCTTTATGACGATGAATATCAAGAAACTCTTACTGGAGCGGATGCCTGCGTAGAAGAAGTGGTGGTACGACTCAGTACGGATTCTGCATATGCTGGAGAGGCTTTTACGATTGGTAGTGTGGACTGTACTACCAGCGTTGCAGATGCAGGTGGCAACTACCGCACGGTCACTGTAGAGGCCGTTCAAGGTGCTCTTTATGTGAGTCGTCTCACGGTGACGGTCAATTTAAACACAAACCCGATTTCTATTAGCAATTGGGAAGAAAGCTAGTAATCTATACACATGTTCTCTTTATTTCAGAAACCGATTGGGATTCAGCTCTCCGATACCGAAGTCGCTTTGGTGCAGCTCCGTGCTCGAAAGGAAGAGCCTTCCTTTAGCCAGGTACTACGGGAGCCTCTGCCTGCAGGTGTTGTTTTGGATGGAAAAATTTTGAATCTTGAGGCTCTCACTCAAGTATTGGCGAAACTCCAAAAGGCTGTAGGCAGCACAGATTGTGTTGTGGCTTTGCCCATCAATCACATTTTCATGAATGTGCTGCGTTTGCCTGTTGGAATGGAAGAGGCTGTTATTGGGCCGTTAGTACAGAAGCGTCTTTCTAGCAGTATACCCTTCAAAGCTGAGGAGCTGGTCGTGGATCAAGAGGCACTAAAGGATCCTGTGAATAATGAAGAAATTGTGGTTTTGGCGGCCATGGAGAAAGTTGTTTTTCAAACGTACAACGATGCCTTTGAAAAGGCAGGTTGGACTGGGGTGAAATTTCTTTCTGGTGCATTGGCTTTGGCACGCTCTTTCCCTGTCCCAAAAAAAGAGCATCCCTACACTTTTTATGTGAGTCCTTGTTCTGGAGGGGTGGCCCTTCTTTTTGTGCTTCAGGATGTACTTGTCGATGCTCTTGTTGTTCCTGTGGATGCTCGAGACCGGATGCAGGAATTCTTTCAACAAGGCACCGCACTTTTGGAGATGAAGGCGCAGGACTTGTTTGTATCTAATGTTTTTAATGCAGATCCATCTTTTATCCCCTTTTTAACATCTGCTCTCGGACTCCAGGCGCATCCCTTTGATGGTTTTGAGGAAACCCAAGGGTTGGATTTAGCAGTCGGAAGTGCTTACCATTGGCTGGCCCCTGTGAAAAAAGATAGAATTGTTTTGACTTCTTTGCTACAGTAGCTGCGCTCGATCCACGCTAACTTCTCTTCCATGGGTAAAAAATCTATTTCCAGGCGTTTGGCCTTCACTTTGATTGAATTGATCATTGTTATTTCAATCATTGCTGTTCTGGCTGCAGCGCTCTTTGTTGCCATTGACCCTGCTCGTCGTTTACACGAAGCAAGAAATGCGCGCCGTTGGAGTGATGTATCCACCATGTTGGAAGCTATTAAGACAGATCAGGCGGACAGTGGAGGCACTCTTGTTACAGAAGTGAGCAACATCACTACTGACAAGTACGTGATCATTGGAACTACCGATAATGACGATGGGCTCTGCACCCAAGAGAACACTGCTTCTGCAGCCTGTGCAAATACTGCAACTGCAGCCGGAACCGCGGATTGTGTTGATCTCACGGATGCAACCAACGGTTTAACTACCGACTATTTGGGTGCTACTCCTTTTGACCCCTCTACTGGTACTGCTGCAGACACTCAATACTGGATCTCTCGTGCTTCTACAGGTGCTATTACTATTGGCGCTTGTGACGAAGAAGCCGAAGGAGCTGGAGGTGCTGGTACTACGCCTACCATTCAACTTACCCGTTAGTCTTTTTGGCCCGGGGAGCCTCTGGGGTTGGTATGGGTTTGATGCCTTTTTCTTGGAATAACTTTTCTTCTGCTCGCTTTGCACAGCAGAAAGCAAAATTGAAGATGGAGCGTTGGGTATCTGCAATGTTTTGATTTTGAATGATGATGCCCACCTTGTCTTGATGTGAAATGATGGCCACCTTGTCGTCGTAGATGTTGATCTCGTTTTGGAAGGGGAACTCATCGTCAGGGATCAGGTAAACTTCACGCAATTCCTCTTTTCCTTGAGCCTTGAATTGCAAGGCCGCTTCGTCAAAGGAAAAAATTCCACGTAGCCATATTTTTCTTTCAACTTTCTTCTTGATATAACTGGGGTAGTACTCTTCCAAGAGTGAACCTGTTGCTAGGCTGATGTTGGCCCAACACAACAACTCTGTTGAAGTATTCAGAGTGTCTTCCATGATGTGAATGAGACCTTGCTCCCCTTCAAAAACAGACATTTGTGGGCGTACAGCAAAGCGATCGTGGAGTTGTAAAAGTTTTGGCAAAACTTCTTGAAGTGCCGCAAGTTTTTTAGTCTCTTTTTCAAGCAGTGTTTGTGGGGGGATGGCTTGGAAGTACTCGAACTTTCCTTTACGCGAACGTCCCGCCAGGCCTTTCTTAACCAGTTGTTCTAAAATCAGATAGGTTGTTGGGCGCTTCACTCCAGAATGCTTGGAAAGTACGCTGGGCAAAGCTTCCTTCATTTCCAGGAGGGCTAGATAGACCTTAGCTTCTTTTTCCGTCAAGCCGATGTCTTCTAGAACGTCTTTTAATGGCATATATTGTGCGTGGAAAGGGCTTGCAAAGTTCTTTTGTTCATTATACA
>CAYLWB010000003.1:45800-99528 GCA_964387375.1 uncultured Candidatus Peribacteria bacterium | reverse complement strand
TTGATCACCTTGATCAAAGCGTTGAGAGCTGGGCCGGCGGTGTCCTTGTAAGGATCGCCCACGGTGTCTCCCACCACAGCGGCTTTGTGAGCTTCGGAGCCTTTGCCACCGTGATTCCCACTTTCTACGAATTTCTTACCGTTGTCCCAGGCACCCCCTGCATTGGACATGTTGATGGCCATGAGGAAGCCAGAAACGATGACTCCACCGAGCAAACCTCCAAGAGCCAAGGGGCCCATTACGAAGCCTACTAGTATAGGAGCAGCTACGGCGATCACGCCGGGCAAGATCATTTCTTGTAGAGCAGCACGGGTCACAATGTCCACACACTCATTGTATTGAGGGCGAGCCTTGCGTTCCATGATTCCAGGGATGTCTCGGAATTGGCGGCGTACTTCTTCCACCACGCTGAATCCAGCGCGTCCTACAGCTTTCATAAGGAAAGCAGAGAAAAGAAAGGGGAGCATACCTCCAATGAAGAGCCCCATCATCACACGGTAGTCGGCGATGTTGAAGATGAATTCATGGCTGCTATTCTTGAGCAGTTCTTCGCCATAAGCTTGAAACAGCACCAAAGCGGCCAGAGCCGCAGAACCGATGGCGTAACCTTTAGTTACGGCTTTGGTCGTATTTCCAACGGCATCCAAAGCATCGGTGTTTTTTCGAACCTTTTCAGGGAGGTTTGCCATTTCGGCAATTCCTCCTGCGTTGTCAGTAATGGGCCCATAGGAATCCATAGCGATCACCATTCCTGTGGTAGAAAGCATGGCTACGGCAGAAATCGCGATTCCGTAGACGCCACTGCCCAAGGTGGAATGTTCTCCCAACCAGTAGGAAGCAAAGATGGCGCCCACAATAATGACGAGCATGGGGAAAGTGGAGAAGAGCCCCACAGCGATTCCTTCAATCACGTTTGTTCCTGCACCAGTTTCAGAAGCCTTGGCAATACCGCGGACAGGGCTGTATTCGGTGGAGGTGTAGTACTCGGTTGCAATGTTGATCAAAAGAGTCACCAAGAGTCCAATGAGTGTTGCAAAGAAGATCTTGATGTCGTTGAGCATCGCATCCGTGATGAAGTAGAACCCGATTCCAGAAACAATTCCTGTAACCATGGTTCCACGGTACAAAGCACCCATGATGTTGGTTTTTCCTTCACCAAGACGAACACAGTAAAGGCCAACAATTGTTGCTACAACGGCCATTGCACCGAGAGCAAGAGGGTATTCGATAACCACTTCACCGAAACGTGTTGTGAGCGTAGAAGCAGCCAAAATCATGGCAGCAATCAAAGTCACGGCATAGGTTTCAAATAGGTCTGCACCCATACCAGCACAGTCTCCTACGTTGTCTCCTACGTTGTCAGCAATAACGGCTGGATTGCGTGGATCATCTTCGGGAATGCCTTTTTCAACCTTTCCAACCAAGTCCGCACCTACGTCGGCAGCCTTGGTGTAAATTCCTCCTCCCACACGTGCGAAAAGAGAAATCAAGGAAGCTCCAAATCCGAATCCAATCAAGAGCCCGGGAGCTTTGTCGATACCAATTCCAAAAGAATTGGTGAACATCCAGTAGAAGCCGGCTACTCCCAAGAGAGCAAGTCCGACCACAGCTAGGCCAGTCACAGCTCCTCCGCGGAATGCCACTAAGAGGGCTTCTGGGAGGCTTTTCTTTGCGGCTTCAGCGGTGCGAACATTGGCCCGAACGGCTACGCCCATACCAATGTATCCGGCCAGAGCAGAAAAGATTGCTCCTACCAGAAAGCCAGAGGCTACGAAAAAGCCATTTTCTGGCAGTCCGAAACCTAAAAGAAGAAATAAAATGATGGTAAAGATCGCGAGGGTTTTGTATTGGCGATTGAGGTACGCCATTGCCCCTTCTTGAATAGATCGAGCGATTTCTTGCATCGTCGAATCTCCATCAGCCTTGCTGAGGACACTCACGATCAAGCCGATCGCCCAAATCAATGCGACTCCACCTGCTATAACAGCAAGGAGGGTTGGACTCATAATGCTTGGGTTAGGAATAGATTAAAAGTCGGCAGCATTCTAGGGAAAAAGCCTGCTAACTTCAAGAGAAGGGTGGGAAAAGTCTTTTAGAACTTAGAAATAAAAGAACCCAACTTTGGGTTGGGCTCTTTGTTTATCTTATAATGAGCTGCTGTTCTTATGCTTTGGCGAGAGCTTCTTTCATTTTCTTCAACTCAGCGGCGTTCTCTTCTCGGTAAGCCAAGTAGTGAAAGTTATTGACCATGATGTTGAATACTGCGAAGAAGATGAAGATGCTAGTGAACAAAATTCCCCCCACAATGATCCCCACTGGAATGGCAAGGAGGGTGAAAAGTGCTGTTAGAAGGGCAGCTACAGCCAAGGCAAGGTAAAAAATCAATGTTGAAATAATTCCAATTCCGTACCAGTTCCCAATGCGACGGATGAAGCCAGAATTGGTGATCAACATTTGACTGATTCGATTTGCATCGCTTCCAGAGAGTTTTTCCAATTGGCTAACTTTTACAGAGAAGGAGTACATGACAAATTTGTAGAGGCCAGGCAAAACCAAGAGGAACGTCCAGAGCATGGTTTTGATCCAAGTGAGTAGGCTGGTTCCAATGGTCCCCCAGAAGCGTGAAAGCCCGTAGCGAAGCCCTTCGGCCACATCGAGTTCGGTTTTGCCTTTGTGGACGTCTTCGCACCACTTGAGAAGGGCAGCCAGATAACTGACTCCAAAAACAAATCCAGCCACATCTATCAGTAAACCCAAGATCACGACCAGTGGGCTGACTACAAAACTGCCTTCAGCCAATTCTTCAAAGCCGATGAAAGCCCAGCTGATAAAGCCTTGTAAGCCTACAAAAACAATGCCCACTAAAACAGGAAGAAGTATGAGTTCTTGCCAATGTTGTCGGGTCATGTCCCAAGCCTGTTTAGCAAGGTAGTCTGCAGAGTTTTTGATCATTGTGGGGAGAATTAGAAATAATCAGATTGCATTTTACCTTAACGATAGGCTAGGTGCAAAAGTCGTTGGCTTAGAAATTTGAGGTGCTCTTTTTTTGTGGAGCGCTATAATGGTGGGGTTTATGGATGCTCTTTTTTCCTTCATTTTTTTAAAGACTTCTGGGGTACGCGCTTTAGCTGTGAATCGCTCTGCTCAGGCAAGTGCCTTTGGATGGATCTTGTTTGCGGCTCTTTTTGTGACTTTGGGGTACTTTTTTTTTCCTACAACGGAAGGTGCAGTGGTGTATCGACCGGATTTTGCTTGGGCGCTTTTTCACTTTGTGAAGCTAGTTTTGGTTTTTTCGATGGTCTTTTTTGCCAGTGCAGTTCTGCTACAAGCTTTCTGGAAACGTGAATTTTCCTTTGTGGCCTATTTCCGTTTACTTGGGCATGCCCATGTAGTGTTTTTATTGGCTTTGTACCCACCTTTTTCAATCGTTGGATTTCTATGGTTTTGTCTTTTGTATTGGCGCATTCTTGGAGTTTTTTTTGATTTGAAAAACTTCCCTAGAATTTTAATGGTGGTTTTTTACGGAGTAGGTCTTTGGTTCATGGCTTTGGGGCCCGCATTTACAGCTTGATTGCTCTTCAAAAGAGAGCCAATTTGTGCTAAAATAAGAGGATAAACTGTGTTTATGCCCGATGAAACGCCCATCAATCCCATGACTCCTGCAGCTCCGCTTCAGGTGGAACAGATGCCTGAGAGCGACGATTTGAAGGCGCGTCGCAACCAAATGCATGGCAAAATCGCTGAATCGGGTGCTTTGCAACCTGCAGAACCGCTTCCTGCTGAGGAACTGTTTGATGAGGAGGAAGGAGGCTTGAGAGATCTCTTAGCAGAGGCTAAGCTTTCGCCTAAACACCTGCGCTTCTGTTGTGGAGTTGTTTTTGTTTTTGTACTCATTGGAGGGCTCGTTTTTGGAGGGATTAAGTTTCTTGATTTTCTAAACAGCCGTCCGGATAAAATCCCTACCGAAACGGAGGAAGTGGTGACTGAGCCGGTAGAGGACGTTTCGAATTCTGTCGATCTTGACCCCACTTTGGAGGGGTCTCTTCTCGTTGGAGAGGAAACCACGACAACAGATGGAAGCACAGCGTTCTTAGAAGACCTGGGTGAAACGAATGGAGCAGTGGATTCTTTCACAGAGAAAGCTTTGGATTTCATTGCGCTCTACCAAGCAATGAAAGTGGATGTGAATGAACTGTTGGACGGCAGCAAAGACCGTGCTGAAGCTTTGGATGATTATAAAGATCAGCTCACACAACTGTACCGTTTGGGGCAGGAAAATCAGGAAAAACTGATCTCTGAAAATGAAGACCTTGCAGATGAATACACAGAGGTTGAGCTTGTTAAAGATAGCTATGAAGAGGCATTTTTTGAACAACTTCAGAATTTGAATGCAAAAAGTGCAGATGTGGCTTTAAGCCACTTTGTGGAGAGAGCCCAAGAAGTGGTGGCTTTGCGCGCCGAATACCGTGCTCGTCAAAAACTTGTGGAGTATTACGAATTGGTTTTGCCTCTTGCTGAATTGCGTCTTAAGGATATGGAATTGAATGAAGAAGCCTTGTTGAAAGACGTGCAAGTTGTAGAAGTGGAAGGATCGGACATCAATTTGATTCTGCAGGAAAACGAGCTTTAGCAGGGGTGATCGCTGTCCTTTTGTTGGTGGCTTTTTAGGTGTACCCTTCTTTCATGACTTATCATCAGCTTCAAACTCGCATTAAAAAAGGGCGACCAGATCTGGATTTGGCAGCGGTTGACCGTGCCTATGAGTTTGCCAAGCGCTTTCATGCTGGGCAAAAACGTTACTCAGGTGAAGATTACATTGAACACCCAGTGGCAGCTGCAGCACTTCTTTTACAACTGAACCCAGATTTAGCCACCTTGCAGGCTTGCTTACTCCATGATGTGACCGAGGACACTGCTGCGACTGTTGAGGAGGTGGAAGCAGAATTTGGACATGAAGTTGCAAGATTGGTTAAAGGTTGTGAGAAGTTGTCTTTGGTGAAAATGCAGGGAGGTGACCTTCAGGAAGAACGCTGGAAGCAACTTTTCTTTTCTATGGCCAGTGACGTCCGCATCATCTTTATTAAACTGGCAGATCGTTTGCACAATATGCAAACTTTGTTTCATGTGCCTAAAGAGAAACGTCGTCGTATTGCGCACGAATCTCTCAAAATTCACGCGGCTATTGCCTCTCGTCTGGGGATTTATCAATTCAAAAGTGAGCTGGAGGATTTGTGTTTTCGTTATTTAAAGCCCGATGCTTTCGCAGTTCTTTCAGGCCAACTGGATGCTCAGCGAGGGCGAAGTGAAGAGTGCATGGCTTTTGCAACGTCACAGGTAGAACAGGTACTAGCACGTGAAGGTCTTGAAGTTTATGAAGTTCAAGGCCGCATGAAGCACCTCTGGAGCATTTATCAAAAAATGCAGGAAAAAGGCACCCAAGATGTTCAAGAGATTCATGATCTGTTTGCGGTACGGATTATACTCCCAGATCATTTTGAGGAAGGGGTTGAACAGGTTTCTCATCTCTATGGGGCTTTGGGCATTTTGCATGAAAACTACATGCCGGTGGAAGATCGTTTTAAGGATTATGTGGCTGTCCCAAAACCCAATGGTTACCGCAGTTTGCACACTGTTGTGGAGGGTTTGGGTGCTGATCTTTATTCGGAATGTACAGAGATTCAGTTGCGTACTTTGGCTATGCATCGAGAGGCAGAATTGGGGGTTGCCTCGCACAGCAATTACAAAATGGGGCGTGGGCCAAAACAGGGCTACCACAAAAAGCTTACTGCTTTGCATGTGGCTCTACAAAAAATATATGATCTGGCACGTGGCTTTCCAGATCTTGCTGGGGAACTTCAGGAATGGGTTGAGCGCTACCAACAATTGGACGCAGGAGACAGAAAACGCATTGAAGCCTTGCTTGTGAAGGAGGGTCTTTCTGAAGAAGACTTGGAGGCAATTCGCAAGGGAAGAAGTCAACAGCCTTTGAGTTTGCAGCCCACTATAGAAAAGCAGCTTGCTTGGATCCGTGGTTTAGCTGAAGACGACGTGGCTCGTGCAGAACTCGATCTTTACCCCGGAAAAATCTTTGTACTCACTCCGGGCAAGGAGGTTATTCAGCTGCCAAAAGGGTCTACACCTGTGGATTTTGCCTACGCAATCCACACAGAAGTGGGCAACAAGATGGTGCATGCTAAGGTGAACGGCCGCATTGTGCCTTTGGAGCAGGAACTTCAAAATGGGGACACAGTAGAGGTGGGTACCAAGACCAATGCGAAGCCAAATCGCTACTGGCTTTCTATTGCAAAATCACAGTCTGCTCGGGCCAAGATTCGTAACTGGTTCAATCAACAGGATAGAGAGGGGAATATTCAGATTGGACGTACTTTGCTCAATCAAGAGCTGCAGCAATTGGGGCAAGCACGGTTGGATGAAAAACTCACCTTGCTTAAAGAATACGCAGGCAAGCCCCGTACTCTTCAGGAAAGAGAACAAATTCTTGAAGCCATTGGTCTGGGCTCCATGACTGTTCATCAAGCCATAAAAACACTCTTCCCGCAGGAAGGTAATAAAGAACAGATGAAGCGCCAGGAAGACGTGGCGAAGGAGGAAGAGCTTACAGAGCGGGTCTTGGTGACGGGGGAGGACAATCTTCCAGTAGTGCTGAGCGCTTGTTGCAAGCCTAAACCACCTAGAGCCATCGTCGCTTATGTGACGCGCGGACACAACTTGCGTATACACAGTAAAAACTGCCGTGAACTTTCTGGGCTGGATGGAGAACGTTTTGTAGCTGCTCAGTGGGAAACCAAGGCCAAGGATTTGAGAGGCTGATTCATGTGATTCAGGAAGAGTTTGGGTAGAAAACTCCGTAAGGTTTCGTGTTCCTCTTTGCTGAGACGAATCAGGTGAGCCCTATTGAGAGATTCTTCTCGGAAAAATTCTAAAATCTTGCGATATTTTAGAGGAAAAGGGTCGCGTCGTTCCTTGCAATTTTCACAGTGCAAGGTTTGATCTTCATCGTTCCAGTGGGCTTTGTCCTCCACAATATCCTGGTGGCAGTGCGCACAGCGCTTGAAGCTTGGTAAAAAACCCAAAAGGTGGGCGAGCCGTATGAGAGTGGCCTCGAGCAAAAGAGGGTGAGGGGCTTCGTTTAGCTCGGCAAGGCTATTCTCGAGGAGTGTGTAGATTTCTGGGTGTGCATCTCCTTCAAATACAGAACGGTCGATTATTTCCAGCACGACTTGCATGCGAAGGAGTAGCTCGAGTTGGTCCTTGAGTGCTGAATGGCTCTTTAGACAGATGACTTCTTGAAGGTAGCTTTGAGAGCGGCTTTCGTAGAGGGTTCCACTCACTAAATTCAAACATTCCACATGAGCACGACGTTTGGATTTGCTTGAGTCCAACCCCTTGGCAATGCATTCAATCTTAAAACCCTCGTTTGTGAGGATTGTAATGAGGGGAGTGTCTTCGAAAAAAGGGCGTTTTTTAAGAACGATCCCAGTAAAACTTTGAGTTCGATTCATAGCCCCCAAGTTAAATGGCGCTTTGTCGCAACAAAACTGGAAAGTACACCCACGAGCATGCTTACTGCGAGCTCGATTCCAGCCAAGAAGAAGATGTTTTGTTCCTGACCTGTTACCACCAATTCATGCAGTTGAGTTCCTTCTACAAAAACTGCAATCAGAACCAGCCCAATCAAACTCCCAATCAAGCCATAAAAGGCGCCCTCCAGAAGAAAAGGTGTGAAGAGGGTGAAAGGGCGTGCTCCGACCAGTTGCATGATGTGGATTTCAGTTTTACGGGTATAGATGCTCAGGTGAATGGCATTGGCAATCATCATGAGAGAGCCTAGAAGGAACGCCAGTGTTACACCAAAAACCAGTTGTTTTGTGAAGCGTGTGATCTGCAAAAGCTTCTCTACAATGGCTTGGTTCTCGTCAGAACTTTCCACATCCAACAACAAAGGTGCGTAAACCGAATTGTTCAGATAGTCGAGCATCTCTTGGTGTTGCTGAGGGCTCTTGGTGAACACTTGAATGCTTGCTGGCAGTGGGTTTTCCAGTCCATAACGGGTAAATGGGTCTTCTTTTTCTGGGAAAACATCTAAAAATTCCTCCAGGGCATTTTCTTTACTTTGGTAATTCACCTCAGTCACTCCAGGAAGTTTTCGCAAATCCTCCAACAATTCGGTACTTTCTAAAACAGAAACACTGTCCGAAAGATAGATGAGTAGATCCACTTTGCTGCTCAATTGACTCAGGCTGGATTGGGTGAGCAGGTTCAGTACCAGCACCACGTTGAAAATGAAAAGAATCAGCCCCATCATTAGGGCTGTGGCCACACTCAAAAAGCCGTTTCGAAAAAGGTTTTGCAGAGCCATCTGAACCAGACGCTTCAGGTGAGTGTGCTTTCGGGCTGGCATTGGCGGAGGAGTGAGCTTTTAAAGGTGCGTGGCTCAAAAGCCTTCATGCGGACGATTTTTGTAGGGAGTTGTTCTTTGATGATGAGTTGTTGCAAACCATAAGTGAAAACAAACTGATCATAACCCAAAGCAATGATATGAGGTCGATATTTTCGAATCACCTTGTACTTGTCATCGGTATTTCCGAGCACAGCCTTGGTCACATGCTCGCATTGACTCACGTCGCGAAGCCGTCGGCGTTCGTTGTAGAAAGGGGTGCGTTGCTTCACTTTCTTCACGGTTTCGTCCCGGGCTACGACAACAATGAGTTC
The DNA here is from genome assembly GCA_964387375.1 of uncultured Candidatus Peribacteria bacterium. Classification (GTDB taxonomy): domain Bacteria; phylum Patescibacteriota; class Gracilibacteria; order UBA1369; family 2-02-FULL-48-14; genus CAYLWB01. Next base: position 90,795 of record CAYLWB010000003.1, on the reverse strand, counting down.
ATCGCCCAGTGCTTTGGCCTGATTCAAGTAGTTTTCATGACCAGCATGAAAGTAGTCGAAGGTGCCAAAAGCCATGACAATGGTGCTAGAGGGTTGGGACATCACTGAGGAAAAAATTAAAGTAGAGGGCGATTAGAAATACCACGACAGACAGAAAGCTGCAAACCAGGACGGGTGTCTTCCAGTTGCCAGAAAGTTTACCGAGACTTAGAGAGAGACGGCTACTCCCATACGTGAGACCTGCCAGAAGAAAAGGGAGATCCATCACACGAAAAATGAGCAAATCCACTGGGTCGATCACTCCTTGTGCAATGAGTGTCGATGCTCCAATGTGCAAAAGCCCAGTTCCTAGAAAGAAAAAGAGCGCGACTTCGGAAATGTTTTCGAGGGTTTTTTGCATGGGAAGTGAAGCATCGACATTTTACCCAGAATTTTTATTCCCGATTGGCTTCTGCTGGGCTTTTGGCTTGTTTCTTTGTCGAAATGTGTTTTAACCCACTTTTCGTGACAAGGCGAACGGATCTTTTGCCCTTAGAACTCTTGCCCGAAAGCGCCTAGGCCTATACATTGTTCGGGTATGAAACTCACTCAGGATCAAGTTCGACATTTGGCTCATCTTGCACGTTTGCACCTCACCGACGAAGAGGTGAATCGTTTTGCAAATGAACTCACCGATATTTTGACTTACGTCGACATGCTTCAAGAGCTCGATGCTGAAGGTGTGCCCGAAACTTCTCAAGTAACAGGTCTTTCCAATGTGACCCGGCCTGACATGATCGATTCGACGCTGGCTAAGCAAGATGAACTTTTGGCGTGTAGCCCACTTCCAAAGAAAGACCATCAAATTCGTATCCAACGACTCATATGACGGATCTCAACTGGCTCACCATTGCCGAAGCGCACGCTGGACTCAAGGATAAAGCTTTTTCTGCAGAGGAGTTGGCGCGAACGTGTTTTGCACACATTCAAAAGACCGAGGGGCTCAATAATTTTATTACCCTTACAGAGGCTCTTGCCATTGAGCAGGCTTCTGGAGTTGATGCTAAAATTCAAGCAGGAGAAAAGATCGGCATTTTGGAGGGCATCCCTATGGGTTTGAAGGATCTTTTCAATACAAAAGGAGTACGCACGACCTGCGGTTCTCGCATGCTCGATACGTACATCGCTCCTTATGAGTCCACAGCTTCTCAGCGTTTGAAGGATGCAGGAACTGTGTTGATTGGTAAAACCAATATGGACGAATTTGCCTGTGGAGTGACCACGGGAACTTCTTATTATGGAACGAGTTTGAATCCATGGAGCAAGGATCATGTGGCTGGAGGGTCTTCTGGTGGCTCTGGTTCTGCCGTTGCTGCTGGGCAAGTCTTGTTCTCTCTAGGCACTGATACGGGAGGCTCCATTCGCAATCCAGCTGCATGGAGTGGTTGTGTGGGTCTTAAACCTACTTATGGCCGCGTGAGTCGTTTTGGAGTGGTGGCCATGGCTTCTAGTTTTGACCATGTGGGACCTTTGACTCGTACCGTGGAAGATGCTGCGCTTGTTTTGCAGGCAATTGCTGGGAAAGATCCTTTTGACGCGACAACTCCCGATGTGCCTGTTCCAAGCTACTCTGAAAACCTTCAAAAGGGGGTCCAAGGCCTTCGTATTGGAGTGCCCAAGGAATATTTTGGAGAAGGAGTCGACCAAGAGATCCGTGACACTGTAATGGCTGCGATCCGGGAGTACGAAAAAATGGGAGCAACCGTGAAAGAAGTGAGCCTGCCCATGACGAAGTATGCCATTGCTACCTACTACGTTTGTATTCCAGCTGAACTCTCTACCAATTTGGAACGTTTTGATGGTATTCGCTTTGGTCATAAGCCTGAAGGTATCGATACCAGCGACCTGACTGAATACTACAAGCGCAGCCGTGGAGAAGGTTTCGGAGCCGAAATCAAGCGCCGTATCATGGTAGGGACCTTCTCGCTTTCTGCGGGGTATGCAGATGCTTATTATAAGAAGGCTCTTAAGGCTCGAACCTTGCTTTTGCGTGAATTCCAAGAGGTATTCCAAGAGGTGGATGTGCTTATGGCTCCTGTAGCCCCCAGCACCGCATTCAAAGTTGGTGAGAATTCCGACAATCCTTTGGCCATGTATTTGGCGGATGCTCTCACGATCCCTGCGGATGCTGCTGGGATTCCTGGCTTGGCTTTGCCTTGTGGTTTTTCAAAAGAAGGTTTGCCTATTGGTTTTCAGATCTTGGGTCCCCAATGGAGTGAAGCTTTGTTGTTTCAGGTGGGGGCAGCTTATGAGCGAGCGACGGAGTGGGGGAAGCAAGTCCCAAAGCTCTAAAACTTTAGAGCTTAAGGCCCAACTTTTTGAGTTCCTCGGGTCCTAGATTCGTCTTCAGCAGTTTATTGAAGAAGGGGTTTTGATAATCCATATTCTGAATGAACTCTTTCCCAAATAAGGTGAAGTGTCCTTCTCCTGAATAGGCCACGGAAGCAAAACCCATGCTCATGTCTTGAGCGAATATGTAGATGCCATCCCCATCTGGAAAATAGTGCATTTCTCGGTAAGAGTCGCCCTCTTTTTGTAGTTGTGGATTGTATAAATAGCTTTCGTGTTCATAGTCGAGTGCGTATAGAGCATCTTTTTCTGGAAGGCTTTTACAAAAAGCTGAATCTATTATTTTCATCCACGGTTCGAGGTGTTTTTCTATCAACTCTGAATATGCTTTCCCCGCATAAAAAGGTTCCTTCTCATAGGTATGATTTAAGGAAAAAGTTAAATAGGCAGGAGCTTGTTCTGGAAGACTTTCTAGTGCTGAAGTCAATTCGTGCTGCCTGTTTGCTGCATGAGGAATTTGCAGTTCTGGGTATTTAGAACCACAGGCCCATAAGAGTTTATAGGCAGCATCGATTTCTTTCTCAGTTGAGATAGGGAGCCAAGCTTTTGTCATGGGCTGTTGGGGTGAATTAGCTGTGTTGTGTACCTGCAAACTCCCACGCCATCATGAAGATGGCACGTTGCGTGTTTGCGATTTCTTCACCTTCGATGATCATGCCGACCACGCCACTTTTCCCGAAGGAGATGATGGCGACCTTGTTGTCATAGATGTTGATTTCGTTGGCAAAGGCATAGGCACCTGCTTTCACGAGGCGGATTTCGCGATGCATATTTTCATTTTGGGCTACGACTCGTCGACCATAGTCATCGCGAGGTGCAATTCCGCGCAGATAAATGCGTCTTTTAACACGTTCTTTCACATATTCTTCATCGTAATTGGGCCAGAATTCACGGATGGATTTGGAATCGGCATAGTTAAGGATTTCGGTCTTGGCTGCAAGTGTATCGGAATAGATTTTCTTAACGCCTTCGAGGCCTTCATAGTAGCGCACCAGCGGATGCACGGTTTTGCCGTGGATGCGTCTTAGTTCTGGCAATGCTTCTTCTAGATCTTTGTATTTTTTATTCAGGTCCTTGCGAATGATCTCAGGATCGGTGGCGGCAAAGGTTTTCACTCCATCCTTGGTGTAACTGCTGATGAACCCTTTTTTGCTGAGTTTTTCTAGGACGTCGTAGGTGCTCACACGGTTCATTTTTGCTCGAGAGGCAATTTCAGAAGCGGGGGAGTCGCCCAGCTCGAGTGCCGCCAAATACACGGCGGTTTCTTTGGAATTGAGTCCGATGTTTGTTAGGACGTCCTTTAGAATCATGTCAACTTGAGATTTTGTTGTAGAAAATTTCGACAATTAAAATTTAGCCACTCTCACGCTCTAGGTCAAGCAGTGCTGTCGAGGCTTTTTACAGTTGAATTTTCTGTCATTTTTCCCCCTTGCACATCGCGGCAGGCACGCGTAAACCAAGCCCATATTTCTTAACTTTCCCCTATGTCCAGCAGTACCCAGACCCACGTCGGCACTCATGTGTCCGATCCTGTTCGTGGAATGCGACGTGAGCATTTGTATGCCAAGTATCCACGTGCCAATGCCAATAAGGCCATGATCTTGGAGCTTGCTAAGGAATTCGCCGTGCAATTCGTGGACATGCAGTTCACCGATATTTTCGGCACGCTCAAGGCAGTGACCATCCCTGTACACAAGCTTGAAGATGGTATCGACAATAACGTTTGGTTTGATGGATCTTCGATTGCAGGCTTCACGGAGATTTTTGAATCCGACATGTACCTGAAACCTGACCTCAACACTTTTGCAGTGCTGCCCTGGACTCTCGATGGGGAAGATGTGACCGCCCGTCTTATTTGTGACGTGCACACTGCCGATGGTACTCCTTACATGAACGATCCCCGCAATGTGCTGCGCCGCCAACTCGAAGAAGCCAAAGCTTTGGGACTCGGTCTTAACACGGGGCCTGAGCTCGAGTTTTTCCTTTTCAATACAGATGAGTACGGTCGCGTGACTCAAGAACATGATGCAGCTGGTTACTTTGATCAACACAACGACCTTGGACTTGGTATCCGACGTCACATGTCCTTCGCACTCGATCACATGGGCATTGAAGTGGAAGCCCTGCACCATGAGGTGGCAGAAGGCCAACATGAAATCGATTTTAAGTATGGAGATGCTCTCACTACGGCCGACAATGCGCTGTCCTTTAAGATGGCTTTGAAAGCGGTGGCCAAACGTTTGGGGCTGCATGCGACCTTCATGCCCAAACCTTTCTTTGGGCGCAACGGAAGCGGAATGCACGTGCACCAATCGCTGTATTCCCTGGAAGATGGAAAGAACAAATTCTATGCCGCGGACGGGCTCTACGGTCTTTCTGATTTAGCACAAAGTTATTTGGCAGGTCAGTTGCACCACATCCGTGCTTTGAACGCGATCATCAATCCCACGGTGAATTCCTACAAGCGTTTGGTGGTGGGGTATGAAGCCCCTGTGAATGTGGCTTGGGGCAAGCAAAATCGCTCTGCCTTGATTCGTATTCCAAGGCTCACTCCTGCGATTGCTCACAAGGCTGCTCGCTTTGAATTGCGCTGTCCCGATCCCGCTAGCAATCCTTATCTGGCCTTTGCCGTGATGCTTGCAGCCGGTCTTGATGGCGTTAAAAAGAAGATGAAAGCCCCAGCTCCTATAGAAGAAAACATTTGGGAGCTCACACCTGCAGAAATGGCTGCAAAAGGTATCACCACTGTGGCACCCAGCCTGTACGAAGCGCTGGAAGCTCTCAAAGAAAACTCCGTGATCCGTGGAGCGCTTGGGGAAGACCTTTTCCATAAGTACTACAACGCCAAAATGGAGGAATGGAACGAGTACCGTATGCACGTTTCCAACTGGGAAACAGAACGCTACATTGCGCTGTGACCTCTCGAAAGAAGCTTAAGATAGGGTTGAACCCTGCAAAAGAATTCTTTCCAATGCCAATAAATAATGATCCTCTTCTCGGGTTCGTAGGTGGATGCCGCCTGACTTCAGGCGGCATTCGAGTTCCAGGAGTTTGGCCAGTGCACCCTTCAACTCTGCGTAAGTGAAATTGCGGCAGTGAGCCAGGCTCTTTTGCACAACAAAGGGGTGCACCTTCATTTTTTGAGCGATCATGCTGGAGGTGAGGCGGTTTTCGGAAAGAGCTTTCATTTCTAGCATGAGTCGGAACTGTCGTACAATCATGGCAAAGAGAAAAGGTGCTTCTTGTCCCTGTTCTTGCAAATCTTTTAGACTCTGCAGAACACCAGCATGATCCTTGTGGGCCAACTGATCTGTGAGCGTAAAAATGCTTTCTTCTACGTTTCCGGTCACAAGCTCATTGATCATCTCTAGTGAGATGGGCTGATCACCCGCATAAAGACAGAGCTTTTGTATTTCATTTTCTAGTTTCCAAAGGTCATTCCCCACAGCTTCAGCTAGAACAAGAGCTACGGACTCATGCATTTGCCCTCCGTGGTGGCTTGTGCGTCGTTGAATCCAACGTTGGAGAGTGGAGCCCTCCATCTTGTTAAAAATACGTACAGTCGAGCTTTCTAGAAGCCATTTTGTGAAACTGTTTCGTTTGTCCGGTTCGCCTTCTTCCGCAAAAACAAGGATGGTGTCTTCTGGAAGCTTATCCAGCTCTTCAATGAGTTCATTTTTTACATCTGCGTTGTGGGAGGCTAAAAAATTCTTCACTAAAACCAAACGTTTGTCTGAGAGAAAGGGGAGGCTGCGCACGCAGCCGAGCAACTCCTTTGGGCTGAGTTGGCTTCCGTCTAACTCCTCGAGGTTGGTGTCGCTTTCAAACTTTTCAATAAAGGCCTGTTTCCAGCGTTGTAGCTCCTGGTGTAGCGAGAACTTGTCCTCGCCATACATGAAAAAAAGATTGGAAAGCGTCATTGTTGAATAAATTTTTTATCCAGCTGCGCCAGCGACGCAAGCTTCTTCTCCAAAACAATCAATGAAATACCCACCACATTCCACATCTGCCTCACACGCTATGCCCATTTGGTAATGAATGTAATCTTCGCTTATTTGTAGGAAGTGTTCGCCGTTGTAAGGTGTTTCCGAAGCTGTGCTGCCCCAGAACCATAAACTTTCAAAGACTTGTGGGTTGGTGAATCGTGCAATGAGTTTGTTGTCTAAACCTTTGAAATTGTCTTTTAGGCTTGTTCCATGATTTTCTAGTGTTTTCACACAAGCTTCCCAATCTGCCGGCAAGGTTACAGAGTCGGTGCTTGCCTTATAATAAGCTGAACCGTCTTCTTCAAAGAATGTTTTTAAATCGTCGGCGTCATTGAAATCATAGCCCAGGATTGCACGTGGTACGTTCATGAGCACGCGGTTTTCAATTGGAGACCAAACATGACTGTCTGTTGCCATTGGATTGCATTCATTCTCCAAAAGTGTGAACCAGGCTTGACCCGCATTACCAGATTCTGCTGGGTTGATTTCAGGGATAGAAATGGTTTGGGACTGAGTGAGTTCTGTTTCACTTGTGGGACTGCATGCTCCCAAAAGCAAAACCGAGAGAAGGCAAAGAAGCGAGAGACTGCGGTTCATACGAGCGAGTTAGAGGCTAATGCAAGCCTCAGTTTACCGCTTGTTCGGTCTGAATGTCCACGTATTCCGAGAGTCCCGGAGGCGTGTTGATTAGGATGCGACTGTCGTAGCGAACCACGATGCCTCCACCATCCAAAGTGGGGGGTCCCACATATTTGGCGGCATCAAGCAGAGGTTGTAGATCTCCATACACAGACCCAAGAATCTCAAGAGGTTCGTTTACAGCACTGCGGTTGTTCCCAAGGAAAGATTGATCTGTGTAGTACACTCCTACTAAGTTTTCGGCGGTGTTTTGAACAAAGATGTCTCCGCCCAAGACCACGAAAGCCATGGAAGGCAAATTGCTGTAGTTGGTGCTTCTTGCATATTGAATGTCCTCCACAATTCTGAGTTGAGCATTTTCTACGATCAAGGTCCAAGCTCCATCTGGGATGGTGAAGCCACCTAAAGTCAGGACAGCCCCATTTTTACTTCCATCAAAGTAAAGAATGCCACTGTCTGGGTTCTTTGGGTTGTGAAGAGCAGCATAGAGCTCGTCCCAGGAGCTGAAGCTGGTGAGGCCAGCTGGATTGGTTTCGGCATGACGAGTGGCTTGATTCACACGCCCTGCGGTTTCTCCTGCGATGCTGCCTTCTCTCCAGAGATCACTCACTTCGACTACGATTTCGCAAACATAGGAGCTGAGGCTTCCAAAGAGATCGCTATTTTCACCTTCAGTATCACAGAAATTGAGATCATCCAGATTGATTTGTTCGACTTCAATCTGTTCTCCAAAGGGGAGGTCGAAATCGCTGCTTTCGAGAACTTCTTCTTCACGAATGAGTAGACCGTCCGTGCTGCGGAACTCGTCACTTGCACCGTCGAAGACACAAGACACATCGGTACCACCTTGTAGACTTCCACCCAAATACACGTCTCCGGCACGGGTTACCAGGTAAGAACAGAGGCTCACTAAGCGAGCTTTTGCATAGAGAGGGTCGACTTGGTCGTATACTTTTACGCTAGCGTTGTTTTCAAATTCTTCGGTCAAACAGCCATCCTGGTTGTTTGAACAGTCTAGGCCAGAATCCACAATACCCACATAGCGGATACGAATACTGGCTTCTGGGTTTAGGCGTTCGACTTCACTCACATTTTCTATACGAACGTCGCCTGTTCTTTCGGGAGAATGATTGCTGTCGTAACACACATGAGTGTTTACGAGTGCACCATTTGAGAAGGTACAAGCGGGAATCAATTCAGATTGGCGCTGAGCAGAGAATGGATATTTGATGTAGGGGATGTAGCTGCTGAATTCACCGTCGTAGCGACTCTGGATTTGTCCAGCAATGTCTTGCGAGAATTCTTCATAGGTGCCTCCATAGCCATTGCTACCAAAACCGAAGTTCACTAGGGATTTGAAATTGTAGACTTGGCCTGCAGCCTTGCCTTGAATCAATTCTTGCTTCGTCTTGGCGAGGCGGATGTTTCCACCAGAGCTTTGACCATTCCCAAAAGTTCCCTTGAGGTTCCCGTGCCACATGTCATCGTTGAAAGTGATGCCGCCTTCGGTTCCGGCTGGGTCGTATTCCAAGGTGTAAAAGGCACGGTCTTCATCGTGAGAAAAGAAGGTGTCCTCATCACTGTAGGAATTTTTTTCAGCGGCAAAGTTGAAGGTAAAGATGTGTTTGTCGAATTCACCCATCTTTAGGACTTGAGGGCGGAGAGTGTCGGAACAAATGTCTTCATATCCCTCTACATAAACTTCGATTGTTGCATTTTCACAAACATTCTCAAATTCAATGTCGTTCAGGTTTGTACCACTATCCACTTCGAGACGGTCATTGTAAGAAGCACCTTGATAGCCAATGGTCCCATTACAGCCTGTGTAGGTCACAACGACTGTACGGCCAGGTTCTAGACAATCACATTCCATATCCACGTCAGCGATCACTTCACCGCCTTCTATCACTAGGGTTGGGGTCTCAGGATTGATGTTTAGGCTTGGATCTTCACAGACAGGGTCCACCTCTCTAACTGAGAAATCTATTTCATCGGAACAGGCACGGCTATCCCCTTGAATGTAGGCTTTTACTTCGTCGTCATCCTCACAATTGTCTACCGTCACCTCTACAGTGGTGTTGCTGCCATCCACATCGATTTCTAGCTCATCCTCTTCTTCGTCATCTTCGTAGCTAAGCTCACAATCCCCGCTCGCCTCTACAATAAGAGTGCCTTCCCAGTCTCGACTTTCTGATTCAATTTCGATTTCCAAGTCGAGAGGGCGGCTTTGGCGACCACTAAAGATGGTGCTGCCTTGAGGGTCAATGCTCAAATCCTCACATGCGAAGTCTTCTTCGTCGTCTTGTTCAAAACGAAGATCGTCTGAACACACATCGTCTTCGTTACGAACAAAAGCTTCAATCTCATCGCCATCTTCACAATTGTCAGCACGGAATTCCACATGGTCTAGAGAATCACTCACAGGGAATTCTAGGCGCCCATCTCCAAAGAAGGGACTGCCCCCTCCAGCATAGGTCAATTGGCACTCTCCTTGAGGTTGTACCACGAGGGTTCCTTCCCAGTCGCGTTCACTTTCAATATCCACATCCAGCTCTATTAAGCCGGCATCGTTGTCTTCAGGGTCAATGGTCCACACACCATTGGGGTCGAGTTCGAGCCCTTCACAAACGGGTTCTTCGGGGGAGGGAGTTAGCGGAGGGAACTCAAACTCAGCTTCACAGGCGCTTTCGCCAAGTACTGTAAAGTCGAGCACGTTGTTTTCTTCAAAGTTTTCATAACATACGGTTCCGGTATATTCGGTCTGACCTGGATTGAGAGGCAATGTTACTGGGTTCCCAGCGGTGGACTCACCTTGCACTTGCAAGGTTCCATTGGTGCGAGCTGCTGTTGAATCGTCTTCAAATCCTGTAATCACCAAGGTTCCATCCCAGGTATTTTCACTCACTTCAACGCGGTAATCAAAACAAGTGGTGCCATCTGCATAAAGTGCAGAAAGGGCTTCATTTGTACTGATGTCTGGGGTGTCCGTTAGAGTGAGGTCTTCACAGAAGGGTTGGTCGGGTTCTTGCGGAACACTTATGAGATCATCAAAACACTGTGTTGGAGCGGTATTTTCTTGAACATGAATGGTGTCTCCAGGTTCTCCAGTATAAAAGAGTGTGGTGAGTCGTGTGTTGAAAAGGGTGCCACGCGCCAAAACGGGTCCACCACGGGTTCCTCGGAACTCGCCGTTTGGATTGCTGCTGATCACGGTCCAAGGCCCCGTAGAATCGCTTCCGTCGGATAGGGTTGTTTCCCAAGTGATTTCCACATTCCCATCGAGCATGTCATCGAGAGGGATTTCCCGCTCGTAACTGGTGATTTCTAGGTTTTCACAAACCACTTCTTCTACAGGTGGAACAAGTGTGTAAGTGAATTGATCGCTACACACATTGGCCACATCGTTGAGAGCCTCCACACTTACGGTGGATGAGCGTTGACTCGAATAGTGCACGGTTTTGTCTGTTGTGGTTAGAGCTGGGCTCCGACCATCAAAAGTTGAGTTATTGTCTAGAGAGTCATAAACAAGATCAAAAGGCCAAGGGCTTCCATCGGAGGCGGTTGCCACCACTTCTAGGTCTTGTTCAAAGGTTTCGCCGTCCCGTTGAACCACACTGCTGGAGGGGCGTACGAAGTCGGCGTTTTCACAGTAGGGAAATTCGAGAATTGCAGAACATTCAGGGCCCGCTCCAACCACTTGTACACGGATGGTATCTCCAGGTTGAGAGTTCTTATAATTGACCTCGTTGTTGTCGATCTCAATGTCGTGATCCCCTCTGTTGAAGTGCCCTATTGCATCTGGGGGTGCTGTGAGAGGCGTACCAAAAGCCCATGCCTCATATTTGAATGTAAGGCGAGTGTCATTGCTGATGTCGGCTCCCGTAGTATCGGTCACGGTTGCAGTGAGATGTAGATCTTGGAAAAGATCGTTCACATCCACACGTGTCACATCCCAGTCAAGATTTGCACAAAGAGGCACTTCTTCTTCTATTGGAGGAGGTGTACATGAAGGCCAAACAGTCCGTTCAATACCGTTTAGACCGTGCCAGAAAATGTAGTCTCCATCGGGGTCGACTTGCACATCTCGGCCATCCAAAATGCCGTTTTGATTGAAGTCAACATCAATGGGGTACACATTTTCGTAAGCTAAAATATCCACGGTTGCGGTTCCAGTATCGTCACGAGGGTCATTACGGAACATTTCCACCTTGGTCCAGCTCTTTGTATCGATTGCAAGATCGCCGGCATCGCCGTCTTCTAGATCAAACCAAAGAGATTCGCGTTTAAACTCATCTACACCTGGAGTGTCGTAGCCAGGGGGATCAAGCCAAGGTAAAAGAGTCAGTTCTTCTGGGTCATCGTAGGAGCCATCTGCTGCAAGAGCATTTTGTCCATACTCCCAAATGAGACCACGTGGGCTGCCTGGAATCCAATCGAGGCGGTCGTAAGTGATTTTTGTTCCGTTTCGTTCTGGACCGCTGTAAATCACATCCCCTTCGCGGACGGTGTCCTTGTCGAAGCGGCAGTCTACAGTAAAGGTTCCATCTCGATCTCCATTGCTACATTGCATTTCTTCGGTATCCACGTGTTCCCAAAAGTCATCACCCAGCTCAATAGCAAAAGCATAAACGGCAGCACGAAACTCAACGTCTGGTTCGTTTTCTGAAATATTTCTAAAAAAATGCTCATGAATCACACCCTGACATTCGGGCAAGGTTTCACTGTGCAGAATACCAGGTTCTACAAGGGGTACTTGGTCAGAGTCTTCGTCTGCTGCATCGCGATGGTCAGCCAACGCAATCCATCCTCCAGACAGGCTGAGTCCTACGAGGAAACTGAAGGTATAAACGAAGAGGGAAGAGCGTTTGAACATGGTTTAAAAGTTGGTGTCAGGTTCTGCTTCAAGTAGGGGAGGTTCTCCTAGTGTCCGATTTTGTACTGGGGCTTTTTGGCACCCTGCTGTAACCAAAAGGCTAAGTAGAAGTGTAGAAAGTAACATATTTTTCATAGTTTGGCTAGGTTAAAAGTCTGTATCGCCTTCATTGCCTCCAGGAGAGGGGTTTCCTCCAGGGTTGTCCCCAGGGTCACCCGCAGGCTCTTGGCCAGTTTCTCCGTGGAGATCAGGTTCTTCAAGATCAGGGATTTCTGGTGTAACAATGCGAACTGTTCCTCGAGTGAACTGAGGCAGTGCCACTCCAGCTCGGACGTTAGTATAGGGCACTCGCACACCTGTTTCCATACCACTGAGTACATCAGAGTAACTTGTGGTGAGGTCGAATGTTTCTTTTGGTTCTTCTTCTGGTTCAAGAGGTTCTGGAGTCGGTTCTGTAGGCTGACCAGGTTGACCAGGTTGCCCAGGTTGACCAGGAGTTGTGGTTCGCAATTCGGCCGCAATCTGAAGGCTGCGTCCAAAAGTAGGGTTTTTGCATTTGTCGGCCAAACCACTGTGAGCAAAGGCGCTCATTGTAAGTTCAACCGTACCGTCGCTTCGTTCCCACCTTGTCCCAGTGCTTGTACCAAGGTTTGTGTACAGGCCTTTTACGAGTTCGGCGAATTTTTGAGCCAAAGCGGGATCTTCATTCGTATTGCCAGCAGCAACCATGGCTTTGATTTTGCGAGCTTGCTCTGTATCAAAAATTTTGTCTACCGATTCCAAAAGTTGAGCTCCGGGCATGGTCATGAGCGCGTTTTCGAAAGTTACTCCTGTTCTGAAAGGATCAGGCCAAGGCAAGGAGAGGATTTGAGTGCGAATACGTTCCATTTGAGCACGATTTTCTCCTGTGTCTGGCAAGCCCATTGCGCCAAGGAAGGCGGACATATCTGCATCTGTTGAAAAGGGCCATTCCGTGTGTCCAGAGATATCTCCATGGATTGCAGGATCGTAGAGACCATGGATCTTGTCGGGATCTGTACCTGCATCGGAACCATCGTTCACAAAGATGAAATATTCGGACCCAGTTGGCATGCTTGTTTTTCTGAAGTCAGGTCGGGGGGTTTTAGCAAAAGCTTCATACAGCTTAGCAATAATGAGTTTTGCATCTGCCTCCTGAAAACCTGAGCTCTTGATAGCTGTTTCTCCCCACTTTTGGGGCACGTTGTTGGATTCGGGTCGTACTTCTTCCATCGCGTATTGGTGGGCGAGATTCAAAAGAGCTGGAGTGATTTGAGCATCCGTTGTGCCCATTTTTTTGAATTCAGCGATAAAGCGTGCGTCGATAGCTGCTTTATTTCCTTGATTCATCAAGGTGTAATAATCGAGCTTTCCTGTGGTGGTGCTTCCCGTTCTGCTGTGTACGCTCAACTCAGCAACACGCGAAGCACGGGAACGCAAATCAACCGGCACGTCACTGAATAAATGGGCATCACGAAGGGCAAGGAAGGCCTGTGTTGATTCGCTTCCGCCGCTTGGGGTGGCATCCGCTCCTTCAGCAGCGCTTGTTGGGCTACCTTGAGGCACTTGAGGGGCTGTTTCTTCTTTTAACCAGCGTTCTAAAACTCTTGAGTCTTGGCTGAGCTCGGAAGATTCGAGATGCCGTGGGTTTGGGATGGTCTTTGTTGTATCACTTGGGTCTGGAATAGTCTCTTTGCTTGCTTCGGCGTAAGTGTAGGTTTTGCGGGCTGCCATGCTAACTGAAGAGTAGGAGTTCTCTCGATCGGTAATTCTTCCCATTGCTCCACCTGTTTGCAGCCATTCCAAAACGTTTGGGCTGCCTTGCATGATGTCTTCCAGGCTTGCCTCTGGGTTGTTTGTTATAAAGATGTGCGTTTCAGTGCCATCACCAAAAGTAGAGCGATCTCGACGGACATGAATCACGGGGTGTTCGCCACGGTCCAGCTTCATGTAGAGTTTGCCTGGGGTGTTAGTATCACCAGGTTTATAAATCACTTCACTTTGCATGCTGTCTGAGCTATCCACGTACATCTTTACAGGGCCTTCTACTTTGTCGGCAGGGAAGCTGATTTCAATGAATTTGCCGCCTCGTTTGAAATCCACTACGTCCTGCTGTTCGTTGAACTGATCAACAATTGCTTGGGCGGCTTTATCTGCTTCAGCTATAGCCGCTTCTTTCCCTTGACCTTCTACGCCTTCAATCCATTTAAAAGAAGCAGGAGCTTCTACCACGTCCACGTCTCCTTTAGGAATGTACTTCAAGCCATCAAGGCCAGAATTGCGCGAGGGCATGTAAGCGGTGTGGGCTTTCCCAAAAATGGTGATGTCTGCATAGGCTCCCAATTGCACGCCTCCATTGAAGCCAATACCTGCCATTGCACCAGCTCCCTTGAGCTTAATATGCGGAATCCCTCGATTCAGCCAAGTGTTTACTGCATGGGGTTGTAAAAGACGATCGTAGTATTCTTGGAATCCTTCTCTATAGTAGCGTTGTTCCACTGGGTCGCTGGTCAATGTGGTAACCATTTCAGCGATGCCTTGTTTTTCATGATCAATGATCTCCTTGTGTGCAGCCATGTATTCCTCAACAAAGTTGCGGAGATCTCTTTCAAAGTCTCGGTCAAACCCTAGTGTTACAGCCATGCCACGCAAGCTGCCAATCAGCATCATGCGTAGGGCCCAAATCTGCTCATGATCGAATTTGTAACTTAAGCCAGCTCCAGCAGCAAAATCCACGGGCAGTACTCCAAGGCCCGCATTCACATTGCCAAAGGCTTCAAAGTTCCAGCGATCGTTGCGTCCAAACGGTTCACTCTTGAAGGACATGCCGGCACTAGCCCTCAAAATGGGTTGAAGGCCTTCTCCATTTGCCAAACGGCTCCATACTCCATAAAAACCACCTTCTCCTCCTAGGTCCAAGGTGAAACCTTTTCCTACTGGGAAGCTGAGGTTCACTCCACCCTTGTGAGTGAAGGCATCGGGGCCTGCACTGGCCATGGCAGAGAAACCAATTCCAATGGCTTCATCGATTTGTAAGGCAAGTGCTTTAGCTTCCGCATCTGTCATGGAAATCTCTTTACGAGCTTTTGCAACTAGGTCTTCTGCGACGCCGCTAGGCTCTTTTTCAGTTGATTCTGCAGTAGCTTCTTTTTCAATAGCTTCCATCATTTCCATGTCTTTTTCGGCCTCAGCCATGGCACCAAAACGAACGGCGGCTATGGTTTGAGGGTCTGGATTCCATTCGCGGCCACTCCTAATCAAATAATCAATATTGCTTAAACTGATTTCTTTGGAACGTAGGTGTTTGTAATGCACATCATCCATATGCTCTTTCGCAATTTGGTCTAGAGTGTAGGGGTGTTTGTCGGCATACTTTCGCATGGCTTCTGTACGGCGCACACGGTTCACTAAATCTTCTCCGATCGTTCGGTAATATTCCAAAGTTTTAACCATCTCTTCTAAACTTCCTGCTTTCATCAATTCATCAAATTGATAAGCATGGGAAGTGATGGAAACCAAACCAAATCTTTCGTACTGGCGGCCTTCTTTATTGTTTGCGATGTAGCTTGTCCACGTATCCTCATTGATTTCTGCATCGGCATGTCCTGCAATGGGGGGGGCATAGCTGTAGGCATCGAAAAATTCCTTTGCTACATCCCGCATTTGGCCTTGTTCCCCACCATAGGCTTCTATGGTGCCATAGCGGGCAATGCGAGCTGCATCCACCTCATTGTCTTGCAGGGCTCTTAGATCGGGGAGCTTTTCTTCTAAAACCTTGATGGCTTTGAAGAAAGCCTCGATCTGAAAGAGACGTTCAGCCACTACAGTTGTTTTGGGCTGACCCAAAAGGTCGCTGTGGTAGTCGTGGAACTTCTCTGGAGACATTCCAAAGGTCTTTTTGATCACGCCCCCTACATTGATGCGATCTCTAGAGGTACTTCCTCTAAGGATGTCCCACATGCTTCGATTGTCGATCTCGGGATTGCCTTCTTGTTTGTTGTGAATATTGGTAAGGATTTCAAGACTTTCGTAGACAGGGCTTTCGTCCTTCAAAAAGTGGATCTTACGGAGTTGTTCAAAAGAATCTTCTCCGCGAAAATTTTCAGGCAGGTAAATAGGGGTGTCTTCAATGCCTCTATAATTGTGGAAGTCGTAAGTGTAGGCATCCGTCTTTTCTTGAGGAGTGCCGTCTTCTGCATCTTCTATCGTTCCAATAAAGAAACCAGCGGCTCCATCGATTCCTTCTGCAAGGCTATAGCGTTCTGTGGCATACCCATGTGCTGCTCTATAGCTTTCTTCTCGGGTTGCTACGGTAGCTGCACTCACTTCTTTGCGATTAGCAAGTCCTTTATCAACAGCATGGCTTTGAGCCCATTCTAAAAGAGCTTGCCACTCTGTCTGGCCCATGTACCCATCGGTTTTCATGGAGTCTTCGAGCATGCGTTTCCCAATCTCGTATTGTTTTGGAGTGAGTTTGTCTGCAGCTTCCAGTCTATCGAGACGTTGGAAGCCTTCAATCACTCCTTTGATGCGTTCGTAGGTTGCTTTTACTTCTTCAGGTTCACGTTCTGCCATGAGTTTGAGTGCAGACCGTACACTGTCGGGGGGCAATAGAGCTTTTCGGAGCAAATCTCCAGTTGCGTCGACTTGGTCTTTTGCAGCTTTTAACTCTTCTTTTTGCGCTTTCTCAATAGCTTGTTCACTGCCGATTTTGCGATCGATAGGGCCATGATTGTGGTCTCTGTCTGCGTCTGATCCCACACGGAACAAGCGTTTTTCAGAGAAAGGATTTTCGTTTGAAAATGGGTTGTAGAAGCACTTTGCCATACGTTTTGTTTTTGTTCTTCAAATGAAGAATCTCGTAATTTTACCATGAATTGTATTTTTCTTCAAGGGGCGTCTTGGCTAAAAGGAAGTGTTCATGTTAAGGTGGTCTCAAGGCCTTTTCTTCAAAAATGGACTTCAAAACGCCCATCCTCATCACCAATTTCAAGGCCTATCAAGAGTCTACAGGTGCTCGCGCAGTGGAATTGGCTAAAATTCATGAGCAGGTCGCAAATGAGTTGGGAGTGCATTTGGGAGTGGCTGGCCAAGCCATGGATTTGGCGCTCTTGGCAGCATCCACTTCAATGCCGGTTTTTGCCCAACATGTGGATGGAGTGGGTTATGGAGCTCATACGGGGGCGATCCCTGTAGAAATTGCCCACATTTTGGGAGTGGATGGAAGTATTTTGAACCATTGTGAGTGTCGCATCTCTGAAAGGCAGATTGAGGCAGCCATTGAAGATTTGAAGCGTTTTGGGATGCTTTCGCTCGTTTGTGCAGAAAATGTGGAAGAAGGGCATCGTTATGCTCAAATGGGGGCGAACTATGTGGCTATTGAACCCTCTGAATTGATTGGAGGCTGTGAATCGGTTTCTTCGTGTCGGTCTGAGCTCATCCAGGAGGCAATTCAAAAAATAGGTGCAGGCAAGGTGATTGTTGGAGCTGGGATAAAAACGGGTTCCGATGTGCGCAAAGCTCTTGAGTTGGGGGCTGTAGGGGTTTTGGTTGCCAGTGGTGTTGTTAAAGCACCGTCTCCTTTAGAGGCCTTGCGTAATCTTTGTTCAGGACTTTTGCCCTCATGAAGAAACATTCCTTCTTTGAATCGCTATGGCCACGTCTTTCTTGGTGGCTTTTTGCTTTGCTTTTGCTTGGCACACCGTTGCATGCACTTTTTGCAACGCTGCTTCTTTACAAGTGGGGGCTTTCTGAAAGTGTTTTTGCTTTCTTCATCATGGGATGGAAGGAGCTGCTTGTTGGCGTTCTTTTTGTTCTTTCCACGTTTTTTTTGCTGGTGGAACGCCCTAAACTTTCGGAGTGGCAAAGGGCTCTTCATCTAACGATTCCTGCTTTTCTACTTTTGGGGGTAATGGTCACCGTGTTCAGTCAACCCATGTGGCCTTTTAAGGAATTTTTGATGAGGCTTTTTTTTGGAGGTAGAACGGAATTTGCCTTTCTGATGGCTGTATTTTCGGCCTCTGTGGCGTCGCTTTCTTGGTCTTCTCAAGATAAAAAACGTCTTTTGAACTTGGCCTGCGGAGTGGCAGTTGCCGTTCTTCTCTTTGGGTTTTTCCTTCTGGCGGTGGGGCACGAATGGCTAACAAATCTGGGGTTCCGACCCGTTTGGAGCACTTTTGAAGTGGGGCAAGCTCCAGCGTTTTGCCAAAAAGAGGCAGGGGATGGGATCTGCCGTTTGCAGAGTAGCTTCACCGATCCAAATCGCTACGCAGCCTACCTTTTTTCGGCCATGGTTTTATTCTGGGTCTGTTTCAAAAATAAGTTTTGGTCCCTACTCTTGATTGGAGGTGCTGTTTTCAGTCTGTTCATGACCCATTCCATGTCGGGCTTTGTGGCAGCCTGCGGCAGCTTGGGTGTGGGGCTATTTTTCCCTTTGCGCTGGCTCTACTTCCGTTATCAAAAAACCGTACTTTTTCTCTGTGCGCTCGCCTTTGTGGGTGGGCTCTATGCACTCACTCAACTCCATGAGGGCTACTTCAGTGGTAGCAACGCTGTTCACTTCATCTACATGCAAAAATCCGTAAACACCTTTTTGCAAAATCCTTGGGGGCAGGGACTGGGGGTGGCGGGTCCAGCCAGTTTCCGAGTCGGGGTGCAATTCCTTCCTGAAAGTTGGTGGCTACAGGTCATGATCAACGTGGGTTTCTTTGGGTTTTTGCTCTTTCTTGCCGCCTGGCTGGAGCTGCTCAACTGGAAAAAAGATCAGCGCTTGGTCTGGATGCTTCTTATTGGTTTGTTGATTCAAAACCTCTTTTTACACACTTTTGAAGAGGCAGGGGTTTACACTGTTTGGGCCTTACTGTTAATTTTGCTCTGATGATTCGTGGAAAAGTGGTGCATGGGGAGGGGCGCGGTCATGCTTTGGGTATTCCCACTTTGAATGTGGAGGTGGCCGCTTTAGATTTGCCTTACGGTGTGTATGCGGTCTGGCTTCTCTGGGAAAATCAGCGTTTACCTGGAGTGATGAATTGGGGCTCCCGTCCTACTTTTCATGAAGAAGAACCGCGTATGGAGGTGCATGTGCTGGATTTTGAAGGAAACCTCTATGGCGAAGAAGTGGAGGTGGATGTGGTTACCAAACTTCGTGGGGTGCAAAATTTTTCCTCGAAAGAAGAGTTGGTGGCGCAGATCCATAAGGATATTGAGGGGGCGAGGGGTAGACTTAATCAGTAAATCTGGTAGGATGCGGTCTTCTTATGGATATTTCTCTCGATACTATCTTTGAAAGTTCCTTTGATCCAGAGGGAAGAAGTGCACCGTTGATCAAGGGAAAGGCTGATCAGGTCTTTCGTCTTCGACGGGCGACCCCTGACGATGGCCCTGCTCTTTGTGAACTTCAAAGAGCAGCTTGGGGAGAGGAGCACGCTCTTCCCGATGAACTCATCGAGAGAGATCTCCGTTTGTTTCCTTTTTTGCAGGTGGTTGCAGAGCTCCAATCCACACGAAGATTGGTCGGGAGAGCCGGCTCTCATCTTTGGGATCCTCAAGACCCTGCTGTGAATCCCAATCGTTTGCCTTTAGAGAGATTGGTGCGCTTTGAAGATGGTCAGGATTGGAACGTAATGCATGAACAAGGTGTTCAAGGGTCTCTGGATTTGGCTAAGGCAACTTGGGCAGAGGGAACAGATCTAATGGTCGATCCGGCCTTTAGAGGGCTTGGCTTGGGGCGGGTTTTGCTTGCAGCTCGATTGAAATTACTTGTGGAGCATCAGGAGGAGCGGGGAGTTCAGGGCCTCCCTCCTTTGGAAGCGTGTACTTCTCAGAGCTGTAGGGTGGGTTTTAAGGAATGGTGTGTGCAGAATCCTTTTCTTGCGGCGAGAGAGGATGTTCATCGTAGATATTATGGTTTGGTTTTGGGAGGAACGGTTCGTGATCCTGTTTTGAGCACTCATTTGGAATTGTATCGTGGTCATCTAGAGGCTAATGCTGGCATGGTAGAGGTGCTCAACCACAATGCTCCTTGGCATGGAGATGAGCTTTCTGGGAATGCAGGTGTGCGAATTCGGTATGACACGTGGGTGAATAGTCTTGTTTCCAGGCGCTAACGGGCTATACTTCTTGCGTTCTTTCACGCCTCACATGCTCGACTTTTTCCGCAAACTCATTCCCGATCAACACCCGTTGCGCTTGCTTTATCACAAGCTAAAGGCCATTTTTGCAGCGTACTGGTTCCGGTTTCCGGGCCGGGATTTAACTGTGATTGCAGTGACGGGAACCAATGGAAAAACGACGACCTGCAACATTTTGCACCACATCTTCATGACAGCCGGTTACAAGACGGGCATGCTCACCACAGTGAACTTCAAAATGGGGGATCGTACTTGGTCGAATTTGGCCAAGCAGACCACCATGCCGCCTTTTTTTGTGCAAAAAAAACTGCGTGAAATGGTGGATCTTGGTTTTAAAGTGGCTGTTTTAGAAACCACCAGCCATGCGATGCATCAAGCTCGACTCTGGGGCACGCCCATCCATACCGCGGTTTTTACCAACCTGACCGAAGATCACTTGCTCTACCACGGGAGTATGGAAAACTATCGCGCAGCCAAAGGACTTCTCTTCAAACATTTTCACAAGGTTTCCGTGATCAATCGAGATGATCCCAATTACGATTATTTTGCCGGTTTTCCTGTAGAGAGGCTCTTTTCTTACGGTATTCAACAGGGGGTGTTTGGTGCGCGCAATCTGGAAATGCGCGCCAACGGAACCGCTTTTGACTTGCGTATTCCTAATGGAGAAATTCGCATCGACTTTCCAATGCCTGGACGCATGAATGTTTACAATGCTTTAGCTGCGGCTTCTGTTGCAGTGGCTCATGGCATTTCCCTAGAGAATATCAAGAAGGCGCTCGAAACCTTGCCTCCAGTGCCAGGTAGGGTGGAAGTGGTGGATGCAGGGCAGCCCTATACGATTGTGGTGGACTATGCCCATTCTGAAGATGCTCTTGAGCAGCTGCTTCACATGTTCCGAGATCTCACCAAAGGGAAATTGCATTTGGTTTTTGGAGCAACTGGAGGAGGGCGTGATAAGGCGAAGCGTCCCAAAATGGGTGCCGTGGCTCATCGTTATGCCGATACCATTGTGCTCACCGACGACGATCCATATGAGGAAGATCGTTATGGCATCATTCAAATGATTGCAGAGGGCATTCCACGTGAAGAAGGTGAAAATCTCTGGAAAATCATGGATCGTAAGGAGGCCATTCGGCTCGCTTTAAGCCTAGCCCAAGAAGGGGATACTGTTGTGATTGCTGGCAAGGGTGGAGAAGAAGTTCAAGTGATTGGCAAGCAGTTGATCCCTTACGATGATCGTATCGTGGTTCGGGAAACGCTTGCTCGTACCGTGGATGTGGAAGTAGCATAAATCCATGCAAGGATTTATTGTTATCGACAAGCCACAAGGCTGGACCAGTCATGACGTGGTCGCGAAGATGCGTGGGCTTTTAAAAGAGCGCAAAATCGGGCATCTAGGAACCTTAGACCCTTTAGCGACTGGAGTTTTAGTTTTAGCTGTCGGTCGAGACGCGACAAAGCAAATTTCTGGCTTCATGGGTGCAGATAAGGAGTACGAAGGCGAACTTGAGTTTGGTAAAGTCTCCGATACGTATGACTCTGAAGGGAAGGTGGATTCGACGGGTTTTGATCTCACTTCTTTGACCAAGGAGAATGTGAATGAAGCAATGGGACAGTTCTGGGGGAAAACCCTACAGATGCCTCCAGCTTTTTCTGCTAAAAAAGTGAATGGGAAGAAAGCTTACGAACTGGCTCGTGCTGGGAAGCCTGTAGATTTGAAGGCTCGAGAGGTGGAGATGCATGGAGAATTGCTCGAATGGAAACCACCCTTTTTGCGTTTTCGTATGGGAGTTTCTAGTGGCACCTACATACGTTCTTTTGCGCACGACTTGGGGCAAATTTTGGGCTGCGGAGCTATTTTGACGGCTTTACGTCGCACACGAGTGGGGGAGTTCACACTGGAGGAGGCAAGAACAATCGAGAGTTTTATGAACTAGAATTTCTTTTTCTTTCGTGGCACACTTTGGAACGTTATGGCCACCAAAGTCATTTTCATCTCTTTTCTTTTGTGCAGCCTGCTCAGCGTGGGTGTTTTGTACTTTTTCCCAAAGTGGAAATTGATGGATCGGCCCAAAAAGTATGGGCTCACAAGAGAGCCAATTCCATACCCAGCAGGTGTGGCGCTTTTTTTAACCTTCTTGATTACGAGTTTGCTTTTTTTGCCACTCACTGAGAGTGTGCGTGCTGTATTGGTTGGAGCAACTCTACTGGCTGGAACGAGTTTTGTAGACGATCGTCGGGATATTTCTCCGTACTTTCGTCTTAGCGTGCAGGCGCTTGCAGCCCTCATTTTAGTGATGGGTGGTATTGGGATGTCCGTGCTCAGCACTCCTTTTGGCGGAATGTTGGCACTGGACCAAATTCAAATTCCTATTCATCTGGGGCAACTCACTTTCACCTTCACTCTTCTGGCAGACCTTATCACCATTCTTTGGGTGATGGTTATGGTGAATGCCTTCAATTGGATTGATGGAGTTCCAGGGATGACCACGAGCATCTCAGCTGTAACATCGTTCATTTTGCTGCTCCTCAGCATGAGGCCAGATTTCCATTACATTGATCAAACTTTATCCATCCTGCTTTCGAGCATCATTTTTGGCATGAGCATGGCATTTTTGATTTTTGACTTCCCACCGCCTAAGTTCATCATTGGGGACACGGGCTCAATGCTTCTCGGCTTTCTCCTCGCGGTCACAGCCCTGATTTCTGGTGGAAAAATAGCCACCACGCTCTTGGTTTTGGGCTTTCCTATTCTTGATTTTATCTGGGTGATTGGGAGGCGCCTTTGGAAACGGCAGTCGCCTTTTCGTGGAGATCTCTGGCATTTTCACCACCGTTTTTTGAAGGCTGGTTATTCTGAGAGGCAAGTTGTGATATTTTTCTTTAGCACCTCACTTGGGTTTGGCCTTTTGGCTTTGGGATTGCAGACAGTTGGTAAGTTGTGGGCACTTCTTGGAATCTCCTTTTTTATGCTTCTGGTGGTTGGGTTTTTGTATTCAAAGACGGATGTGCTAGACTGAGCCTGTTTTAACCACGCTTCATGAACGCCAAATTCACTCTCGCCCTTTTGCTTGTTTTGAGCTCTCTCACGCTGTTTGCTTGTTCATCTTCTACAGGGGAAGAAACGACGGCTCAGGTGCAACTTGCTTCGGAAGATGCACCAGCTATGCCTCTTACGGCTAGCTTTTTAAGCGAGAGTGGAACTTTTACCTACCATATTTCTTATGATGGGAATGCTGCTGCTTTGGTGGCCGGTGGATTGGAGGGGGCCTCTCAGTATGGCGCCAGCTTTAAACTCACTGGTAGTGCTGAAGTAACCGTGCGCACTGGTCTTTTGAACGATCTTGAATTCACAGATGTGCTTTCTACGCTTGAAGTGGTGAATGGTCGAGAGTTTTATCGCTACGCTAAAACAGACGAGGCCTGCCATTATGAATTTGCAGGAACCGTTTATGACCGTGAAGAAGGTCTGGTGCTTCAAATGCGTGCTTGCGAAGGAGAGGATGCTGAGGTGGGGCTTTCCATCTTAGAGGACATGATGGCTGGTTTGGCTCTGGAAGCCGCTCCAGCATCCATGTTAGAGTAGTCTCATGCAGGACCCTGTTCAGGAAATCAAGGCTCGACTTTCTATTGAAGACGTCGTGGCTCCTTATGTTCAGCTCAAGCGGGCAGGTAAGTATCTAAAGGCCCCTTGTCCTTTCCATCAGGAAAAAACACCGAGTTTTTATGTGAGTCCAGAGCGACAGATTGCTTACTGCTTTTCTTGCCAAAAAGGAGGGGATCACTTCGCCTTTATTCAAGAGATTGAGGGGATGAATTTTAGGGAAGCCTTGGAGTTTCTGGCCGAAAAAGCGCATGTGGATTTGCCAAAGGGAAACTTTCAGAAAAAACAAGGCTCTAAAGATGAAAAGGAGCGTCTTTGGGACGCACACCAAAAAGCGAGCAAATTTTTTGTTCAAAAGCTTTGGGAAACCCCTAAAGTTCTGGAGTATTTGCAGCAGAGAGGAATGGAAGAAAAAACCTTGCGTGAGTTTGAAGTCGGTTTTGCCCCTGATGAGAAAGATGAACTGTACCGCAAACTGCTTCAAGAGGGGTGTACTCGAGAAGATCTCCTTGAGGCGCAACTGGTGGTGGCTCGAGACTCTGAGTCCAAACAGATTGTGGATCGTTTTCGATTGCGTTTGATGTTTCCCATCTTTGATGTTCAGGGAAATCCCATTGCTTTTGGTGGGCGTGCACTCAAAAAAGGTGAACAGCCAAAATATTTGAATTCAGCGGAGTATGCCCTCTATCAGAAGGGAAAGATGCTCTACAACTTGCATCGTGCAAAACAGGTTATTCGTAACGAGGATTTGGCCGTGGTTGTGGAGGGCTATTTTGATGTCATGGCTTCTCATCAGGCGGGTGTTCACAACGTTGTTGCTACCTCTGGAACAGCCCTCACAGAAGAACAATTTAAGCTTCTTAAGCGCTACACGACCAAAGTGGCTTTGGCGTTTGATTCAGATGCTGCCGGTCAAGCAGCTCTTTTGCGTGCGGTGCACATTGCTCAACCATTGAATTTGGAACTGTTTGTTGTTCGGATTGAAGGGGGGAAAGATGCAGCAGAACTTGCGAAAGAAGATCCAAAGTTGTGGCAAAAGGCTGTGGCCCAAAAAACCCCATATCTAGAGCATTTTTTTGATCTGTTTAAAGCTCAAAATGAGCTCCAAAGTTCGTCGGGCCGACGAGCATTTACAGATTCTTTTTTAGATTTGCTCAAAGGAGTAAAACACCCTGTGGAACGTGAGTTTTATCTCAAAAAACTTTCAGAACTTGTTGAAACTCCTGTGGAACTGCTTTCAAAATATCTTGGAGAGTTGGAAGAGGAAAAAGTTCGACTCAAGCCTGTGGAGCTTTCCTCTGAAAAACTTTCTAAGAAGGAACGTATGGCGCGCTACTTTTTGGGGCTTTTGCTGGCCTTCCCTCAGGTCTTCTTTGAACTTTGGGATGCATGGCAAGACTTTTCTGTTTTTTCTCGAGATTTAGAAAAGTTGGGTCTAGTTCAGCAGATGCACCGTTTTGAAGGCGAAGGTTTTCAGAGTTTTCGTGACAACTTCGATCAGCGCCTGGATGATTTGGGAAGCCCTCTACAGCTAAGTTCCGTTTACAAAGCCTTGAGAGATCACTATACTCTGCATGCTGAGGTCCAGGAAGCTTTTTACACGAGTTTTGAGCACGAGTCGGAATTGAAGACTTTAGCCCTCCAAGCGGAACTTCAAAACCCTGACCTGAACCTGTTAAGAGAAGAATTTCAAAAAGTGATTGCTCTGCTCTACCTAGAACTCATCTAACGCATTTTCATTCATGGCTCGAACCAAGAAGTTCATTTCTCACTTCTCTGATGAGAACTTAGGAAAGTATCCGCAAGAAGTACGAGACCTCATTCAACATGGACGTCAACGCGGATTTGTGACGCAAGAAGAGTTGATGCATGCTCTTCCAAATCTGGAAGATGACATTGAGTTTGCCGACGAAGTTTACACCCTCCTCATGGAGCTGGGCATTGATCTGATTGATGTTAAATCAAAGATGATTTGGGGAGAGAACAGCGTTGCAAAGGAAAAACCTGAGCCTAAAGAACTGTCCGATGAAGAGTTGATTGAGCTTGTAGAGTTGGAAGAAGAGGATGTTGAAGGTGATCTTGATGAAAAAGCCGGTAAAAAAGAACCAGAAAAAGAAGAGCTGGAGGATGAGATTGAGGGCTTGGAAGAACTGGATCCTGAAGTTGAGGCAGAAATGCAGGCCGTTGCTGAAGATAAAAAGAAAAAGAGTTCGAAGATAGCAAAAACCGTGGATCTTTCTGAAATTGCAAACGATTCCATTCGCATGTACCTCTGTGAGATTGGAAAGGTGGATTTGCTCACTGCTAAAGAAGAAGCAGATCTTGCTCGTAAAATTGCTCGTGGAGATCAGTCTGCAAAGGCTAAGCTCGCCGAGGCAAACCTGCGTCTGGTTGTTTCTATTGCGAAAAAGTACATTGGCCGAGGACTGTCTTTCTTGGATCTTATTCAGGAAGGAAATATTGGTCTTTTCCGTGCAGTAGAAAAATTTGACCCGAACCGTGGATTCAAATTCTCTACTTATGCAACCTGGTGGATTCGTCAGGCCATCACACGTGCCATTGCTGATCAGGCTCGCACCATTCGTATTCCAGTACACATGGTTGAGACGATCAACAAACTCACACACACCCAGCGTCGCTTGGTGCAGGAGCTTGGTCGTGAACCTTTGGTGGAAGAACTTGCAGCTGAAATGGATATGGATGAGAGAAAGGTGCGGCACATTCTTAAGATCTCTCAAGACATTGTATCTCTGGAAGCTCCTGTGGGAGCAGAAGAAGACAGCAAGCTTGGGGATTTTATTGAAGATGATGATGCACTTTCACCTGCAGACCAAACCAACCGTCAGCTCATTAAAGAGAGCATTCATGAGATGTTGCAGTACCTCTCTCCTCGAGAGCGCAAGATCATTGAAATGCGCTTTGGTTTGAAGGATGGCATTGGCCATACCCTTGAAGAGGTGGGCAATGAATTTGGTGTTACACGCGAACGCATTCGACAAATCGAAGCAAAAGTGTTACATAAACTGCGCGAACACCCCAAAAGTGTTAAAATCCGTTCTTACTTCTAAACTCTCAACCCCATGACCCCTAAAGATGATAGCCAATCCGTAGTGGCAGCCACTGATGATCAATTTGTTGTTACCAAAGAAGGGCTTAAAGCCTTGGAAACGGAATTGGAAGATCTTAAAACTCGTGGTCGCAAGGAAGTTGCTGATCAGTTGAAAGAAGCTATCAGTTACGGAGATCTTTCCGAAAACTCTGAATACGAGGATGCAAAAAATCGTCAGGCATTTATGGAAGGACGCATTCTTGAATTGGAACGCATGATCAAGACGGCTAAGGTCGTTGATGAGAAGCAGCACTCTAAGCAAGTCATTGAAATTGGAACCAAGGTGAAGGTTAAAAACACCAAGGATGCTAAAGAAGCTTATGAGATCACCATCGTGGGAGCCACAGAATCCGATCCTTTCCAAGGACGTGTTTCTAGTGAAGCCCCTATGGGTCTAGCCTTGATGGGTGCCAAAGTAGGGGACAAGGTTGTGGTGGATGCTCCTGCAGGAAAAACCGAGTTTGAAGTGCTTCAGCTTTCTTAGGAAGCTCTTTCTCCTTCAGTTTTTATTGTTTCATCAAGTTAAGTTGGGTGCTTTTTTGCTCATGAAGAAGCACCAATGAACCCAGGTCTCTATTGGATGCTGTGCAGGTGCTTTTTATTTTCTGCCGCGTTTTTTAGGTCTTGGCAGGTATTTGTCCTCGAGGGCTGTTTCTACCTTTTTACCCAGTTCGTTTGTAAAACGTTTTTGATAGTGACGCACGGTCCAAACTCCGTAGGCGAGAGCAAGCACTGCCAAAAGTACAATCCATACACGCATTCCTAGGTAAGGGATGTTTTGATCTCGGAAGAAAGTCCAGATCAAGCCTAGAATTGCAAATTCACGCATGCGGGCAGGCACTCCACCAAAAAAAGCATGTGTTAGTTTTGGATCGGTCTGTTGTTCAATCCATTCCTTCATTTTTAAACTTCCGGCAAAGATCGCCAAACACAAGACGAGCACAGGCCAAAAATAAAAAAATTCGGTTCCAGGAGTTGGGTCGAAGAGGTATTGAGGTTTAAGTAGAAGGAGTGGGTTCATCGGAGCTTGTTTTAGGTTGATTGAGGCGTCTTAAGAAGAAGAAAAGGCTGATAAAAAAGGAAATCCCTGCTACAAACAGAGGCAGCCGAACACCCCAGAGGAGGAGTGTAACATCTCCTCTTAGGAATTCAAGAAGAAAGGTGATGAGGCTGAATCCTGTGCAGAGAAAGAGTGCGCTATTGCCGTCTTTTTCGAGCAGTTGAGTGCGTTTTTCCAGTTGAAATTGAATGAAAATCAAGGCCACAATAAGGAAGATCAAGTAAATCTGTGTGGGATGCACGGCCACGGTGTAGCGCACGTTGGCTATTTCGTAGCGAATCCCCCAAGGCAGGTTGGTGGGAGTGCCATATCCATATCCACCTAAAAAGCTACCAACGTTGCCAATGGCGACTCCAAGAAGAAAAGGAATCATCAGAGCGTCAGCCCATTTAGAGAAATCTTCCTCTTCACGCCAAAGTTGTATGCCCAATGCCAGACAGAATCCAAACATCCCCCCCCATAAAGAGAGCCCCTGATCCCAGATCGAAAAAAAGTTGATCAAGGTGCGAAGATCAAAACCAGGGAAGTAGGTGTCTGTATTGACAAGGAAATACACCAAACGGGAGAAAAAGAGCGCCGTCAAAAGAAAGCGTGCATTGTGTTGAATGAGTAGAGTGAAATTCACTCGTTTACGTTTGAGCCTTTGAATGACCAAATAGCTTGAAAAAAGCAGAGCAATAGCAACAAAAACCCATAAGGTCTGGATTGAAATGTGCTGAGACTCGTAAAGGATTGGGATCATAGGTTGAGGACAAGTCCTGCATTAACGACCATACCAAGAGGGATGATCAAGAGGTTTGCCCAGGCCTTTTCTTTTAGATAGTTGAGGCGGAGGCTGAATAGGGTGTACCACAAAAAAAGACTGATCAAAAGGCCTCGGAGCAAGTTGGAGTAAAGCAGATTGAAATCTCCTGGAAGTGGATTCCCTGATACAAAGTTTTTTGCCAAGACATAATGGCTGAAAAAATAGGCGATTAGATAGAAAAAGAGCAGCCAGCCAATAAAATGAGTCACTTCTTCTGTAATGAAAGGCTCGGTGGATTTTTCTTTAATGATTGTATCTGAACTGGGTATTTCTATGGATTCAGCTTTCTCTTTTGTTTGCAGCGCTTTTAATTCTTTCTTAAGCCGGTCACGTTCGGCAAGCACCGCCTTTAAGCTGCTATAGGCTTCTGCTTTGACCGAGCGGTTGGCCATCAACCAGATTTTTCTAAAAGCCCAAACCTGTTTATTCACCATCCGTAGCTTTGACTTGAGCATCTTTACTTCTGGACTGTCTACAAAATGCGTGAGGAATTCGCTTAGGTATTTTAGCCATCGATTTTCGGAGTGTCCCAGTTTTTCTTGGAGGTTCTCTAGATCAAGACCCTTTTCTTGGGTGGACTTGGAATGTAGCTCAGACATGAGCTGCTGAGTCTCCATCTTGAGCTTTTGACGGGTCTGCTCCATCTTTTCTTTATGAAGAAAGAGCTCCTGGTCCTGTACTTTCTTGAGGAGACTTTCAGAGATGTGCTCTACGTAGTCTAAATTGGTACTGCTCTTGATTCGGAGCAATTTGTTTATGGTCTCTTGAATCATTTTTTTGTTCTCTGGTTTAATCTCTTCAGCATAGTCATTGAGTAGATTTTTGATTTTGTCCAAAATGATTTCTACGCGCTTAACCAACATTTCACGACGTTGGGCAAAACGTGGATCGTTCTCAATGGGACCTTCCAAAACACTTTTTGCTTGAGAGCTTCCTTGTTTAACTGCGTCATACTCTGCCTTCAATACGGAAAGATCTTCCGTTTTCGCCTTTTCTTTCTCAGCATCTGAAGCTCCAACAGGAACCACGTAGGCCACTTGGAATTGGTATTCTTCAATGAGACGAGAAAAGGCCTTCTGCCGGCTAAGTGCAGGAATGGTTCCCACAACTTTTTGACCTGTTTTGTCGTAGGCTTCAAACTCAAATCGACTCAATTCACTTTCTACAGGAGTCTGTTCTTGGCTTTCTGCTACTTTCTCCATGCTCAAAACAGAGATCCCAAAAACATTCAACTGTTTGCGGGCCTCTTCTTCAGAATTAGCCGCAATCAAGCCACTGAGCTTTTTGCCCGTATTATTGACCGCTGTGTACTGGAACTGAGCCATGGCGCGAGGGATTCTTGGCGAGGTACTGAATGCTGGCCTCTATTAAACCATAGAACAAGGGATGTGGTCGATGGGGTCTTGAGAGGAACTCGGGATGGAACTGTGATCCGATCATGAAAGGATGGTTCTTCAGTTCAGCGATCTCTACCAAATCTCCCTCCTCAAAAATTCCAGAGGGGATCCAGTCGCTGCCTTCAAAGGCTTTACGGAATTCATTGTTGATTTCATAACGGTGGCGATGACGCTCCATGATCAAATCCTGTCCGTAGAGTTTGTGTGCTAAAGTGCCTTCCTGCAAAGCGCAGGGATAGGCGCCCAAACGTAAAGTGGCACCCTTGTCGCGGTCTTTGTGTTGGCCAGGTAAGAAATGGATCACATATTGATCTGCTCCTAGCTTGCCTTCCTCATCGAATTCTTCAGAGGTGGCTTTTTCCATCTTAAGATAATGTCGTGCGTATTCAATGGTCATGATTTGTAATCCCAAGCAGATTCCTAGGTAGGGCACTTTGTTTTCTCGAGCATAGCGAGCAGCAAGGATCTTTCCTTCTGTTCCACGAATACCAAATCCTCCAGGAACCAAAATCCCATCGGCATCTTTCAAAGCTTCCCAGGTTTTCTCGTCTTGAGCAGCCACTTTCTCAGAGTCTATCCAAACCAAGTCCAGCTCATGGTCTTGATGGTAAGATGCAATTTTTAGAGATTCAATAACGGAAAGGTAAGCATCATCTAGGTCGGTGTATTTGCCCACAAGGGCAATTTTGATGGGATCGCGCTTGGACTGGATTTTTGTGACCAAAGTTTTCCAATCCTCAAGCATTGGGTTTACCTTACCAAGATGGAGTTTGTGGGCGATGAGTTCTGCCACATGAGATTCGTTGAACTTCAGGGGCACTTCATAGATCGATCTACAGGTCACTGCGGGAATCACATGGTCTTCTTCTACATCACAGAATTGAGAGATTTTCTTCAACAATTCTTGGGGGATGGGTTTGTCTGCTCGTGTGATGATGATGTCTGGCTGAATACCGATGGATCGCAGTTCTCGTACAGAGGCTTGCGTGGGCTTGGTCTTTAGTTCCTTCGATGCTTTTAAATAGGGCAGTAGTGTGAGGTGAACAAATAATGTGTTCTCTTTGCCAAACTCGTGGCGCATCTGACGAATGGCTTCCAAATAAGGTAAACCTTCGATGTCGCCGACCGTTCCGCCGATCTCCACCATCACGATTTTAGCTCCGCTCTTTTCGGCGGCAGTCTTCACGCGGCGCTTGATGGCGTCGGTGATGTGGGGCACGATCTGAATGGTTCCTCCGAGATAATCTCCGCGCCGCTCTTTTTGCAAAACTTCGGTGTAGATTTTCCCTGTGGTAACAGAAGAAAGGGCATTGAGATTTTCATCGATAAAGCGTTCGTAGTGACCTAGATCTAGATCGGTTTCTGCGCCATCGTCCGTTACAAAAACTTCACCATGCTGAAATGGACTCATGGTGCCAGGATCCACGTTCAAATAGGGATCCAACTTCATGGTGAAAACCTTAAAGCCTGCCGCCTTTAGCAAGGCCCCGATTGAGGCGGTCGCAATGCCCTTGCCCAAACTCGAACAAACTCCTCCAGTAACAAAAATGTATTTTGTAGGCATAGGGAAATCTTAACTCACGGACTCTAGCATATGGGCTTTGGATTTTCAAATATTTCTGTGGGGTTTTTTGGGGTGCAGACTGAAAAGGTATTCCGTTTAGAAAAAAGATCTTGGATCCTACATCCAAGATCTTTTTTTGAGTTTTCAAGACTTTACCTTTTACAGTTCAATTTGTACCCCGCCCATATCCTCCAACCATGCTATGGAAGCACGAATGGCAATGGCCATGGCCTCAGCACGGGTCAGGTAGTTGTAGGGGCGGAAGCTGTCGTCCTCATATCCTTGAATTACAGGGATTTCACCTTCACCGGGGAAGTCCACTAAGGTGTCATTGGCGATGAGTACGGCGTAAGTTGCGTAATAAGAGGGGAGTAGATCGTCGAAAGGAATGTCGTTGCGATCCCAATCGTAGAGAGTCTCATCGGCTAGGCGTACGGCGTAAAGCACGGCATCTCCACGAGTGATTGGAGTGTTTGGGTTGAAGTAATTTCCGAAATCTTCGGTACGAATTACATCTAGATCTTCTGCAATCTTCACATAGTCGCTGTACCAGTCGCCATCACGGACATCGATGAAGCTTTCTTCAAGTTCATCTGCGTCATCTTCAGTGTATCCTGCAGTTCGCATTAAAATCTTGATCCACTCTGCACGAGTCAATTGATCCCAAGGAGCAAAGAGTGTTCGAGTTTTTCCTTGAACGATGTCGGCTTCATACATAGGACAGATGTACATGTCTGGCCATTCATCAGCATCTCCTGTGTCTAGGAATGGGTCATCACAGTCACCACTATCTGGATCGTCTTCATCACTGAAGTCGATCTCGAACTCACAGTCTTCATTCTCGAGAGAAACAGTTACTGTATTCCCAATGTTTTCTTCAACATTGGTGAGAGTTACAACCACTCGTTCATCGTTTTCATCCACTTCAACTTCGATACGGTTTTCACCTCGATGGCCATCTTCATCTTCAAACCTACCATCTTCCTCTGTTTCAAAGATCAAGGTGTCGGACCAATCCGCTTCATCGATATCGAGTTCTACGGTGATCTCAATTTCAAGATCTTCATCGTCTTCGTCAGAGTCGATTTCAGTAGGATAGGCATCCACCTCAATGTTTTCACATTGTTCGTCTGGATCTGGAACAGGTACCACTGGAGTTTTGTCGTCTGTAGCATTCAAAGGGTTGGTACGATCTGTGTTGATTTCTTGACCGTCACTAGCACCACCATTGTCGCTGTCTGCGTCTTTTGGATCTGTGCGGTGTTGGTTGATTTCAACATTGTCGTCTAGGCCATCATTGTCACTATCTTTATCTTTAGGATCGGTACGGTGAGTCGTGATTTCAGCCCCGTCGGTTAAAGTATCATCGTCGGAGTCGCTGTCTTTTGGGTCGGTATGGTGTGTGCCCACCTCTGCACCATCTGTTAGAGTGTCGTTGTCGGTATCAGAATCGTTTGGATCAGTTTGATGGGTATTGATTTCATCTCCATCTTCCAAGCCATCATCGTCTGAATCGGAGTCATTTGGGTCGGTCGTGTAAGTGACCAACTCATCTCCATCGCTCAAACCATCTTGGTCTGTATCCAAGGCAGTGGTGGTGGAACTTTGCATGTTCACAGCTAGAAAGACCTGAGCATCATCGTGGCTATCACGCACGCTAGGGAAGGCCCCTGTCACGGTTTGGTGTTCATCTAAAGTCACGCTGTAGGTGCGTACTGCGGTGCTTGGAGGGATCACACAAGAGTACCGCCCAGGGCGATTGCTCAAGTGAGAACAGGGTGTTCCATCTACTTTAACGGTAGCCTCGCGAGACAAAGTACTGGTGGAATCACGAACTTCGATTAGGTAAGCCGACTCCATAGTGAATTCCATTGTTGGAATGATCTGATCTTCTTGGAAATTGAATTCACCACTGTGGGTAACATAACCACTTAAGGTCAGAGTGAAAGCTTGAATTCCTTCGTCCAAACCGCTGAGTTCGTACATGGGTTCACCAGTCACGCCAAGTACAAAATTGTATTCGGGGTTGCCTGCAGGAATTTCAAAATCTGTATTTTCAATTCCATGAATGAAGTTTCCACTTTGATCTTCAATGTTCATGCGGAGCACACCAAAGCGTTCGCCGGTGCTTGCATCACTTAGATTGATGTCGCGAATGTCTGTTCCATAAAGTGGCAAGTCTTTATCAATGGAAGTGTAGGGGCCAAAGGTGCCTGTCTCGTAGCCTGGAACACTCAATTCCACCTCATACTCTCCAAAGATCACATGAAATTCATAATTTGTGTAGCTTTCTAGCCTTCGGGTCAGAGGATTTGTTGCTGTTGTTGTACGACTTGAGAAATTAAGAGGCAAAACCTCTTCGCCCGTTGTAGTGGTGTAAAAGAAATGGAAATCTTCTGCAGCTAACCCATCTACAGAAGAGCCTTCTGGGTCCAATACCCGGAAAACCAATGTGTCGGTAATATCGACATCCACCCCAGCAACAGTTCCTTTGAACAGTGCTGTATCACTCAGTTTAAAAGCCACCGCTCCTAGAGCGAGAACGCCCAGGAGGAGGCCAAAAAATAGTTTGCGTTTTGAATGGTGTTTGGAGGTCATGGCGTTTTGGGTTAGATTTCAAAGTCGATGATGCCTTCAAACCAGGCAAGCGACATTCGGATAGCAAGGGAAACTGCTTCGGCGCGAGTCATGTAATTCAAGGGTCGGAAGGTGTTGTCGTCGTATCCTTGAACCACGCGTGTATTTTCTCCGTCAAAGTCCACAAAAGTGTTGTAGGCAATGTCTACGGCGTAGGCTGCATAGTAATCGTCCTCCACGTCCTTAAAGGTGATATCGAGGTCGTAGTCGGTTAGCTCTGCCATGCGAACAGCAAGCAAGAGTGCGTAACCGCGTTGAATGGGCAAATGACCATTGAAGTAGGGTCCAAAGTCTTTTGTGCGGATCACATCGAGATCTTCAGCAATCTTTACGTAAGGCTGGTACCAGTCATCGGAATCCACATCCATAAAGCTTTCTTTGAGCCCATCGGCATCCTCTTCATCGTATCCAGCAACCTTCACAATGATCTTGGTCCACTCAGCAATGGTGATGTTGCTGAAGGGGTCAAAAGTGGTTGGGGTTTTCCCATCGATAATCTTTCCATAGGCAGGACAAATGTATTTGCCAGGCCATTGACTGTTGTCTCCAGTGTCAATGAAGGGGTCTTCACATTCTTCATCATCTTCACCTGTAGGTCGAGGTGTTGGAGTAGGGGTGGGAGTGGGGGTGGGGGTAGGAGTGGGGGTCGGCGTTGTACTTGCTTTTTCTGTTAAAGTGACTGAATCAGAACAGAGACTTTCTTCACCCACAATGTGGGCGCTGAACTCGGTTCCGATAAACTCAGAGGAATCCGTGTAGGTAGCTATCTTTGTGAAGTTGCTGCCGCTCACAGTGGTGTCAAGGCTGCCAAAGGTGCCATCCCCATCAGATTCAAAGCTGATGCGTCCGGTCCAACCGGCATCGGAAGCCGTTCCTGTAGCGGTTACTTGAATGCTTTGTCCTGGTTCATCTTGAGCCGTGGTGAGTTCAGTAGGGCTGATCGTCACGGTCAGGTCGCTACAAAAGGGGGCAGGTGCGGCAGCACTTTCCGTGAGAATGACAGAAGCAGAAACTTGAGCTTGATCACTGGAACTGCGTTCGGCAAGTGTAGTGCTTTGGCTTTCGTAGCCGGGAGCGCTCACTTCTACGGTCATGTCTCCAGTATTGAGTGGGAGGGCACAGCCATAGCGAGCTGCTTCGATAAATTGGCACGTCTCTCCTTCGGAAGGAACGCTTACTGTGGCTGTTGTGATTGGATTCCCAGCTGCATCTTCTACCTCTACTTTGTGGCCAAAGGTGAGGGCAAAATCTTGATGAGTGGCTGTTTCTGCGGTTTGAGCGAGGAAATTGTCGGTACTAGACTTATTAATGTAACCCTCCACATTTTGGAGGCTGATTCTGAAGTATTCTCCAGCGGTTTCTGCAACCACGATTTCATACACGTGAGTGCTGACGCGGGTTCCATCTACTGTATAGCTGTCTTTTTCAGTCACGCTGATCACATCTCCTTTGGAAAGTTGGAAGTTGCTTTCATCCAAGCCAGTGATAGGTTCCATTGAACCATTTCTAACGTTGATGCGGAGCACACCATCTTCAGGGATTGGCCTTCCATCTAAAAGAGCCTGAATTTGCGCGACGGAAGCGGCTGCAGCATCTGTAAAGGCGCGAGCGGCGGCCACGTCGGTCTCAATTCCATCGGCAAAAATATTGATTTCCTCTAGAGCAGCTTCGGCTTCAGCCAAAGCGTCTTCCAATTCACTTTTCTCGTACTCCATGAGTACATCGTAGGTTACTACCTGTCCTTCTCCTCGGTTCACGAGGTCAGAAACGATTGTGGCTAAAGTGTCGTAGAGCTCATTTGCCTCTTCTAGGTCGATCTCTTCAGCAGATCCCCCATAGGGATCCATGTAGTCGGTCATATTCAAGAGGCGGTCTACCTCTTCACGGGCATCTTCTACTGTTGCAACACAGTCTTCGTTGAGTTCGGGCGTGTAGCCATAGCGTCCTGCATCGTAAGAGTCTGTACAGAATTGATCCAAATAATCATGTTCAGCAGCCATCTCTAGGGCTTCTACTAAATCTCCCACGGCGGTCAAACGATCATCCAAAACAGAGACTTCAATGTCAAAGAGGCCTTTTTGGAAGTTCCAGGTATTCAAGAGTTCTTGTGCATCATCCCGATTTGCTTCTACGGCATTCACCATGAGCTCCAGGTCTGGAAGTGTGTCTTCGGCAAGGCCAGTATGGTAATCTGCTTCCTCCCATTCGCTTTGAGCACTGCTGAGCAGGCTTTCAAGCATTCTTAGGTCTGTTTCTTGAGCAGCGTCACTGGCGTAGTCTGCAGCATTTCCTGCATTCCTTTCGGAGATGGTTAGGGCGTTATCTGTTGTGCTTCGGATTGCATCTTTTTGTTCTGCATAAGCATCGACTATTTGATCGTTTATTCCGTCAGTGAGAGCCTCATAGTCAATTGCAACTCGTCCTTTAAAGAGTTGAGTGTTGCTGAAAATAAAGGCGGCTCCACCCAGCAGGAGGACGAGCAGCAGACCGATGAGCATTTTTTTGCGTTTCATGGTGGAGAATTAAATATTAAAATCAATAATGCCTTCAAACCAGGCAAGCGACATGCGTAGGGCCAAAGTCACAGCTTCGGCGCGGCTCATGTGGTTGTAGGGTTTAAAAGTGTTGTCTTCGTAGCCTTGAATCACACGGACTAAACCTTCATCGGCAAAGTCCACAAAGGTGTCGTAGGCAAGATCTATGGCATAAGCGGCGTAGTATGTTGAAGGCACGTCGCTGAAGGGTAAATTGATGTCGTAATTGGTGAGTTCAGCAAGACGCACGGCATAGAGAACGGCGTCTCCACGGGTGATGGGGACATCCCCATTCCAGTAAGGGCCAAAGTCTCGTACTCGAATCACGTCGAGATCTTGAGCGATCTTCACATAAGGGTATTCCCAGTCTGTGGCATTCACATCGAGGAAGTCCTCGGTGAGTCCAGCGGCATCATCCGTTGTGTATCCTGCAGTCTTGAGGATAACCTTGAGCCATTCAGAACGGGTGATCATTGCATAAGGATCGAAGGTGGTTGGGGTTCGGCCGTCCACGGTTTTGCCGTAAGAAGGACAGACGTACTTGCCAGGCCATTCCTCAATGTCTCCGGTGTCGAGGAAAGGATCTTCGCAATCAGCCAAGCTGCTTGAGCTGGTTGTTGACGTTGTTGTTTGGGTGTCTTCTTCAGGTTCGTTTTCTGTCTCAGTGTCTGTTGTTGTGGTTGTTGTTGTGGTAGTAGTAGGTGTCGTTGTCGTGGTTGTGGTCGTTGATGCAGGTGTTTCTGCAGGCGTTTCTGCAGGGGTTATCACTAAAACTTCTGTATTGGACGTGCATACTTCTTCTTCACCTACTATATAGGCACTCAATTCGGTACTGCTTCCCCCTTCATGTGTGTAATCCACAGTAGAAGTGAAAGTCAGTCCGCTTACGGAAATATTGTTTTCATCGAAAAGGCCCAGACCATTACTAACAAATATGAGTTTACCTTCCCAGCTGCCGTCGGAGGCTTCTCCTGTAGCAACTAGGTTTGCGCCTTTTTCTGTTTCAGTCATGCTGAGACGTAGATCCACACAGCTTGCAGCAAGCTCTGTTTCTTCAGGTAGTGTTTCCACAGCTGTTTCGAGCTCGCGTTCAAGAGTGACTGTATAAACCGTTTGAGTCCCTGGATCTTTGTCGTTTTCAAAAGTTCCGCTTGCAGGGATGTAGCCATCCACTTCTACGCTGTAGTCGATGCTAGTCACTTTTTCAGAGACCGCACAACCATAGCCTTTCATGGAAGGATCTTTGATGAGGCGGGGACAGTCTGCTTTATTTGCAGTCACGCTGCCTTCTGTTTCAATTCCATTTCCTTTTTCATCTTCAACATTGATCTTGATGCTGTGCTTGAGTGAAATTTCATAAGGCTCGTCTGCGTCGCTCTCTTCTACTGGATCTATGAAACTTGTGCGTTCGATCACGTAGCCATCCACAACGATTTCTACTTGCCGAGAATCTCCATCCTCGACTTCAACGTTGTATTGGTCTTCTTTGGTTTCTACATCAGATTCTTTAACTTTTACTGCAGTGCCCGATGGATTGTAGAAAGTTACGTTCTTGTAGCCAATTTCAATTTTCTCACCATTTTTGTCTGTTACCTTAACTGGAATAACGCCAGTTTTTTCATCTGTTGGTTCTTCTGGTTTTGTGCCTGTTTCAACGTCGGAACTTACGGGTTTTTCCTCTGTTTTTTCTGGATCTGTTTCAATCAATTCTGGTTCAGAACTGCTTGGTTCACTGCTGCCAGATTCTGGATTTGTTTCACCGGGGCGGAAGTCTTCGATATCGAAAGGGCTATCTTCTCCTTTCCCAGTATCTTCACCTGTTCGGACAGGATCGCCCAATTCCACACTGGCCAAATCTTCTGTGACAGGCAGGTTCAAATTTCCTTTGAAGAGGCTTGTTTGACTGAAAGCAAAAATCACTCCCCCGAGGACAATCAGGCCTAAAATTAGGTACGTGAGCTTTTTCATGGGCGATTTTTGTTTTTGTAAATCTTATTATTCTACCAAAAAAGCCCCGAAAAAGCAACGGCTGGTTTGTGGACTAGTTTTCTAAACCAACAGGATAGTCGGTATACAGCGCGGTCCAGGTTCGATTCACAAGTGCTGCAGCTTCTGCGCGAGTGATTTCATCGTCTGGATGAAAGCCTCCATCGGCGTAGCCTCCCACAAGCTGGTATTCAAGTCCCACATGGACGGCTTCTGCAAACCAATCGTTTTCTTCCACATCCCAAAAAGCACGCAGATCACGGTTTTCAGTTTCGTAATCGCTGATTCCTGCAATGTCCACGATGAGTTTGACCGCCTCTGCTCGTGTGATAGAAGCATTTGGTCGCCAACTTCCATCTCCATAACCTGAAAGGTAGCCTTTAGAGCGGGCAAAAGTTCCGTACTTGTAATGCCAGTCTCCAGGGTTGCTATCTGTAAACTCTTCATCAGAAACAGCAACGACGTTGTAGCCCAAACTCAGTAGTGCCATTTTTAAAAATTCAGCTCGGGTGATGTCTCGTTCGGGCATGAAGGTGCGTTCGGTATAACCCTGGATGTTTCCACGTTCGTAGAGGGCACAGATTTCATCTTCTCCCCAGTGGCCCACCGCATCCGTAAAAGGATGGCTACAACCTTGAGGGCTGGTGTAGGCAAGAACTGAGGATGAAAAAAGACTGCTGAGCAGGAGAGAGGCGAGGATTTTTTTCATAGAATAAGGCTTAACGTAGGCCCGTTTTTGTGTACACAGCATCAATGGTTTTTTGAGCGACTTTACGGGCTTTTTCAGCGCCCATTGCCATGATTTCCTCTACATTTTTACTGCCCTCGAGTTCGCGGCGTTTTGCTCTTGCTTCAGCAAAAAACTGGAGGAGTTTTTCAAGCAACGCTTTCTTGGCATTCCCATAGCCGAATCCGCCCATTCTGTACTTGTCTTTGAGCGCTTCCACCTCTTCTGAGCTAGAAAATTGTTCATAAAGCGTCAGGATGAGGTCATTTTCGGTGGGCATTGGGTCTGCTAAATCAATGCTTGCAGTCTTGATACTCATGACTTGTTTTTTGAGAGTTTCTTCAGGCTCAAAGAGGCCAATAATGTTGTTGTAACTTTTGCTCATCTTTTGACCATCCACGCCCGGGATTGTGGCGACATCTTTTTCGATACGAGCTTCGGGGAGTACAAAAGTTTCACCAAAGGCAGCGTTGAATTTTTCAGCAAGGTCACGTGCGATCTCAACGTGTTGTTGTTGGTCTTTTCCTACGGGAACTTGGTTGGCCTGATAAAGCAAAATATCGGCAGCCATGAGCACGGGATAGGTGAACAGTCCCACGTTCATGTCGCGATCCCCCTTGTTTTTAGCATCTTTCCAGGCGTGAGCGCGTTCTAGTAGCCCATGTGGCGTTATGGTGGAAAGGATCCACGCCAATTCGGCGTGTGCTGGCACGTCACTTTGATAGAAAAAGGTGACTTTTTCTGGATCCAGACCGAGGGCCAAATAGTCCAGAGCCACACCGTGGCGGTAAAGGCGCATTGCCTCGGCATCTCTCACTGTAGTGAGCGCGTGATAATCTGCTACGAAGAAAAGACATTCCTGCCCTTCATTTTGTAGAGCGATGTGCTGGCGCATGGCACCCAGGTAATTTCCAAGGTGAGGTGTGCCGCTGGGTTTGACGCCTGAAAAAATTCGCATATGAGTCATTCACAAAAGATTTTGCCATGAAAAGCTAAGAAGTTCCATACCTAAAAGGCCAATAGGTCTTAGACCGTGTGCACGGGGTCCACATCAATCCGCCAACCTTCGAGCTCATCTTGAGCAATTTTTTTGATCAAACTGCGCGGATTGGGCCCCTGAACAAGGATCTGCCAATGGTATTGCTGGTTGATTCGAGCCAACAAAGAAGGAGCTGCAACCACCTCATG
Organism: uncultured Candidatus Peribacteria bacterium; assembly: GCA_964387375.1. Lineage (GTDB taxonomy): Bacteria > Patescibacteriota > Gracilibacteria > UBA1369 > 2-02-FULL-48-14 > CAYLWB01. Next base: position 50,151 of record CAYLWB010000003.1, on the reverse strand, counting down.
TTCTTCTGAAGATGCCTGGAGTTTTTTTTGAAGTTTCTCAGCTTCTTCTTGAGCTTTTTTCTTGTCTTTGTGTACGAAGATCAACTTTACAATCTCCCCAAAAGGAGGGTAGGGGAGCCCTTTTCTCGAACATATTTCTTGTTCAAAAAAACCATCATAATTATGGTTCTGGACGAAACGGAGTACAGGGTGTTCTGGATTGTAGCTTTGCACAAAAACCTCTCCCTGCTCTTCTCGTCGTCCAGCCCGTCCTGCAACCTGAGTGAGCAGCTGGAAACTTCGTTCACTTGCACGGAAATCGGGATGGTTCAGGCCCATGTCAGCCAAAACAACCCCAACTAGAGACACGTTTGGTAAATCCAACCCTTTGGCGATCATTTGAGTGCCAATGAGCACATCGATTTCATGATTCTCCAGTGCGTCATGTAGGTCTTTAAAGCTGTCTTTTTTAGTCATGGTGTCGCTATCAGCTCGAAAAATCCGAGCATTTGGAAAGAGCTTACGCATCTCACTTTCTACGCGTTCAGTCCCCAGGCCCAAATGACGGATGCGAGGACTTTTACAGTTGGAACAAAGACTTGGAACGGAGCTAATGCGTCCACAATGATGGCAGATGAGAGCTTGTTTCCATGTATTGGCATGGTAGGTGAGTTTGCTGTCGCAGTGACTGCATTCTGCCGCTTTCCCACAATCTCGACAGACCGTAGCAGAGGCAGACCCACGACGGTTCAAAAAAAGGATAAGCTGGCGCTTTGAATCCAAAGTTGACTTAATTTTTTGTTCAAGCTGATGGCTGAAAATCGAAAAATTGCCTCCTTGGAGCTCATTGCGCATGTCGACCAAGGTCACTTGGGGGAGGGGAGTTTCTGCGATCCGTTTTTTGAGCGTGTAGAGCGTGTAATGCCCTTCTTTAGCCTTCCACATGCTTTCCAGGCTGGGAGTGGCTGACCCCAAAACCAATTGAGTTCCAGTCAGTTCGCCTATTTTTTCAGCCACAGTGCGTGCGTGGTATCGAGGGCTTTGTTCTTGTTTGTAAGTCCATTCGTGCTCTTCATCCATCACGATGAGTCCAAGTTTTTTGAAAGGAGAAAAGAGGGCAGAACGAGAGCCAATGACCAACTGAATTTCTCCAGCCTGTATTTCTTTCCAAAGCTCTGCTCGTTTGCCTTCACTCAAGCGACTATGGATCACGGCGATGCGACCAAAACTCTTTTTAAATGCCTTGAGCAATTGGGGGGTGAGGGCAATTTCTGGCACGAGGAGCAAGGCTTGCTCTCCAGACTGAACCTTCGCTTCTATGAGATGGCGGTAGACCTCTGTTTTTCCCGATCCCGTGATGCCATGGAGCAAAGAAATTCGCGGCTTTTCCTGTAAAATACTTTTTACAATAGCTGCCTGATCTGGAGTGAGCTCGTGTTGGGGCGTTTTTTTGAAAATCTTTGACTCTTTTTTTTGTTCAATGTGTCTTTTTGGGATTCTCCAAATGTTTTTTGGTAACATTAAGCGAATCGCGTCGTATTTTGAGCAAAAATAGTATTCACTCATCCACTCCATGAGTTTCAGTTGCCAATCTGCCAGAAGCAATCCTTCTCCCAAGAGTTCCCCAATCAAGCGTGTTTGAAAATCGGGTTTGGTATTGTGCACGCGTAAGACCACACCTGTTTTCTGCCCCTTTTGAAAGGGCACCACAACCCCACTGCCATTTTTAATGGAAAGAGACTCAGGGATTTCATAAATATGAGAGTCCTTTTTTCTCGAGAAGGCGTGGTTGATTAAAATATCCGCGTACATAAGCCTAAAATGACAAATTTTTAAACTTTTTTCAACCAAGAATTCCCTCTATTCACCTTGAAAACTCTATGCTTAAATGGAGATCTGTAAATCTGAAAAAATCTATGAAACTTCGTTCTTTTTCTTATGCACTGTTCTTCAGTCTGCTTTTTGCAGGACCTGTATTGGCTGCTGATTTTATTTCTAGCGTTCAAAATGGCCTCTTCAAGCAGAATGCTATTTTGACGACGCATTTTCGTTTTGAATATTCTGATCTGGTTGCAGATCAGGCTGACGAAGACACGGACGGGATACCTGATTCCGTTGAAATTCTAGCCGATGCTGCGGAGCGCAGCTGGGATATTTTGATCGATGAAATGGATTACGAGGAACCCAATGACAGTGGTGCTAGGGTGCTTGTGATTCTTGATGATACCGATGAATATCTTTTTGAAGGCGCCTTGGGTGTTACGACTGTGCAAAGCAATGACGATGCGATTATTGCAATCAATCCGTGGTTATCTGAGGATTATTTGCAAATCACTATGGCGCACGAGTTTTTTCATGCCATTCAATTTGGTTATGGTATTGAATTTTCCAACTACGGGCAGGGGGTGAACTGGGCGGAATCCACGGCTGTTTGGGTGGAAGAAGTGGTTTATGATGCAAGCAATGACTATGTGAATTATTATGATGATTTTTTCAGTTATGTGGATTACTCCATCTTTGCCTCTGTTTCTCCTAGCGACACGCTCTACACCTACGCGCTTAATATTTGGCCAATCTTCCTTTCTGAATACTACAACGACACCACCATCAAGGTTATTTGGGAGAACTACTTTGAGTCGTCGAACAGCTATGCAGACAACCTTAAGATCTATGATGCAGTGAATGATTATGTGACGGCTCAAGGAGATGATTTGGGAGAGGTCTTCCAACAATTCACTTTGTGGAATCTTGCTCTTGAGAATTATGAAGAAGGGGATTCCTACCCTGGGATTTACTACTTGGATGGCTTTACAGGTGAAGAATATGTAAATGCGGATGAGCTTTTTGCTCCCGCCCTTTTTGGGACAAATTATCTATATTTCCAGAATCCTGGAGAAAGCCATTTTTATTTCCACTTGCTGCGTCCTACAGAAACTCGTTATGCGGTGAGTTTGGTACCTCTTGATGGTGCTTCTGCAGATTTAGAAGGAACAGTGAGTACGATTTTGAGCATCGGGGAGGAGATGAGTGAGGAAATGAGTTTGGAACTCGCACCTGGTCAAGATGTCATGGTGGTGCTCTCTCCTTTAGAGATTGATTTCAATGAAAAATCGCTCAACGAATATGTTTTTGACGAAGGTTATTTGTATTCTTATTTGGCAGATTTCGGAACGTCTGTGAGTGCAAATGTAGAAACAGACGGTCAGGTTGCAGAGAGCGCCCCTGATGAAAAAGCAGGAGAAGATTCTACTCAGACGGAAGAAGTGCGTAAAATTCTTACTCTGAGCTTAAAGGATTACGATCAGAGTTCCGTTACGCTCACCTGGAACCGCATCACAGAAGAGGAGATTGCAGGGTATCAACTCAGCTATGGAACCAGCAGTGAGGTATACGATGCGAGCAAACTCGTGGATGTGCCTCACATCACCATTAAAACGGTTTCTGACCTGATTGAAGGCCAAACTTATTACTTCCAGCTTGAGGCATTGGATGTCAATGGAGACCGAGTGGGTGAACCAAGTACCGAGTTAGCTGTTACGCTTGAAAAACGTATTTTTACTGATCTTTCTTACTTAGATGTGCATTTCGACTCGGTTGCCTCTCTTACTGAAATGGGAGTGTTTCAGGGGTACCCCGACGGTAGCTTCAAACCTGAAGGAGCCATCACTCGCGCTGAGTTGGTAAAAATCTTAGTAGAGGGCCAGGATATAACTCCTGATGAAACTCAATACAACAGTTGTTTCACTGACGTAGCTCATGAGTGGTACGCTAAATACCTCTGTTACGCCAAAGCGCAAGATTGGATTCGTGGGTATGCTGATGGCAGCTTCCGTCCCAACAGCACGGTGAGCAAGGTGGAAGCACTAAAAATCCTCTTTGAAATTTATGGAGTGGACTTGGAAGAAGGGACTCCAGTAGAAAGCCTGCCTTATGTGGGATTGCCCACCAACGAATGGTATTCAATCTATGTTTGGGAGGCGGCTGAACAAGGGATTTTGGAAGAAACTCCAGGTACCGATTTCTTGCCCCACAAGGGCCGCACTCGTGCTGAAATGGCTGAGGAGCTTTACCGTTATCTTGTGATCAATGAGCTGGCTCGCTAAATTGTTTGGATTCAAAGCACGGCCCTACTGGACCGTGCTTTACTGTGATACTTTTGCAGGGGAGTCCTACATGCTTCCCAAGCGCTACTGGAGCTACGCTGCTGCTGAAAAAGCTGCTCGTGCCATGGTAGAGGCCAGCAAAAAGAACGGTCCTTTGGCGGACAGTGCCAGTGTCATTTTTCATGAGCCGGAATAAGGTGTATTGACAAAATATGTAAAAGTGTTTAAACTCCACCCCCTTAAATAAGATTTATGGGGAAAAATAGGCA
>CAYLWB010000003.1:16161-45700 GCA_964387375.1 uncultured Candidatus Peribacteria bacterium | reverse complement strand
CTCCAAGCCTTTCTACTGCTTCTAATGATCCGCTCTTGCGCGTTGCAGCCTTTATGCCTTTTACTGCAAGTTGATTTAAAATATAAAAATCATGCCTTTTGAATTCCCAGAATCAATTCCAGATAAAACAGGTAGAGATCTTGCAAAAAGACTGAAAAGGGCGACAACTTACCGAAAAGACATTAGGGACAGGGTGATTGAGCTGGTGACTTTTCTACGGGATCCTGAGGATGGACTGTGTAGTCTGGGATGGATTTCGCAATATACAGGGGGGGAAGATATTGCGTTCGTGGAGGACCTTCCGGAACCTCGGGTTGGAGACTGGTTGTACCATCTCGATATGGGTGATCCTGCTAATAATACTTTTTTGATGCCGAATGGGACAACTCTTAGGATTGGAGCAAAGCTGCCCAAGACCGAGGATGCCGTACCCGTTCAACTGGAGGATATTCTGGAAGATGTTCAGGTGGAGGTTTTCTTTGGAGCAAATGGTTTGGTCATCACACCCAAGGGCAAAATGGTTCCAACCTACGTTTATGTCAGCACAGTGGGGTCCCAACCCCAAGCAACGGAAACAGTGCTTTTGATGCCTGCAATTGAGGATTGAGCTGTGGCGCACCACGCCTAGTGTATCCTCTGCCCATCTGCGGTTCTTCTGCGGGAAGGATCTGGATACTTTCTTGCTAGAAGACCTGCAACTCTAAGCAAGTCATCACGGAGAACACTCATTGTTTGAGCTGCAACTCTACGGTCGAACTCTGTTGGATCTAAAAGTGCATTTCCATCGCGGCTTAAGCGCCCCTGATAAACACGTGTTTCTTGAGATAAGGCGAAGCCTGTCTCTACAAGAAATACTCTGTTGCCATTGCTTCTGCGGATAGTGATTTTGGGCTCTTGCTTGTTGGTTGCATCCGTATCAAACAGGTGACGGATTGTGACGGAGTTCCCTCCAAAAAATGTTTCCCAGGCTCTTCTTGGAATGGAATGAGGATGGTAGTGAATGTACACGCTCCAGAGATCTGCTCTACCATTGAGCCCTTGCTCTTGTTTTTGTCCGAAGATATGTATCGTTTCGTCTCTAGCATCCAAGGGGATCCATTTATTCAACGCATTTGCTCCAGCATCGAAATTGAGAGTATTGATGATCGCCATTTCCCCTTGAAGGAGACTTCCACGGGTTTCTCTTAGTTCAGCGTCTTGAGATAAGCGAAGCTCCATAAGAAGCGTTATGAAGGACTATAACGCTAATGTACGTCAAATATAGCTTTTGTCAAGCCGTACAGACTTTCAACTAAAAAAGCTGGTGCACCCGGAGAGATTCGAACCCCCAACCCTCGGTTCCGAAGACCGATGCTCTATCCAATTGAGCTACGGGTGCACAGTGGCGCCAATGTACCGTAAAAATTAAGTTTGAACAAATGAAGAATATTTTCTAAGATGCCTACCTGTTTTAAACAATATTCTTTGAAACTTCAATTAGGGTTGCTTTCTGGAGGATTCGCCGAGCTGGATTGTGATGTGCCTCTGTTCGACAACGATGGGACTTTGATTGAAACGGAACCTCGTATTGCTGCCGCTCGAAGAGCAGCATTTGAAGCACATGGTTTGCAGGCTCCTACGATGGAAGCTTGTCGTGGTAAAACGCGTGCTCAGGTTGGAGAATTGTGTAGGGGGCTTTTTTCTGGCCCTGACCTATCTCGTTTCGAAGCAGCTTGGCAAGGGATTGGCCAAAAGATGTTAACTGCACTTTATGATGCCCTTGAAGGTGATTTAACGACAGAGGATCTTTTCCCAGATGTGCGAGAACACCCTTTGTTGACCGACCCACTCCTCCAAGGGAGGCGGGCCATTGTTACAAATGCTTATGAACCTTGGAGAGCTGCTCTCTCTAGAAACAGGGCTTTGCAGCCTTTTTATGCAAGCTTTGGTGGAGGGATTCATGGGCCTTGTGAGCAAAAAGCGCCTAAGCCTGATCCAGCGCTTTGCCTGCATGCAGCTCAAGTAACAAGAGCAGAACAGCCTGTGCTCTTTGGAGATTCTATGGCAGATGTGCGGGCCGCATGTGCGGCTACTATGCCTGTTGTTTTTCTTGTGCGAGGGGGGGTACTTCCTCCTGAGTTACAAGGTCTCTCTGCAAATCAAGGCGTTTATCCCGTACGTGATTTTGGATCTGTTCGAGTTCTCTAAAAGAGCCCCTCATGCGAGGGGCTCTTTATATTCACTCTAATTTTTTCGTGCACTCCATTCACTCCATGCCACCATGAGGGGGCTGGCGACGAAGACAGAGGAGTAGGTTCCCACGGTGATACCAAGGACCAGGGCCAAGACAAACATCTTGGTGCTGTCTGCACCAAAGATGAGTAGAGCCAAAATGGTGATCAAGGCGCACAGAGAGGTGTTGATGGACCTCGCCATGGTTTGATTGAGAGCTTTGTTTGCAGTTTCTTCTAGAGTTTCACCAGAAGCGCGGAAACGTAGGTTCTCACGGATACGGTCGAAAACCACAATGGTATCGTGCACAGAGAATCCCATGATCGTGAGCAAAGCGGTGATGAAGAGAGCATCCACTTCTACTCCAGCGTAGTGTCCGAGGAGAGAGAAGATACCCACAACAATGAGAATGTCATGCACAAGGGCCACGATCGCAGAAATTCCAAATTTCCATGGGCTGACTTCTTTGGGCAACTTGCGGAACGCAAAGGCGATGTAAAGCACAATCATGACCATGGTCACGATGAGAGCCACAAAGGCGCGATGCTTGAGGCTCTTTCCAATGACAGGGCCCACAGTTGTGAAGCGGATTTCTTCTGTTTCTCCTAGGCTGGTTTTGAATTCAGTCATCACGGCATCATGCTGGCTTTCGTTTAGGGTTTGCAAACGAATCAAGAAGGTTCCTTGGTCGGTTTCAACAATGTGAGGTGTTCCAAACTCACTTGCCAGGCTTTCTTCCACTTTAGTGATGGAACTGTGTACCTGTTCGCTGCTTGTGCCTTCAGGGAAGCGCAGTTCCATGAGAGTTCCTCCAGTGAAGTCCATCCCCAACTTCATTCCAAAGACAGCAATGCTCACCACAGCAACAAGGGTCATCAGTCCAGAAAGAGCAAACCAGGTGCCTTTCTTTTGCATGAGAGGAAGGTGGTGTGTGATGGGCGCCATGCCAAAGAGCCAGCGTTTCTTTGCTAAACCTGTTTCTGTAACAAAATGGAGGAAGGTGCGGCTGAGCATGATGGCACTGAACATGGAAACCAAAATACCCAAGGCCAAGTTCAGAGCGAAGCCACGAATGATGGAGCTTCCAAAGTAGAACAAAATGGCACAAGTGATCAGAGAAGAGAAGTTTGAGTCGCGAATTGAATCCCAAGCACGTTTGAACCCATCTTCAATGGCGCTGTGCACGCTCTTTCCTTCTGCTAGTTCTTCGCGTAGACGTTCAAAGATCAATACATTTGCATCTACAGCCATACCAATGGAGAGCACAACTCCGGCGATTCCAGCCAGGGTGAGGGTGATTCCACTAGAGAGCACAAAGGTCAAGAAGAACAAAACCACACAAGCCAAGAGGAAGGATACGAATTTTTCTCCAGAGGAATCCTTGTTTTTCAAGATCAGGTAGACCGTGTACACGAAGACGGCAAGTCCGATTAGGAGTGCAGCCCAAGTGGGCAGGGAAGTTTTGATTAAGAAAGCCATCAAAATTCCGTAAATAGTGAGTGCCAGTACTGCCAATACTCCAGGCAAACGGTAGTAAACGATCATGAAAAGGGAGAGCACCAAGAAGCCAATGAAGCCCGCAAAGAGGCTTTGGTCGAGAGCTTCTGAACCCAAAGTTGCACTGATGGTGTATTGACCAGTCAGTTCAATAGGGGCAGGGATCGCTCCTGTATTGAGGTCGCGAGCCAGTTTTTGAGCTTTTTCGAGGTCAAAACTTCCAGTGATTGTACCATTCCCATCTGGGATGACGGTATCTACTTTTGGAGCAGAAACCAGTTCTCCACCCACAAAGATTGCAATCTGTTTCCCTAGGTTCTTTTCAGTGAGTTCCTTGAATAGCTCACCACCTTCCTTAGTAAAGGTGATGCTCACAATGGGCTGATAGGCATTATTAAAAATCACATCGGCGTGTTGGAAGTGTTCTCCAGTTAGGGCAGCTTCTTCTTTCCAAGGGTTGGGCAAAGTACTGAATACAATCTTATTGATTGCCACTTGTTCAATGGTTTCAGTTTCGGTACCAGCTTCTTGTTTTGCATAAACTTCAATGATGTGAAAACCAAATTCAGTCTCCACCACCTCAGAAATACCACCGACTTCCAGGTTGAAAGCAGCCTCTTCAAAGGCTTGCGTCATGAGTCCGCGTTGGAAGGTCTTCAGGTCTCCCCCCTCTTTTCCACTGTTGTCATCGGAGTATTCCATGGCCAAGTCGGAGAGTTTTTCTCCGTTCTTGATACGACCCAAAAGTTCGTCAGCCAAGGTTTTAGCTTCTTCTTTAGTGCGTGTAGCTGAACTGCGTTCGGCACCTTCGTAGGCGATCAAGATGTGTCGAGCACTCACGCTTTCTTCCACTTCTGTGCTGCGCTCGGTGCTACTTCGGTCCACAATCTGGATTACAGCCATTCCTTTGGATTGAGCCAGTTGGTTGCTTTCATCGAGAATGTAACCTTCGTCCAATTCAAAAGGAGCTAAAATGTCGCCTTTGTTTTTGCCAGCGATAGCATCTTGGATTGCTGTTGGGTAGCTATCTACGGCTTGCAATTGATCTTCGGTCCAATTCACATCAAGGCTGTGTTCTTTTTTGCTAGCTTCAGCTAAAGTTTTGAAATCACCTGTTTGCAAAAGGTTTTGGTAGAAGCTTTGTGCTGCTCCATTTGCCCAATCTACTTTTTGAGTATTCACTTCTGTATTTTCTTCACGGAACTCAAGTTGAATGGTTTTTCCAACGATTGCTTTTGCATCTTCAATGTTAGAAACCCCAGCCAATTCAACAATGATGTGTTGCTCATTGCCTACTTTAGAGGTGTAAATGCTGGGTTCTGAAACGCCCAAGCCATCCACACGCTTTCGAATCACTTCTTGTACACCTTCAACAATGGCCGCTTGGTCTTCTTCGGCAACCTTGCTCAGGTCCACAGTGTAATCCAATTGAGTACCACCTTTTAAATCGAGTCCCAACTTCCAATCGGTGATGGAATCTACATATCCTAGGGCACCTGCAGCTAATAAAATAAACAGCACCTTTGCTGTGAGGAGTTTTTTGAATTTAGTCATGTTTGAATTTAGTCATGATTAAAGTAAAGAAGCGAGAGACATTATAGGACGAAACATTTTGAAAACAAGGCAGAATGCCTCATCTCTTAGCGCTCTCCTGCCAATTTTGCATCCAACTCAAGGTCGTTTCCACGACCCTTTCTGCCATAATCGTCCTCCAGTTTCACCACATCCTCCAAGTAGTTTGTAGAAACCTCCATGATTTCTGCATCTTCAAGGGCTTCTGCACGGTGCACCATTTCTGGATACACATCGAGTTTGTCACCTGGGAGCAGAATCACTTCCTTGAGAGAATCGACTGTGTCTCCAATTAAAAATCGCACTTTGCCACTGAGCAAATACTGGGTCTCTGTTTTGCGTTCGTGAAACTGTAAAGAATAGCGATGCCCAGCCTTTATTTTTAAAATTTTACCCACATAACCCGGTTGGTTTGCGAACCAAAGCTCACCACCCCAAGGTTTTGGGACTCTTATCATATCTGCTTGTTCACGATTCTTGGGCAAGGCCTGAACTTTTTTTAATAATTCTTTGAGCTTGGGGCTGTCTTTTTTGGAAGACACCAATAAATATCCATCTCCTTGAACCACAATCATGTCCTTGAGGCCGAGTGCCGTGATGACCGTTGGTCCACCATTGTTGTAAATGAGGCTACCCTCACAGTCCATGGCCACAACGTTTCCTTTTGTTACATTGTCTTCTGGATAGCGAGCCAACTCTTCATGTAAGGAAGACCAAGTTCCAATATCGCTCCAACCCAAATCTGCTGGAATGATGCGCACATCCGCTGGGTCCATCTTTTCCATGATACCGTAGTCAATCGAAATCTTGTCGCATTTTGGATAATGCTCTTTCATATCCCCTCCATCTCGAATGGCAATCAGCTGGTCGTAGGTTTTTGGGAGATGTTTTTCGAATTCGTTTAAAATGCGATCCACACGCCAAACATAGAATCCGGTGTTCCAGAGATAACTGTAGGAAGATACAAACTTTTTTGCAGTTTCATAGTCGGGTTTTTCTTTGAACTCTTCAAAGGCATAGACTTCAACATCGTCACGTTCTTCAATCATCGCTCCAATTCTTACATAGCCCAGATTCACATTGGGGTATTTTGCTTTCACTTCAATGATGTTGAGCGTGTTTTGCTCTCGGGCGATATCAGCGGCTACGTTCAGTTTTTTAATGAATTCATCTTTGTCTTGAACCAAGTGGTCTGCATAAATGACAGCCATCACAGCAGTGGGGTCTTTTTTTGAAATCAAGGCTGCAGCAAGTCCAATGCAAGGTCCTGTTTCTTGCATGCTAGGTTCTGCAATGATGTTTTCTTCTGGTACATCAGGAAGTTGACTTTGGACCAAGTCTACATATTGAGCATTTGTTGCAATATAAATGTCCTCTGGTTTTGCAAAATCGACGCGATCATAGGTTTCTTGAAGCATGCTCCGATCTGAAACCAGGGTTTGAAACTGTTTTGGTTTTGGTCCGCCACTCAAGGGCCATAGGCGTGTCCCTGCTCCTCCAGCAAGAATGACAATTTTCATAAGAGTTGAAACAAGTACCAGTCAAGCAACGCTTGACCGTAGAAGAAGGCTAACACAGTTCCAACAACAAGAAAAGGCCCTAAGGGGAGGGTGCTTTTTCGATTGGCCCAACCTGTTGCAAGCAAGATCAAACTGATGATACTTCCAAGCAAATAACTGAGGAGTAGAGCTACAGCTGTTGAGCCTAAGCCAAGGGTGGCACCCATGAAGATTCCAATACGTATATCTCCACTGCCAACCCATTTCCCACGTGAAAGACCCCATTGGAAGAAGAAGAAAGCTCCACCCAGTAAAGCCCCCCACAGACTAGCAAGAGGGTCACCAATAAGGAAGCTTACTAAAAATGCAAAGAGGATACCAGGGAGTAAAATGGCATCGTGAATTTCTTTATAACGCAAGTCATAGAAAAAAGTGAAAAGCAGGACGAAGAGCAAGCCGGCCCATAAAAAAAAGTGAGTTGGGTCTTCTGAGTGTAGAGCTAAAACCCCAAAACTCAGAGCTCCGCTAAACTCCACTAGGGGATACCAAAGGCTAATTTTTGTTTTGCAACTTCTGCAACGGCGTTTTTGAAGCAAGTAGCTGAGAATGGGTATGAGCTCGTGAGCCTTTAAAACTGCCTTGCAATGAGGGCAAACAGAACGTCCCCACAAGATACCTTCTTGGTCTTCGTGCAAACGAGGAATCAGCACGTTCAAAAAACTCCCAACACAGAGGCCAAGTAAAGTGCAAAAAAGGATTAAAACAGAGCTCATTCAGGGTTTGTGAGACTTTCAAAATGCAAAACTTTTTGTTTGGCCATTTCTTTTATTGGATTGCTTTCTTCAGCCAAAGCTTCCGCATTTTTAAAAGAGTTGAGTGCTCCCTCCTCATCTTCTTTTTGTTCAGAGATCAGGCCTTTGTTGTAATGGGCTTCCGCTAAATTGGGATCCAGCTTGAGAGCTTTATCAATGGAGATTTCAGCCTCTTCCCATTCGCCACGCTCCAAATGTGTCCATCCCAACAGATTGTGACTCATGGCTTGGTTTGGGAACTGTTCTACAGCGCTTTGACTCAAGCTCAGAGCCCGATCTAAGTCGCGCAATTGAGTCAAAGCAATCCAGATGGGGCGAATGAAAGTATCTATGTTGTCGGGATTGATTTTAATCAGGTGTTCGTAAGCAACCAAGGCCTCTTCATAATTGCCCAAAAAGAGGTAACTCTCAGCTATTTTGGAGTAGACTTCAACTTCTGGTTGGAACCCATAGAGGAGGGCAAGTTCATAAGCAGCAGCAGCCTCCGTGTACTCTTCTTGAAAATAGTGAGCATTCCCAAGGAAGTAGTAGATTTCTGGTTTCACAGCATCTAGACGTTTTGCCTGTTTAAAGGCATCTTCCGCTTCTTGATAGGCTTGGGTTTTCAGTTGGGCATAGCCCAGTAAAATCCACACATCTCGGTAATCTTTGTTTTCATTTAAAACTTCTAGGCTGAGCTCCTCTGCTAGGGGGTAAAGTTCCATATCAATGAAACTCTCAGCGAGAAGAGCCTTTAAATAGATGAACTGACCTGCTTGTTGAGCATTGAAACGAGCGTAGGCGGATTGCAAGCTCTCGATGGTCTTCTTTGAAAGCTTCCCAGCCATTTCTGCAGCGCCGTTGAGGTGTTTTTGTGCGTCGTCGTAATCTCCGTAGTAGCTCTCGAGTACTGAAAGGTAAAAAAGACTCATCTGGCTTTCTTCCAGATCTTCCAAAACGCTGCGTGCTTCTTGGAATTTTTTGTTCCGCGTGAGAGCTAGCGCGTACTCCACAACCAGGCTTTCTTTTTGAGGGGCCAAAACTACAGCTTGCTCTAGGGTGAGTTCAGCTTTTTCCCACTGCTGCAGCTTCGTGTAGGCTGCGCCGAGTCGAGAGTAGGCTTCGGGGTTTTCTTTTTGCAATTCAATCGCCAGGGCATATTCACTCGCAGCCATACTGTATTGTCCAGTTTGCATGAGTTGATCTCCCTTGAGCAGGCGAGTTTCATAACCCACTGGGACTGAATAATTTTCAAGTTGCACTCCTACTTCCAGTACGTTGGCTGTTCCCAAATGCTTGCCAGCATTCGCCATCAAAAAAACCCCTCCAAAGGAAAGCACCATGGTGGAAAGAACGATGGCGAGCTGGAGGGCGTTTTTCATACCAGTTTATCTTAATTCACAAGCCAGCGTCAGGGCAAGGCTTAGGGCGTCGGCGGCGTCGTCGGGCTTGGGCAATTCTTTGAGTCCCAATTCAAGGGTCAGCATTTTTTGAATGGCGTTCTTGGTTGCTGTTCCGTCTCCGGTGAGGGCAAGCTTCATGGCGCTGGGGCTGTATTCGCGAATGGGAACGCCGGCTTCCTCCAGCGCCAAAAGAATGACGCCACGAGCGTGGGCCACTTGGATTCCAGTCGTAACATTCTTTGAGAAAAAAATTTGTTCAATTGAGCACTGTTCTGGCTTGTATTCAAGCAAAAGCCGCTTCAAATCTTCGTAGATTTCTTTCAAACGCGCAGAGAAGGGAAGTTCTGCAGCTGTGCGAATCACGCCATAGGTGACGAGGTTTTTTTTACCGCGGTCCACATCGAGCACAGCAAAACCCACAGTCGCGAAGCCGGGATCGATGCCAAGGATGCGCATAGGTGTATGTGTTTTGATTTTATCGTCTTTGATCCAGCAAAGCACGCAATCGCTCACAATATCCTTCTACAGCAGCCTGACCTTTTCCTTTGATAGCGTCGAAATTTGCTCTGACTTCATCAATGATTGCGTCAAAGGCTGCGACAGCTCCTGGATCACTCAATTGCATGTAGAGGTCTGCTTCCTGAGGTTTAAATGTTTTCCTGGCGTGTTCCTCATAGTGCATGAGTAACCTTTTAGGGTCACCAGTGGGGAACATTTCATCGAAATTTTCCCTAGCAGTCGTATAAACAGCTTGAATGATATTGGCCGCGTGGCCATGTAATTTCTTCTTAGTTAAAACGTCCTCGATACTTCTTTCTGTCCATGATCGTCCGTCGGTACCACTATCTATACCCATAATTATTGAGGTTAGGCACTTCTAGCCACCAAAGATTTCTTTCGGGAGGAGAGCTTGATGTAGATCAGGGCGTCACCTTTTTTCAGTGCCCCTTTGCCAATCAAAAACTTCAAGATACCGTCGGAGTGACGGCTGCCTCTGTAGGCCCACATCTGATGCGCTCCCCAGAGTAAATTCAAGGTTTTAAGCATCTGTTCGTTCGGGCTCAGAATGATTACAGGGGTTTGAGGGCGGTGTTTGAGCACCACGCGTGCTGTGAAGCCACTTTCTGTAAAAAGCACGATGGCTTTTGCTTTGAGATTTTCAGCGATCGTACATGCGCTCAATGCGATGTTTTCTTCCACGACCTTTTGATCGTTTGGCAGGGGAGGGATAGAGAAAAGATGGCCCTCACGAATCATGGCGGCCTCTGCTGTTTCAGCCACACGAGCAAGAGTTCGTACGGCTTCTTCTGGGTATTTGCCCACAGCACTTTCGTTTGAAAGCATGAAGGCATCACTGTGTTCAAAGATAGCTTGAGAGGCATCACTCACTTCTGCGCGAGTTGGAATGGGATTTTCCACCATGGATTGCAGAATTTGTGTTGCAATGATTACAGGTTTCCCTTTCGAGCGTGCCATGGCTACAATGCGCCGCTGTTCAATGGGCACTTGTTCGGCAGGAATTTCGATTCCCAAGTCTCCACGAGCGACCATAATTCCGTCGGCAGCCTCTACAATGCTTTCCAGTTTCTTCAAAGCTTCTCGGCGTTCAATTTTAGCAATGATGGGGATTCTACGCTTGTCGTGTTTTTCCATTAGAGAGCGAAGCTCTTCTATATCTTTCGCATTTTGTACAAAGGAAAGTGCAACGGCATCTACCTTTAGAGTTTTGAGTCCAAAAATAACGTCCTTACGATCTTTTTCTGTAATGGTTGCATTGGGGGGTAGGGTAGAATCGGGGATGTTGATTCCTTTATGACTCTTGATCACTCCAGGGTTCAATACCTTTACCTGGATGAAATCTTTCCCCTTTGCAACGATTTTTGTGCGTAGCAGTCCATCTTCAATCAGGAGAGCTTCACCCACTTTCACTTGGCTGGGGAGGTCTTCACATTCAGGGATATGCAGCACGTTCTTCTTTTTTCCAGTTGAGAAAGTGAGCAAGTCACCCGTTTTAACTGGATAGGGCTCAGCCAATTCACCCACACGGATCTTTGGGCCTTGCAAGTCTTGCAGGATTGTGATGACTTTGCCCGTGTCCTTAGCCGCTTTGCGGATGTTTTTAACGATCTGTTTGAACTCGCTTTCCTTCCCATGTGAGAAGTTCAAACGAACAATGTTCATTCCGGCTCGAATGAGCGTACAGATCTCCGCGTAACCCTGACTTGCAGGTCCTAAGGTCGCTACAATTTTTGTTTGGCGCTTCATGCTCTTTTCTTACCACGTTTGCCGCGGAAGAACAAGGCGAAGGTAGAAAGTCCTACGAGTAGAACGATAGATCCGAAGAGTATTCCTTGGGGAGACTCTTCTTCTTCAATAGTACCTGAAGCGAAGGCGGGAACGAGGGGCTTGGGTTCAAAGTAGATCTGCTTGGTTTGA
Source organism: uncultured Candidatus Peribacteria bacterium (assembly GCA_964387375.1). Lineage (GTDB taxonomy): Bacteria > Patescibacteriota > Gracilibacteria > UBA1369 > 2-02-FULL-48-14 > CAYLWB01. Next base: position 34,291 of record CAYLWB010000003.1, on the reverse strand, counting down.
CCGTAGGTATTGCTTGTTGGATCAATAGGTTGCCAAGAAACGATATGGGCTTCTTCGGTGCTCAAATCAGCAGGAGCTTCAACCTCGATTACGCTTTGAGCTGTATCGAAGACGATGTATTGAGAGTAAATTGTACTCTGCCAAGTAAGGAGTACTTTGACTTGGCTTCCCGTACGAAGTCCATCGAAATCGGGAACGAGCTCTAGGGTACGTTCTTCGAGGGTTCCTTCTACGGCCACTTTGTAAGCTTCGGCACCACGGACTTGCATGGTTACAATTTGAGAAATGTCTTGAACTTGTTTGTGTTCTACGGATGTTGCGACTAAGGAGTGTTGACCTTCCTTCAATTCAATCACAAGAAGGTATTGTCCACGTACATCTACCGTAGCTTCCCCCAAAAGGATTTGGCTTCCATCCGCTTGGATGTCGTAGATTTGAACGGTGTCTCCAGGTTCTCCACGTCCTGTAAGGATTTGGCTTCCTGCAGTGCGAGTTTCAGATTCAGTATTGGAAAGTCTCAAAGTGAATACTTCTTCTTGGGTGCTGATTTTATTGGGGTTAAGACCCATCAGCACTTCTTCGTTGTCTTTGAGTCCATCTCCATCAGAATCGCCGTTCAATGGGTCAATTCCCATGCTCAACTCTTCTTGATCAGAAAGACCGTCTTGATCGAGATCGGAGAGTCCTAAAGGTTGAGTGATGTCATTTTCCTTGCTGAATTCAGCCAAGACGCTCTCTGTAAGCTGTACAAGATTGAACTGCATGGGTTCGGGATCGAAACTGTCGGCAATGGTGTCGGCATCGCTATCCCAACGACTTGGGTCAGAGCCGGTAAAGCCGATTTCTTGCAGGTCAGACAGGCCATCTCCATCAGAATCTGTGGAATTGACGTTGCTACCAAAGAGAACTTCTTGAATATCAGGAATAGTATCACCGTCACTATCGAGTTTTGGGTCTACGGAACGTCCACCCAGTTTTGCATCAAGGAGCACTTGAGGAACTCCAGTTTCTTCATCGATTTCTCCGAAGAGTTGAGAAGCTAAGATGCTTTGTGCCACCTCATCGTTTTTTGCGGTGAAGGGTGTTTCTAAAACGGCATCTTGAACATCAAAAGTGAGGTTCTCAGGTGCAACAATGGCCTCAGGCATTGTTTCTCCAATCAAAACCACGTTCTCTGGTGTTTCTGTGGTGTTTTCTACTTCCGCAGGCGTTTCTACTGCTGTAGGTGTTTCTACTGCTGTAGGCGTTTCTACTGCTGTAGGCGTTTCTACTGCTGTAGGCGTTTCTGTTTCTGTAGGCGCTTCCGCTTCTGTTGTGCTTTCTTCTTCACCCGCAATACTTTGAGTGTCTTCTGTTACGGGTGTGTCCGTAGGAGTGGTGGTCGGAGTTGTCGGAGTGCTCGTAGAAGAGCTTGAAGATCCGCTACTTCCTGAAGAAGAGCTTTGGGCTGTTTTTGTGATGGTCAAAGAAACAGTAGAAGATTGAAACCCGAACTCGTCCTTTGTATAAAGGGAGAAGGTATTGGCTCCACTGTTGGTCAATGTCAGACTTACTTCAAAAGCCCCATTTGAGTCAGCAGTAGTGGTGGAGGTTCCATTCACGTAGACGGTCGCATTCCCTTCCGTTCCCGTTCCACTCACGGAGACCGCACTGTGGTAGGTGGTGGAGGTGTAGGTGAGAGTAGGCGTTGTAGGGGTTACATTGTCTGCGGTAAAGGCGCTGCTGGTGCTTACAGACCCTACCGTAGTTCCATCCGTGGGTGTTACACGCACTTTTGCATTTGCAATATCGGTGCCAGCAGTCAAGCCGCTCCAAGTGATCGTGAAGCTGCTCACAGCACCGCTGGCGGTGCTGATGCTGGAAACTTGATAGGTTTGACTGTTGTCCAAACTGCCCGTTGAAGGGTTAGCAAGAGTGATGTCACTCCAGCTTGTTCCTCCATCGAGTGAGCCTTCAAACTTGAGGCTGACATTGTTGTCTTCAGCATCGTCGATGGTTGTAACAGTTATGGTAATGTTTCCTGTTCCATCTGTGGTTTCAGCGCCACTGATGCTGGCTACGGTTGGAGCATTGTTGAAGGTCACAGTTTCTGGTTCTTGAGTTGGAGAAGTGCTTCCGTCTCCATTTGTATAACTTGCCATTACTCCTGTACAAGAGGATCCTCCGCAGGCCGTTGTGAGGTCTAAACCAGTAAAAGAGAAGGCTCCAGAGCCATTCGCAGTGGTACTTGCTAAATACAGGCCTCCATTGTTTACATTATTTCCATAAAGGTCTACTGCACAGCTAGCGCAGGCTCCAGTTCCAGAGACGGTAGTTCCAGTGGCTGTGCTGATGGTGGGGGCGGTGAGGTTTTCATTACCACTTACATAAAGGAAAATCATATCTGCGATAGCATTCCCAAGAGAAACGATCTCTAGACGGATGTTACAAACCACATCATTTCCTCGAATAGTGTTGTAATTTCCACTCGTATTGAGCATGAAATTGATGTTTACCGTGTCACCAGTACAAAGAAGGTTTTCATGCCCAGCAGAAACACCTCCAATCACGTTGCTTGCTCCGGTGATACTGACTCCCTGGTCGTTTGCAACTTCTGTAGTTCCATCACTACCTACACCACAATAATTCCCTTTAATGATATTGCTATTCCCGTTCACACTCATACAGTTTGAACCATTTCCAATGATTACGTTTCGCTTGGAAGTGTCGGCACTTGCATCCATATCGTTGCTGTTGCTCACTAGTTTGATCCCGTTGCTAGTATTTCCTAAATCTATTAGCCCGGTGGAATCACTTCCTACTTTATTCCCCCATAAGTTGTTGCTTCCGTTTCCGACAGCCAATTCAATTCCAGTGCCAGTGTTTCCACTCACAATGTTGTTTTGAATCGTAGAAGTGGTGATCGTATTGGACCCGTTGGAATTGGCGAAGTAAATTCCCCCTTGCCCATTTCCAAGCGCTGAGCTTCCTGCTGCATTGAGACCAATTGTGTTCTCTGAAATGGTTAGACCTGTTAAGTTTCCGCTGGTCTCATCTATACGCAAACCTGCTCCTGAGTTTCCAGAAATTAGGTTGTTGGAGACTGTTGCACCAGAGGCTTTTACAGTGATACCAGTCGCATTGGCTACAGCTGCTGTTCCTCCTGCATTGGTTCCAATGTAATTGTTTTGAATGGTCACGGAACTGGCACCGTAGTCTACGGTAATTCCTGTAGAACCACCTCCACTATGACCTGAAATCACGTTTCGGTGAGAGCTGGTTGCCCCTCCAATGGTCACGGTTGAGGCTGTTGATCCAATATGTATACCAGCGCTGCCGTTTGCATTTGCAGTGCTGCCATCGGCTTGGATACCAATATAGTTGCCCATGATGTTGATGGTGCTTGTTGCATCGGCATCAATTCCATATGTTCCGCTTCCAATGATCACGTTGCGACCCGCCGCAGAGGTTGATCCAATGGTGATGTTACTTGCACTGCTTCCTATAGTGATTGCGTTATTTGTACTGTCATCGATTGTAGTATTCACAATCGTCACATCGCTGGCACCGTTGATCGCAATACCAGATGCGCTTGAATCATTGATGTTCACAGCCCCGTAAGTTGCTGTGCTTCCAATGTTGATCGTGCTTGCGCCAGAACTTACAGTGATTCCACTTCCAGAGATGGCATTTGTTCCTACGTAAGTGTTCACTACGGTTACGTTGTCTCCGCTGATTGTGATTCCTGCTCCAGAGTTCATGGAGATGGCATCGTCTGTTCCGCTTGTTCCTCCGATAGTGGCGCTAGTAACAGCCGAACCTATCGAAATAGAGTAGCCGCTCATGTTGAGCAGTTCGAAACCTTTGACGGTATGACTTCCACCAGCTGTAAAGGAAAAACCGCTATAGATATCGCTTCCTTCAATGGTTGGCATGCTTGCAGATCCACTACAGTCAATGTTTAGATCTTCTGTTACCGCTGGCAAACTGGAAGCTAAGGTAATGATTCCCATGAGCCCAGAATCACAAGTGACGCTATCTGCCCCCGCATTGGCATTAGCATCGGTTATGGCCTGGCGCAAAGAACCCGCTCCACTGTCGTTTGTGTTGGTTATGGTGTACACAGCAGCGTAAGCTCTATCTACGTTGATAGTGAAGCTTGCTGGGATTGCCAGCGAAAAAAGCAGGAGCGCAGTGCTCATGCTAGAGAGCCATTTCTGGCATAGGGTGCGGGTTGCCATACGGTTGGATTTTATAAATCCAGTCATTGTACCACAAAGAAGCCCATTTTTCAAGCAGGTGAATTCTTTCTGTTTATTTTACCGTAACAGATTTAGCCAAATTCCTGGGCATGTCTGGATTGTTCTGCCGGGCAACGGCCAATTTGTATGCCAAAATTTGGATAGGAATTAGGTTGAGCAAGGCACTTGCTTCTTGGTCTGGAATACGGATCCAACGGTCAAAAACTTCTGCACGTTCTGGTCCAACGCCAATGATGAAGCCCCCGCGAGCTTTGATCTCCATGGCGTTAGAAAGGATTTCATTTTTGTATTCGTCGTTGGCACAAAGCACGATGCAAGGCATTCCTTGACTGATCAAGGCGATGGGGCCGTGTTTAAGTTCTCCTCCTGCAAAACCTTCTGCATGGATGTAGGAAACTTCTTGGATTTTGATCGCAGATTCTAGGGCGATGGGATAATTCACATCTCTTCCAATGATCATGATGTCGCTTGCGTCTTTGATTTCTTTGGCAATGTCTGTGATGTGGTCTTCGTAACGTGGATTCAGCATGTCGTTGATGCATCCTGCTGCACTCACGAGCATTTCACGTCCTTCTTCGGGGCGCCCAGCTACAGCGTAAGCAAGCAGAGTTAAGATGGCCAGTTGCGAGGTGGTGGCCTTTGTTGAGGCTACGGCTTTTTCTGGGCCTGCCTTCAATGGCAACACTAAGTCTGAGATACGTGCCATTGTGGAGGTTTCTACATTCACAATAGAAACGATTTTTGCACCTTTGGCTTTTGCCAACTCCAGAGCTTCCAAAGTGTCTGCAGTTTCTCCAGATTGAGAAATGGCAATCACCAGGGATCTATCTGTTAGGAAATGTTTGGCACTCTTGAATTCAGAGCCAAATTTCACATTTACATGCTTCTTAGCAATCTTGGCAAAGAGATATTCTGCTGCCATAGCCACTTTACCTGCGGTTCCACATCCAATCAGATAGGTGCCGTAGGCATTTTTGATGGCCTGAGCCACTTCTTCTAGCTTTTTCTCATCGGTGTTCACCGCTCGAGAAAGCGTGTCTTTTTGCTCCATGATTTCTTTGATCATGAAATGGGGGTAGTCACCCTTTTCAGCTTCTTCGATTTCCCAGTCGATTGAGATGATGCGTTTTTCAATCCATTCCTTCGCACTCATGTCGTAGAAACGAGCACTGCTTGGTTCGATAACCACCATTTGTTCATCGTCCAAATACATCACTTCATTCGTGTATTCCAAAAAGGCGGGCACATCAGAAGCAATGAAGTATTCACCTTCTCCTTTGCCAATGATGAGAGGGGAGCCTCGACGTGCAGCCAAAATCTTATTCTGGCTTTTGTGCATTGCCAAAACGGCAAAACGGCCTTCCACTCGGGACAGTGCTTTGAGCACTGCTTCTTCAAAATCTTCTTCCATACAATCTTCAATCAGATGGGCAAGCACTTCCGTGTCGGTTTCAGAACGAAATTGGTATCCCTTGCTCATCAGTTCATTTTTAACTTCTAGGTAGTTTTCAAAAATTCCATTGTGAGCAATGACAATGCTCCCATCTCCGTTGGTGTGAGGATGTGCGTTGTATTCGGTAACGCCTCCATGCGTTGCCCAGCGAGAATGGCCCAAGGCCAAATGAGCAGATTCTGTAAGGTCTGCTTGGAGCGTGCTCACATCGGAGATTTTACCGATGTGTTTTTCCAAGCTGATGAGCCCAGCCTCATGACGGGCGGCAATACCCCAGGAGTCATACCCACGGTACTCAAGTTTTTTGAGTCCCTTTAGCACGATTTCAGCTGCATTTTCTCTCCGACCACAATAGGCAAAAATCCCACACATAGAAATTGGTTTTTAAACAGACGAATCCTACGTTATTTTGGGGCTTTTGTAAAATTCTCATAACCCATTTCTGTGACCAAACCCATATCTTCGATGCGCACGCCAAAGCGACCTTCTAGGTAAATCCCGGGCTCCACTGTTACCACCATTCCTTTTTTTAAGGTGTCTTTACTCCGGCTGCTCAGATTAGGGGCTTCATGAACCTCTAACCCGATCCCGTGACCCAGGGAATGTCCAAAAAACTCTTGATCTTCACCCATGCTCTTGCGAGAGGCGAGGTCCACTTGAGAGGCCTTGACTCCATGACGAATGGCCTTAATGCCTGCTTCTTGGGCGGCAAGCACCTTTGCATAAATGGCTCTTTGCTCTGAACTGGCTTTCCCAAAAAAGAAGGTGCGTGTCATATCGCTGCAGTACCCGTTGAGCTTCATGCCCATGTCGATCAAGACGGTCTCGTTTGCTTTAAGAGCTCGTGCGGTGGGGTGGTGGTGAGGGATCGCACTGTGATTTCCAAAGGCTACAATGGGTTCAAAAGAAATGTCATCGGCACCGAGTTCGTGGCCAATCGCCTTGATTTGCCAGGCGAGCTCTTGCTCCTCGACGCCATTTTTGAATAATTTTTGTATTCGATAAAGTGTTTTTTCGTTAATCTCTTGGGATTTCTTTAGCAATCTGATTTCCTCTTTCTCTTTTAAAAGACGTTGGCTTTCAATGCCTTTTTCTAGTGCTTCCCAGCTTTTTTTGGGCAACAAGGTTTTCCAGTGTTTTAAGCGGTTCACGGTTAAATGGTTTGCTTCAAATTCAACACGTTTCTCTCGAGGAAAGAGTCGCTTTAAATCGTCCTTTAGGCTGGCTTTGAGTTCTACAAATTCAAAGGGGATACGGCCACCGTGTTTGGCCAGCTGTTCCGCCATTTCTTTGTAACGAAAGTCTGTAAAAAACACATTCTGGTGTTTTCCCATTATTAAAAAACCACTCGAACCTTGAAAGCCTGTGAGATAGTGTAAATTTGTGGGCTGGGTTATGAGTTTCATGCGCGTTGAAGGAAGAGCCGGATAAGGTCTTCTGTTTCGTTCACCTGAGGGTCTATTTCTGAAAGCACGCGAGTGATGTGATGACGCTTGTATCCCAAACTTTCTAGAGCGAAGATCGCATCTTCATGAGCTTCAGGTCTATTTTTTGAACTATTTAATTGTTCATCCAAGTTGCTAGGAGTCACTTTGGATTTAAGTTCAAGGACAATGCGTTCTGCAATTTTTTTTCCAACGCCAGAAATACGTGTTAGGACTGCTAAATTTCCAGTAAAAATTGCATTCTGAATGTTGGCCGTTGGTTCGTCTAAAATGGAAAGAGCCATTTTTGGTCCAACCCCATTGATGCTGAGCAACAACTCGAAGAACTCAAGATCCGTCTTACTCCGGAAGCCGTAAAGTGAAAAAGCATCCTCACGAATGTGACTGTGAATGAAAAGCGTCAGCTCTTCATCGGTCTCTTCTAAAAGAGAATTAGGTACAAAAACCTGATAACCTACGCCATTCACTAAAAGTACTAAAGCTCGGTCTTCTTTACTATGAATTTTCCCCTGAAGTAGACGAATCATCGGCGTGGAAACGGCTGAGGAAGTCCTTTTTAAAGGCAAGGAAGGAGCCTGCACGCACATGATAGCGGATTTGCTCAACCAGGTGAAACAAAAAGCCTAGGTTGTGCATGGAAAGTAAACGCATTCCGAGCAGCTCGTTTTCTCGGAAAAGGTGATGCACGTAGCTCTTAGAAAAATTTTGAGATGCGTAACGGGGGACCCACGCACAGAGAGGGCTGTCGTCTTCGCGATAGGGAACATTGCTGATGTCGTGACGACCTGTTTCGTCCCAAAAAGCACCATGGCGGGCTAAGCGAGTTGCCAACACGCAATCAAACATGTCGACCCCTAGGCTGACCGCTTCTAAAATTTCATTGGGAGTTCCGACTCCCATGAGATAGCGAGGACGGTCTTTTGGCAAGTGGGGCAATGCATAGGATATTGCACTAAATTTTTGTTCAATCTCTTCTCCGACACTGACTCCGCCAATCGCAATCCCCGGTAAGTTCAGGTTGGCCATAAACTTTGCGGATTCTTCACGCAAGTGTTTGAAATGACTTCCTTGTACTATACCAAAGAGTGCTTGGTCTTCACGAGTTTTAGCCTTAAGGCAACGTTGCATCCAGGCATGAGTTCGATCCATTGCTTTTCGGGCATAGCTTTCATCCACACCAGCTGGAGCGCACTCATCAAAAGCCATGATGATATCAGCACCGAGCTCTTCCTGGATTTGTATGGAATGTTCTGGTGTGAAGAAATGTTTATCTCCATTGAGATGAGACTGAAATTCAACCCCGTCATCGTTGATTTTGACTCTATTGCTCAATGAAAAAACCTGAAAACCTCCAGAATCTGTGAGTATAGGCTTCTTCCAATTCATCCAGGAGTGCAATCCTCCACGTCGTGCGACCAAATCTGAACCCGGTCGCATGGCAAGATGGTAGGTGTTTGCAAGTAAAATCTCAGTGCCCAGTTCTTCTAAATCTCTAGGGTCCAAGGTTTTGACTGTGGCTTTGGTGCCCACAGGCATAAAGACCGGTGTTTGAACGGCTCCATGTGGGGTATGAAAAAGCCCCAAACGCGCCTGGCATTCGGAAGACTCAAATTGAAGATCAAAGCGAAACATTAATCTTCTTTATTCTTGCGCTTAGCCACACGAGCTGCCTTAGCCTTTTCTTCCTTGGCTTTTTCTTTGGTGAGCTGAGCTGCAATTTCAGTATTCACACGCTCTTCCAAAGTTTTCTTAGCACGCTCTTTTTTCTTACGACCGGTAGCGTTTTCAAACTTTTGACGGAATTTATCCACTCTTCCTTCAGTATCGATCAAAACTTTCTTACCAGTGAAGAAGGGGTGGCATTGGCTACAGATTTCAATCTTCAACTCTTTTTCTGTTCCACCAATCTGAAAGGTGTGACCACAGTTCGCACAGATGGTAACCGCATCAGTATAGTAAGTGGGGTGGGTGTTGGTTTTCATGATTTTTTCTTCTTTTTAACAGGTGCTTTTTGGCCTTCTTCAGCCTGAGCCCGCCGATTATAGCGATAGATCAAGTAGAACGCAAGGGCAATGAGTAGCAGTGCAAAGAGGGCTGCAATGGTGAGGAATTGATAATTCAAAACACGAATCTTAAACTCCACAGAATCTGTTTGACCCGCATCATCTTTTACAGTCAACGTCGCTGTGTGCAGCCCTGTTTCTGTAAAACTCTTTGTGATCTGAGAGCCCATGATCGTTCCATCTTCAAAAGTCCAACTGTATTCTACAATTTGATTTTCCTTGTCGTTGGAACCTGTTGCATCCAACACGATGGTATCATTCACTCCTGCGAGGTAAACCAAACGATCAGGTTCGGCCTGAGGAGCTCGGTTGTATGGACTTAAGTCAGCATCATTTTTCACTCCATCTCCATCCAGATCTTCATCACTAGAATCCCCTACACCATCTTCATCAGTATCTAAAGATTCATTTGGGTCGAGAGGGAAGGCGTCTTTTGCATCATCAACACCATCTCCATCCGTGTCCGCTTTCAAGGGGTCGGTTCCTAGATCTTCCTCACGCTCATTAAGCAAAGTTTCACCATCAATATCGTCATCCAGCTCATCAGGGAGGCCATCTCCATCTAGATCTGCGGAATATAGCGGATCTAGGGGGAGGTCGTCGTCCACGTCGAGAATGCTATCGTTGTCATCGTCTGTGTCCTCGTTGTCTCCCATGCTATCGCCATCGCTATCTATGGATTCGCTGCCATCAAGAGGGAAAGCGTCTTCGCCATCTAGAACGCCATCTCCGTCATCGTCTTCATCACTGCTGTTTGCAACCCCATCTCGATCGGTATCTTGGTCTACATAAATGCTCTTCGTCACACTGTTATTGCTTGGGTCGTCTCCAGCTGATTCCCAAGGAACAATGCTCACTACGATGTTGTAGTTGCCAGGAACACTAGGAGTCCAGTACACAAACACGGTGTCTGTTGATCCCGCCACTACAGAAATGGGTTGATCGCTAGCCACACTTCCTCCATTGGCTTTGATTTGAATGGATCCCAAAAGGTCTGTACTGCTGCTGTTGTAGGCTGTTGCTTTGATTTGAATCCTTTGTCCTTCCAAAAAATAAGATCGGTCGAAAGTAACATCGGCCGTTCCAATAGAAAGGTCTCCACCTGCGGCCAAAGCAAGGGGGATCATTAAAAGACTGACAGTTAAACTGGCACAAAGGGCGCGGAGGAATTTCATGGCGTGGGGGTTAAACGAGGGCCGTTTGCTCGGCCTGTTCAGGCATAGCTGGCGTGTCTTGATCCTCTCCACTCTTGAAGATGAACGAAAGGGAGGCCACTAGATCACCAGCCTTGGTTCGCATTATATACACTCCTTGAGTAGCTCGTCCACGGCAGGGAACGCTTTTTAGGTCGGTACGGATCATTACGCCGTTTTTAGAAACGACCATGATGTCCCCCTCCATTCCTGGTTCCAAAACCTTGGCACCGACGATTTTTCCTGTTTTTGCATTGAGATTTGCAGTCTTGACTCCGCTACCTCCGCGAGCCTGGAAACGATACTCTTCCACCTTGCTTCGTTTGCCAATTCCATTCTCCATAACTACTAGGAGTTCAGCCTCAGGGCTCTTAACGACATCCATTTCAACCACCTCATCTTCACCTTTGAGTTTGATTCCGCGCACTCCCATGGAGGCACGACCCATATCGCGCACATCGGCTTGGTCAAATTGAATGCATTTTCCATCTCGGGTCACGATCATTACGTTGTTTCCGCTACTCACTTGTCGTACCCAGTTGAGTTCATCTCCTTCACGCAATTTAATGGCGATGAGCCCTGATTTGCGTACGTTGGTGAACTGACTTACTGGTGTTTTCTTAATCGTGCCACCTCGTGTGGTCATGATGAGAGATTCTCCCTTGAACTGTTCATTTTTCACAACAAGCATAGCCGTCACACGTTCTTCTTTGCCCAATTGGATGAGATTTACCAGGGGAGTTCCCTTGGCTTGGCGAGTTGCAAGAGGCAGCTCGTAAACAGGAAGTTGGAAAGTGCGCCCAGTATTTGTAAAGAAGAGCAAACGGTCATGGTTTTGAGCAAAACGCATGATTTCGATCTCATCCTCTTCCTTCGTGGACATGGCAATCTTCCCCTGTCCTCCACGACCTTGCTGTTTGAAGGCAGAAGGAGCTACACGCTTGATGTAGTTTTCTTGAGTAAGGGTCACAACCATTTCTTCGTTTGGAATGGTGTCTTTTACAGAGAACTTGCCCAATCCTTGAGGAACCACTTCGGTACGACGTTCATCGGAATATTTCTCTAAAATCTCCTTGAACTCAGCTTGCATGATCTTTGTTACTTTCTTTGGATCCGCCAGGATGCCTTCGAGTTCTTCGATCAGTCTGAGTTTCTCAGCCAATTCATCTTCGATCTTGCTGCGTTCCAAGCCAGCGAGAGTCTGCAGGCGCATTTCGAGAATGGCTGTAGACTGCAATTCACTCAACTTGAAGCGCTTCATAAGAGCTTCGTGCGCCTCTTCTTTGGTCTGGCTGCTACGAATGGTTTCAATGACCTCGTCGATGTTGTCCAAGGCAATCTTTAGCCCCTCTAAGATGTGAGCACGAGCTTTTGCGATTTTGAGTTCATATTCGGTACGTCTGGTGATGACGATGCGGCGATGATCAATGAAGTGCTCCAAAACCTGTTTTAGGTTGAGCAAACGAGGTTGCAAACCATCCACGAGGGCGATCATATTCATGTTGAAACGCGTCTGCATGGGGGTCAGCTTGAAGAGCTGATTCAAAATTTTGTTTGGGTATGCATCTTTTTTGAGCTCAATCACAATGCGGGTTCCTTTTCGACTGGATTCGTCGCGTAGGTCAGAAATTCCCATGATTTTTTTATCTCGTACCAACATGGCAATTTTCTCTACAAGAGAGGCCTTGTTCAGTTGGTAGGGGATTTCATGCACCAAAATCCGGAATCGTCCGTTGCGACTTTCTTCAATTTCAGCGCGAGCACGCACAGTCACTCCACCACGCCCAGTCATGTACATCTGTTTGATTTCTTCTCTGTCATAAATGATCGCGCCAGTGGGGAAGTCAGGCCCTTGAATGAATTCCATCAACTCGTCGATCTCCATTTCTGGCTTACGAGAGAGAGCATCCAAAGCTTCCATCAATTCTCTTAAATTGTGTGGGGGAATATTCGTAGCCATTCCCACAGCGATTCCCATGGTTCCGTTGAGGAGCAGTTGAGGGATTTTTGTGGGCAAAACACGAGGCTCTTGAGTGCGTCCGTCGTAGTTTGGAGTGAAGTTTACGGTTTCTTTTTCAATGTCTGCGAGCAATTCATCCGTAATTTTCTCCATCTTGGCCTCGGTGTATCGCATGGCCGCAGCACCATCGCCGTCTACGGAGCCAAAGTTCCCCTGCCCTTTAATGAGGGGGTAGCGTAGAGAAAAGTCCTGAGCCATACGCACCATGGAGTCGTAAACAGCTTGATCTCCATGAGGATGGTATTTACCAAGCACCTCTCCGACCACAGTCGCAGATTTGCGGAAGCTGGAACTGGAGCGCAATCCTAGCTCGTGCATGGCGTACAAAATGCGTCGGTGTACAGGTTTAAGACCGTCGCGTACGTCGGGCAGAGCACGTGAAACAATCACGCTCATGGCGTAATCCAAATAACACTCCTCCATTTCATCAGAAACGTTGCGGAGTTCCACATGTCCCATAGAAAAAAGTCCAGAAGACTCTTCCTGGAAACCCTCATCTGCTTCTTCAGGTTCGCTGCTCGTTTCTTCTCCAGGAAAATCTTCCTCGTCGGAAAGATCCTCATTCAAATCATCGTTGTCGTCGGCCATACAGGGGCGTTAAGGGTTTAGCGCACGGAGTTTAGCACAAGCGGGCTCAATGCGAAAAGGAAATTCGTGCTTTCTTGTAAACCTGTACATTTTGTGCTAAACTGTTTAGATTTAGCGATGTCTCAATAACAGGTTTATGAGCGATCCGTCCACGCCACAAGACGCTTCAGCGCAGAGCCAAGCGGTTCCAGCCGCTTCGGTGCCAACGGTGCCCGTTGCGTCTGTTTCTACAATGCCACCTCAAAATACTGCAGAGGCCAAGACTGAAATTGCAGCGCTAAAAGAAGCTCAACCTAAGGCCGAGCTTTCTCCAGAGACTCATCAAAAAACGGCCGAAGCAGCCAAGAAAGTCGATCAAAAAACAAATCAGGAGAGCGACGCCCAACGCAAAAAATTGGTAGAAGCAGAAAAACTTTTTCAAGAGGGGATTGCTTCCATTCGTGATCTTCTGGCGCCCTCTTCTTTTGAAGTGGCGTATGACCACGTTAAAATGGATGGTCTCTATGCTCAGACTTTTTTTGTTTATACCTACCCACGTTACATCGACACCAATTGGATGACTCCGATTGTGAATTACGATGTGACCATGGATGTGGCCCAGTTTATTTATCCCATTGATTCGGGAGAGATCATGAAGGTGCTTCGCAACAAGGTAGCCCAGATTCAATCTTCCATTCATATGAATGCGGAAAAGGGTCGAGTTCGCGACCCAATGCTGGAAACCGCCCTCGAAGATGCCGAGCAACTTCGTACTGAATTGCAACGCGGTCAGGAACGTTTCTTCCAGTTTGGAATGTACTTCACTTTGTACGCTAAAGATTTGGAAGAATTGAAGCGTGCTTCTAAGGAACTCCAGAGCCTTTTGGCTGGAAAACTCGTGCTCACCAAGCGTGCCGATTTGCAGATGGAACGCGGCTTCAACGCCAGCATTCCCATCTGCTTGGACGAGTTGGTGACCAATCGGAACATGAACACATCGCCTCTTTCGACGACTTTTCCGTTCATTTCCTCTGAACTCACTTCGAACGATGGAATTTTGTACGGTCTCAATCGCCACAACGAAGGACTGATCATCTTTGATCGCTTCTCTTTGGAAAACGCCAATAGTGTGGTCTTTGCCAAGTCTGGAGCCGGTAAATCCTACGGAGTGAAGCTCGAAATCTTGCGTTCGCTCATGTTCGGCACCGATGTGATTGTGATTGACCCTGAGAATGAATACAAACCTTTGTGTGAAACCGTTGGAGGGACTTATTTGAATGTTTCGCTAAACTCCGATCGGCGCATCAACCCTTTTGATTTACCCACACCTTTAGAAGGTGAAACGCTCAAGCCCGGAGATCTGCTCCGTAGCAGTGTGATCAACCTGACGGGGCTCATGAAATTGATGCTTGGCACCACCACTCCTCAAGAAGAAGGCATTTTGGACAAGGCACTCATTGATACCTATGCAACCAAGGGGATCACTATGGAGCTCGCAGATCCTTCTCAATATGCGGTGCCTACTATGGCAGACTTTTACAATGTGCTTTCTTCAATGGAAGGTGCTGCTGACATGGCTCAGCGCGTCGCTAAGTACGTGACTGGAACCTATGCTGGTGTCTTCAATCAGGAAACCAATGTGACTCTAGACACTGGGCTCATGGTCTTTTCGGTACGTGATTTGGAGGACGAACTCCGCCCTGTCGCCATGTACGTGATTTTGAACTACATTTGGAATCGTGTGCGCTCCAGTTTGAAGAAGCGCATTCTTGTGATTGATGAAGCTTGGTCCATGATGCAGCACGAGGATTCTGCCCGCTTTCTTTTTGGCTTGGTGAAACGTGCCCGCAAGTACTACTTAGGTGTGACCACCATCACGCAGGACGTGGAAGATTTTGTGCGTAGCCCTTACGGAAAGCCGATTATATCGAATTCCTCGATGCAGCTTCTGCTCAAGCAATCGCCTTCGGCCATCGAACCTCTCACCAAAATTTTTAATCTAACGGAAGGGGAGAAATACCTGCTTTTGAACTCTGGGGTGGGGCAAGGGCTCTTTTTCGCTGGACTGCAGCATGTGGCCATTCAAATCATTGCTTCTTTCAGCGAAGATAAGCTCATCACCACGAACCCAGAGGAACTCTTGGCTCAAGAAGCCGCTAGGAATGAATTTGAGGCAAATGAAATGGTGGAAGCATTGGGTGCAGAACAAGCTCCCGTGGTGGCTCCCACGCCTGCGGCAGCTTCCACAGCTCAAACAGATGCGACTTTGGAGGCTGGTTTCACCGAAAACGTGGCCCACGTTCTTGATCAGGCTACTGAAGCTCAACCCTCAACACCTGCGGAACCCGCTACTGGGGTGCAGGAGATCAAGGTGGAGTGAGTGGTGTAGTGTTTAGCAGCCCCCCTTGCCAAATTCATACATTATGTTACAGTCAAGGTATTCTTTTTGAATTTCCTATGGCTTTGGATGCCATGATTGAGCGAGTTGCTCCTGGCTCGCGGCGACGCGGTGAGATCTTAAGAGGTCCAGAGCGGGGGGTGTCTTTTGTTGGGCTACCTTATCCTCTTTTTTTGCCGAGAAGTAAGGCTCCGCTCCGTCCTGGAGTAGATATTGAAGCTAGGCACGATTCTGCTCTCCTAAGAGAGCAGAAATATTGGGAAACTTTTTGGCCTAAACCCTCGCCAAGCACCTGCGAAGTGGAAGGAGGAGAGGTCGTATTTCGTTTTGAAAGGTCGCTTGTTGTGCCTTCTGATCAAGAGCTTGGCGTCATGTTGTCAAATATGGGGGCTCTTCGTAATGTGTTTGGTGGGAACGTATATGGAGAGGATTTTTTTTCTGAACATTGTGGGCCACGTTTAGCCGTAAAAAACCCTCAAAATCCATTTGATTGGGCTAAAATTTGTGCTGAAGAAGCTTTGGCTTTAGGGTTGGATGAATTTTTTGAAGGATCATCTAGTGGTTTTTTATTTCCAACATCGGCTATTTTTAGCCCAATAGAAACTTTGGCAACGCATGCGGCGAATCCCTACCCTCTTGGTAGGGAAACTCCCCTTAGAGTCCCATTGAATGCAGAACTCCAGGGGCTTTTGGATAGGAAAGATCCTTTCACTCCAGAGGCTTTATATTTTGCAGCCAAATTTCCAAATACTCCTGAAAAACTGCTTGTACGTGTAAACGTATTGGTTCAAAAGGGTTGTATGATCGAACGCTTGGTGGAGGTCTGTGAGCAATATCCAGACGAGTTGAACTTTTGGATAGAGATTGCAGAGAAAATTTATCTCAAACACGATTCCTCAAAGTATTGTTTGCCTTGGTGGTTCAAAAAAGATATCGATTTCCGTTCGTTTGCTGGTGAGCATGATAAAGAGGTTCTTCGTCTTTGTGCCCACAGATGCGGGCCTGCTTTTGAATATGCTTTATCTACCTATTCACAAGGAGGTGCGGTTTTTTTTGAATTGACCTGCACTTCTCCAGATGTTCTGTGGAAGGACTTTTCTGCGATTATTTTTACTCACGCGATCGGTAACCCGCAGCGCGGCGTGCGGGTGCTTCACTATATCAAAAAGATGGTTGAGGAAGTGCCTGTAGAAAGACAGTACGTGCTTTTACAAAAATTGATTCGCCATGCCTCCAATCGTGGTCCAGTTCACGAAATCATTGGAGCTCTGGAGGGGGAAAATGCGGGGCTTGTGTTCCCTGGTCTTGCAGGTGTGCATTCTGTTGTTGGCGATAGAGAAATGGCTCAGGACCTGCTTAAATGTGAGCACAGTCCTGGTCTCAAAACGTTTGCCGCCCTGGATCGTTGGTTCGTAGAACGGCCTCTCAGGGCTATGGAATTTGCAACAACACGCGGTGTTGGTGCTTTTCCTTTGGAAGTCGAAGCTTCTATAGGAGACAAGGGCTGGACTCTTGAGGACCTTTTAGATTTTTTTGACTCAAACCGATATTGCGTGCCCGCTGCATTTAGAGCCTATTTTCAGTCTGGTGCTCTTTTGCGGGAGCAGCCACTTTCTGGAGGCATCTATTTTTATCATAACTTATGGACAGTTCCTTTCCCGAAATATACAGAATTAGCCGGGTTGAGAGGTAAGGAAAGGACTGCAGCGATTGCTACAAATGATGCAGCGCGATTGGATTATATGCACATGTTTTTTCTTATCGATTGGTTGCAACAAACAGGAGTGATCAGTTGGGACGAGAGAGAGGCTTGGGATAGGACTATTGGCAACAACAGAGAGGGTGCAGATTTGGGGTATCGGTTTGGTCTTTTGGGTTTGTTGGATCGGTTTGGTTGTTTACCTGAAGGAGCATTTAAAGAATTGCTGGAGCATCGCTGGCCATACAATATGCGGACGCGCCTTGCCACTGGCACAGCGCTGGGAGTAGACATAGGTCAGTCATTTGATGTTCTCAGAAAAGGGTTAGTGGGTGGTGGGCATCTATTAGCTCTTCCTGGGCCATCTGATCCATCAACTCCTCAACCCTCTCAGCCTTCCGCTATTTCCATTTTTAATGGCCATACACCAGAGTTAAGAAGGTCTGTGGAGGGGCGGGTTATTGATTTATTGAGAGGCATGAGCCCTGTGGGGCTAGAGGGTCAAATTTTGAACGAAATTCCCAGAGCTGGAACTCATTTAGATGACCTAAGGCGTGCCAGTGGGAGGCTTGCATTGCACGCTTCTGGTATTCTTGGTGAGGCGCCTAGCTTGGATGGCCGAGATCGTATAGCGGCAATGGTGAGGGAGGAATTGAGAAACGCAGACCCAAGAGTCCCTTTGCTCCAGCTCGTTGGACAGCGTTTATTGGGAGTTCAATCGGAATGGTTTGCGGTCAGAGACAAAGCACGTGCGTTTTTGGAGAGAGTTTTCCAGCAGATTGAAGGATGCCGCTTTTCCGACAGGTATCTTTTGCCTTTGGGGTGCAAGGCACATTTGATGCGTTCTCTCGATCTTAGTCGTTTGCCTCATGGATCTGCTTTCTTGCGAGAGTTATTCAGTCAGACTGGTTTTCGGTGTATACATGCTGGTGCTACGGTCAATTTCCCTGTTGTACCCAGTGCTTCGGAATTGGCTCTTTTGATTGTAGCGCTGCAACACTCTTCGGAGCTGGATTTTGCTGATGCCGAATATCAATTCTGTTTGCCAGGT
>CAYLWB010000003.1:0-16061 GCA_964387375.1 uncultured Candidatus Peribacteria bacterium | reverse complement strand
CAGAGAGCAGCAGAACAGAGAGCAGCAGAACAGAGAGCAGCAGAACAGAGAGCAGCAGAACAGAGAGCAGAAGCAGAACGGAAAGCAGCAGAACAGAGAGCAGCAGAACAGAGAGCAGAAGAGCAGAAAGCAGAAGGAGAGAGGGTAGGCGGAATACCGACTTTCTCAACTGCCGATCGTCCCAGGATTTTAAAAGTTTTTGCTGATGCTGGTCGTAGACCAAATGAAGATGATCAGCGTAGAGAATGGCGCAACGGGCTTCTTAAAGATTTGCTAGGGTCTGAAGCTGCGCCAGCTCAGGGGGGTATGGAGGTCTTTCTTAGGGCGGTTGCTGCCGCTTTGACCCCCGCACTGTATAAAGAAGACCATGGCCGATTGCCTGGATTTTTGGCAGTTTACATTCAGCAGGGCTCACTCCCTGAAAATCCAACAATCCAGAGGGATGCAGTTCCATCCATGGGGGTATTGGCACAGAGATCAGTAGTCCCAGATTCTGCTCCCAGGTCTTCTGCTTCTAATCCTGAAGCACCCAAACCAGAAGCTCGTCTTCTTTCGCATTTGAAAGCCTTTCCAGTGCAAAATGCTATGCTCCGCGACGCCTATATGGCAAGCCGTGATCGTTGGTTCAATGCTCTTTGTAGAACTCTTGGGCTTGAAGTGCCATCTTCACAAGACATGAGGAACATGGATCGACGTATTCTATTGAAGCGTAGAGTTTGTGAAGGCTTGCGATCTCGAGGGGTTGACTTTGATGCACTTCCAGCTGGTGCAAAGGCCTTTCTTTTAGAGAACTAGGGTCTTTCTTGGCTGTATGTTTCTTTATTCGTGTTAAAATGCGCTCATGCGCACCCTTCTTGAATTGAACCAGGAACTTGGGGCTCTGCTTGCAGGGCCCTTTGCGAATGTAGCGAGGCCCAACCCCATCAAGGTGCATTTTGGACGAAGGACGCGCTGCCGCTTTGGTTCCATCAAGCTCAGTCGTGATAAAAAGCGCAGTCGCATCACGATCAATGGGCTTTTTCGCGAGGAGTGGATTCCCAGTGAAATCATTCGAGCAACTCTGGCTCACGAACTCTGCCACTATGTTCATGGTTTTGGATCAACTTTACCTAAAAAATACAGCCACCCACATAAGGGGGGGGTGATTTTGCAAGAAATGGTTTCGCGTGGCCTCGAGGAGCTTTACCATTTTGAACGGCTTTGGACGAAACGTCATTGGAGGGCCATCGTGGAGCGGGAATTCCCACGTCGCCAACGCAGCGTAGCGCGTCGCCAGCCACCCCTATTAAGGGCTTTAAAAAAAATCCTAAATCTGGTATAATGAGTGGATTTATTTGAATCCCTCAATGAAGAAAGCCGACCTTGCAAACCTTCTAGCCGTTGCGACGCTTTCTTTAATGCTCGCTGTGTGGTCTTTTGCTACGGCTCCTTTTCAGGGAGAAAACAGTCAAGAGGCTTGGCACTTGGACCCCGGTTTGGTGTTTGGTCAGGAACTTGAGCTTGAAGAGTTTGCAGCTTTTCAGTACCAGGGGCGTGACACCGTCTTGCTGTGGCCAGGCAGCCAAATCACTGCAACTTGGGACGAAAGCGTGGGTCAGCTCACCGTGGATTTAAAAAAGGGGTCCTTGCTCTACGCAACAGAGGCAGGAGATTTTTCTGTTCAGGTGAAAACCTCTTTTGCAACTGTGGAGTCCGAGCAGAGCACGGGATACGTGGCACTCAATTCAAATGCTGATCAATTGGATGTTTATGCAATCCAACACCCCAGCAATGTGGAGCTCCGTCAGGAAGAAGTGATTTTGGGCCGTTTGCCCGTAGCAAACAATTCTCGTATCAAAATTCACAAAATGAAGGTGACCAGTGCCTTGGCCGACCTTGACCCTTTGGGCTTGCACACGGTTTTCCCTGCCCTTCCACTCAGTGAGAAAGAACTCACTGGAGCTTTGGCCACTCAACTTGAGAGAATGGATACAATTTATGCTGAAAATGCTTTGGCAATCCTTACAGCTTTTCAAGGAGAAACACGTCTTGGCCCCGACGAAAACGGGCTTGGAATGCAGGTTTATTCTGGAGTGAAGGCACTCAAGAGTTCTTTTACAGTTTTCCCTCATGCTCAAAAGCGTCTGGATGCCTCGTACGAAAACCGTCTGCTAACCTTTGCTAGCACGAACCTTCTTTATGGCTCTCGAGAACGTGGAGAGTTTTGGATGCAGGAGTGGAGCCGCCTTCAACATGATCCAGAGGCTCTCAACAAACTCTATGCCGATCTCTTTTTTGTGATTCCAGGTGACGACCTCTATCCTCTTAAAAAGAGCCTGCTTTCTGCTCGTTCAGAAGGGGATTTGCAAGAATTGCAGCGTCAATACCGTGAACTAGAAGATTTGGCACGAGCTGGAGAAGAAAATGAACTTCAAAATGCCTATGATGCCTATCAAGGTCAGCTTGAAATCCTGCTCACCACTGAGGTGTTTGTGGGTGAGGAGGGCTTGCAGGAATTGAGTGACCAGGCTTTTCTATTGAACAACCTGCTCGCACAAACTCCTGAGCTGGTCAGCTCCGAGAACTTTCAAATTG
Organism: uncultured Candidatus Peribacteria bacterium; assembly: GCA_964387375.1. Classification (GTDB taxonomy): domain Bacteria; phylum Patescibacteriota; class Gracilibacteria; order UBA1369; family 2-02-FULL-48-14; genus CAYLWB01. The sequence goes on along the minus strand of CAYLWB010000003.1, from coordinate 13,487 downwards.
TTCCCGAGCTCGAAACGCAGCTTCTTGCTCTAACCCAAGGGTCCGCTCAACTTGACGACAATCGTCAGAATTTCGTACAGGGACGCTTCGATTTCTTGGATTCCCTCTTTGCTTTGGTGCTGCGCCGCCAAGTGCCTGTAGAGGAAGCCAGTACTTTGGCCAGTGACCTGCTTTTTTCCGCAGAAGCTTACCTCAGTTCTATCAGTACTGAACCAGGTCTTCGTATTGCGCTTGAAAGTGAGATGGAACGCTATGAGGTAGCGGTTCAGTTCATGAATTCTGCAGAATTTTTTACCTACGAATCTTTTGAAGAAGGGCTCGTTGCCTATGAAAAGAAGCTTGAAGATCTCAATGATCTCAACGAATACATTCAAAATACTCGTGCTGGTTCTGTGGAAGAAAGTTCTGTAGCCCCCGACTTGGAAGATGCCATCCTCGAAGTGGGCAAGGCACTCACGGCCAGTGGAGTGCAGTACACCGAAATCCTATCGCTCAAGGACAGTGAAAACCGTCTTTTTGAGATCAAGGGCGCCCGCACTGGAGGGTATTTCTTTGATGCACACTACGATCGTGAAACTCAGATTTTCTATGACGTGGTGGTCGGAGAGGTGCGGTTCTCCAGCGGAGTTTTGGCTTCTGAGATTCGTAAGGTGATTCTCGGTGTCATGCAAGCTCCAGAAGATCAGCAGACTGAAGAAGTTGCCCCTGTGGATGAGCCCAGCAGTTTGGCTGAAAGTGTGGCCATCGACTTTGCGCATTCTCGCTTTAGAGAGGCGGGCCTCGATCCAAAAGATTTCGTCTTCACCATCATCGATCTCAAAAAGAATCTTTTCCAGTTTGATGGAGTGGTTAGCGACGGCCAAATCACCCTCCGTGGAATGCTAGATGCCAAGGCTGGAACTTTAGAAGATGTGCAGTGGGGGGCGGAAGATGCTACTCAAAGTCTGCCCGACATGTCCTTAGTGGATCTTTTGAAGACACTGGAAGGCTTGCTTGTGGATGGGGAGTGACTTCTTTCCACAGAAGATTTTATTCATTCCTAGAAAAGCGCTTAACGTAGTGACAGCGCTATACTTCTTTGTTAGAATGCCGGCGCTTTTTGAAGAAATCCATGTCCAACAACTCTTATTCAGCTGATCAAATTCAGGTTTTAGAAGGCCTGAGCGCCGTTCGCAAGCGCCCCGGAATGTATATTGGGACCACCGATGTGGCTGGTCTGCACCATTTGGTGTGGGAAATTGTGGACAATTCTATTGATGAGGCCATGGCTGGCCACTGCAAGAACATTGTCGTCGATATCAATGCCGATGGGTCTTTGAGTGTGGATGATGATGGTCGTGGAATTCCTGTGGACACTGTGAAAGCAACTGGAAAATCAGCCCTCGAAACCGTACTCACCGTGCTCCATGCCGGAGGTAAATTCGGCGGGGGAGGGTATAAGGTTTCTGGAGGTTTGCATGGAGTGGGAGTTTCTGTAGTGAATGCCCTTTCTGTGAATTTGAGAGCAGAAGTGAAGCGTGATGGAAAACTCTACGTTCAAGAGTACAAACAAGGTCATCCCCAGGGAGAGATCAAGGCTGAAGGAAAGGCAGAGGGGACGGGGACGCGCATTGTGTTCATCCCAGATCCTGAGATTTTTGAATCAACGGAGTTCAATTTTGAAACTGTGGCCAACCGCATGCGCCAACAAGCCTATCTTACAAAGGGGGTCACCATTCGTGTGCAAGATCATCGAGATGGGCAACGTGCCATGTTCTACTTTGAAGGAGGAATCAAATCTTACGTTCAACATTTGAACCGCGATAAGGAGCGTATTGGAGAGGTTATTTATGTAGAAAAGAGTGTGGAGGAAGGTCTTGTAGAAGTTGCTTTGCAGTACACTCAAGCTTTCCAGGAAACTGTATTCACGTTCGCGAACAACATTCATACCGTTGAAGGAGGAATGCATTTGACAGGGTTCAAGACTGCATTGACTCGTGTGATGAACAACTACGCTCGGAAAAGTGATCTTTTGAAAGAAAAAGAAAAGAATTTTTCTTCAGACGATGTACGAGAGGGGTTGACCGCTGTGATTTCTGTGAAGCTTGGAGATCCTCAGTTCGAGGGTCAAACCAAGAGTAAGCTGGGAAATGCCGAAATGCGTACCGCTGTAGAAACGGCCTTCGGAGAGCTTTTTGAGCAGTATTTGGAAGAGAATCCCAACGAAGCTCGAGGCATTATTTCCAAATGTGCCTTGGCCCAACGCGCTCGCCTTGCGGCTCGCGCTGCTCGTGACACTGTCATTCGTAAGGGGGCTCTCGAGGGCATGACGCTCCCTGGGAAGCTGGCTGACTGTTCCAGCAAAGATCCCGAATCCTCCGAACTCTACATTGTGGAGGGAGATTCTGCCGGAGGGTCTGCTAAACAGGGTCGTGACCGTGAATTTCAAGCCATTTTGCCTCTTCGAGGAAAGATTTTGAACGTGGAACAGGCTCGTCTTGATCGCATGCTTGGCAATAATGAAGTGAAAAACCTCGTCATTGCCATGGGTGCCGGGATAGGGGAGACCTTCACTTTGGAACGCCTGCGCTACAAACGCATTGTCATCATGACCGATGCCGACGTGGATGGAGCTCACATTCGCACGCTATTGCTCACACTTTTCTTCCGTTATTTCCGCGAAATCATCGATGCCGGGTATCTTTACATTGCCCAGCCTCCACTCTATAAGCTGCAACGTGGTAAGACCGTGCACTACGCTTACTCGGACGAGGAGCGAGATCGCTACATGAAGGAATTTGGCGATAATACTCCTTCGGTACAGCGTTATAAAGGTTTGGGAGAAATGAACGCAGAACAGCTTTGGGAGACCACTATGGATCCTTCCAATCGCAGCATGTACCGTGTGACGGTACAGGACGCTGAACGTGCTGAGCACATTTTCCAAACTCTTATGGGGCCTGAAGTGGCGCCTCGTAAGAAATTCATCCAGACCCACGCCAAGCGCGTGAAGAACCTGGACATTTAATAGTAAGACGTTAGGACCAGGCCCATAGCTTGACTTGAGCGTGTTTTTGTTATACAATTGCAATTGTAATTTCTCGTTGACCATGAACAATCAAGATCCAAGGTTGGAAAGAAGAGTGCCCGAGAACGGAGATCCTTCTTGTCGTAAACCTTCAGGTAAACTCAGCTACAGTGCAGCTGCTGCTTTAATGGCCGTTCTAGGTTGTAGAGACCCTTTGTACCCTGGAGAGTCTAAAGACAACAACCCCATTATTGTGGATGGTCTTGGTGGGGCTGGTACAGATACCCAGCCAGTCGACACCGATACAAAGCCCAATTTTCCAAGCGACACCGATTATCTTGAAGACAGTGACACCACTCCTTTTGAATCTGTTCCTGCCCCTGAAACTGGAGACACAGGCAGAGCTGATACCGATACAGACTCTCATACCGATACGGGTGCAGTCGTACATACAGACACTGCTCAGCCTGATACCGACACGGATCTCCCTCAGGATACAACTCGACCTGTTGATACGAGTTTGACAGATACAGACACCGCTCATACGGGTGATACCGGTTTGGATTCCGCTCAAGACACCACTCACACGGATACTGTTCACACTGAAACCGACACAGACCTGCCGATTCACACTGACACTGACGTGCGTGAAACGGCTCATACAGGACATACCGGCGATACTGGGGTCCTCGACACCGCCGCGGTTGATACAGTCCGCCCAGATACGAATGACACCGATGTAGCGCCTCCAGCTGGAGTGCCTTTTGTGAATAGGTTTGAGAATGAGGGAACTCCCCTCACAGACTGTTGGACTATTGGTCTGCCTACAAGTAGCCCTTATCTTGAGCTTATCACCCCCAGGGATCCCATAGTCATCCAAGGCTTGACCATCAGCACAATCGTTCGTGATGACTTTAGAGTCACAACGGGTCATGAGCCTAACACGCTTTACGCGACGGCTTTGGTTTATCGAAATCCAGAAGGTATTCAGAAAGCCTGTCCTGCCAAAGTCATTGGAGTTACTGGCAATCCAAATATTGTTGTCGAGTTTGATCCCACCGATTTGGCCTGCGTCCCACTCACTCCTGCTCCAATGGATACTGCAGTTCCTCCTACTGATACCGCAATTCCTAGCCCTCGCTACGATTATGGAGTGCAGCTTGCGGTAGTTCCACAGGGTCTAAACTGCACAGTGAGCACGCCTTTACCCTTCATCTACGATATCGATCCCACTCCTGATGCCGACGGCGATGGTCTCACGGGTCCTGTTCGTAATTGACCCTTGTCTCAAGGCTCAAAAAATGATATAATTTCAAGAAGGCTAAATTTTTCGAATGGACTTCTTTCTAGAGCTCGAACAGGACGCCGATCAGGATCTCTCCCTTGAATTGGGGCGTTTCCAAGATTTGGAGCATTTGATCGAGCTTTTGAATGCCACTTGCGAGGGCATGGAATACCGTTTGGAGCCCATGGAGGGACATGGAGAGCTCTTCTTATTTGTTGAAGACCCCGTTGATGCGGATGATTATGAGTGTGGAATTGTGGAAAAAGTAGGCAAGAAAGCCGTGGCCTTTTCGCCTGCTGTACACCAAATGGTGATGGGGGCCTACCAACGCTATTTAGATTCCAAGTAATATTCCCTTGACTGAGCCTGTTGGGCCTCTTATACTGGGCCGGCTTAAGTTCTTTTTTTATGGCTAGCAAGGCAAGCAACTTCTTTGTAACTGCTCAAGAGAGCGAGGCTCCCGAAAAGCGAGTTTCTCGCTTCAAGCAGTGGTTCAACCGTTCTCGAGTGGGTATGCTTGTTAAAGAGCGCCGCTACTTTGTACGAGGGGAGGACAATCCTCGTAAAGTTCGCCAAGCAGCCTTGATGCGCGCCAAGTACCGTGCCGAGCACGAACGCAAAAAGTACTACCAATAAATGACCATTGCTTATCTTCTAGAGCAAGCTCAGAAGTTGCAGCTTCGACCTGAGATGGAGGTTTTTTTAGCACATCTGCTGAACCTTTCACGCTTGGATCTAGTTGCTCATGGGGAAATTGAAATCCCCGTTGAAAAACTCAGTGAACTTCAGACAGGCTGGGCCAAGTTGGTGGATGGTTATCCAGTGGCTTATTTAACACACAAAAAAGAATTTTTTGGATTGCCTTTGTATGTGACCGAAGACGTATTGATCCCTCGTGATGCTACGGAACGTCTTGTGGAGCGTCTTTTGCAACATGTGCATGGGAAGGGAGAATTGTCTGTTTTGGAGCTGGGTACTGGTTCTGGAGCCATTGCGATTGCACTTAAAAAAAGCAATCCGAGCTTGCGTATTGTCGCTACAGATGTCAGTCAGGAAGCCTTGGATGTTGCGAGTAAAAACATTCTTGATCATGAAGTGGACGTGGAGCTTCTTTATGCTGATCTTCTTGATGGTGTGCCTGATGAGGCCTTTGATGTTTTGGTTGCAAATTTGCCTTACATTGGAACTGAGACCAACAATTTTATTGCAGACAACGTGGCTAAACATGAGCCGGAAATAGCCCTTTACGGTGGCTCGGATGGCCTTCAACTGTATCGTCGTGTTTTTGAACAAATTCGAGAGCAGGATCGATGTTTTCAGTCCATTATGGGGGAAATTGGATTCACTCAAGGGCGTGATTTGCAGCGTTTGGCTGAAGAGCTCTTGCCAGAATATGAATGTCAAATTCACCCCGACTATCAAGAGTTGGATCGGCACTTCATCTTGATCCGAAAATAGCTTAAAATAGAGCCAATGAAAGAAAAACTGACTCAACTGACGGAAGAATTTCGGGCCTTGGAAAAAGAAATGTCCGATCCTGTGGTTATTGCGAATCAACCGCAATATCAAAAACTTTTGGCGCGCCGTCGAGAGATTGAGCGTGCGGTTGAGCTTTTTCAAGAGATCCAAGTTCACGAGAAGGCAATTGAAGACGCTCAGATTCTTTTGGAAGATTCCGATGAAGGCATTCGTGAAATGGCAAAAGAAGAGCTAAAAGCTGCTAAAGAAGCTCTAGAAAAAGCTGAAGAAGAGCTCAAGCTTGAATTGGTTCCTAAGGACCCCAAGGATGCCAAAAACTGCATTATGGAAATTCGAGCTGGAACCGGAGGAGATGAGGCAGCATTGTTTGGTGAAGAATTGGGTCGTATGTATCTGAGGTACGTGAAGGAAAGAGGTTATACCGTGGAAATGTTGAGTCAAAGCCCAGGGGATAAAGGGATGAAGGAAATGATCTTTCAGGTGAATGGTGCAGGGGCCTTTGGTCGCATGAAATATGAAAGTGGTGTGCATCGAGTGCAACGTATTCCTGAAACTGAAGCGAAGGGACGTGTGCACACTTCAGCTGTTTCTGTGGTGGTTTTGCCAGAAGTGGAGGAAATGGAGGTTGAAATCAATCAAAATGATCTACGCATTGATGTGTTTCGTAGTGGAGGTCATGGGGGTCAAAGTGTGAACACCACCGATTCTGCGGTGCGCATCACGCACTTGCCTTCAGGTTTAGTGGTGGTGTGTCAGGATGAAAAATCACAGCTCAAGAATAAGATCAAAGCGATGGGGGTGCTCCGATCTCGTCTCTTTGCAATGCAGGAAGAAAAGCGCATGAAAGAGCTTGGAGAAGCTCGTTTAGCACAGATGGGAAGTGGGGATCGTAGCGATAAAATTCGTACATACAATTTCCCTCAAGACCGTGTTACAGATCATCGGATTGGGGAAAACTTCAGCAATTTACCAGGCATTATGAATGGGAATCTGGATCCACTTATCGATGCGCTCATTTTAGAAGATCAAACCCGCCGTTTGGCCGCTGCCGCTCAAAGCAATACTTGATATGTGGATAGACACCCACTGTCACCCTTTTGCCAAGCCCTACAATGCCGATAGGGAGGTGGTTTTACAGCGTGCTCGTGAGGCGGGAATAGAGCAGATGATTGTGGTGGGTTTTAATCAGGAAACGAATCGCGCGGCTCTGGAGCTCGCAGGAGGGGCCCCTGATTTGTGGGCGACTCTAGGCGTGCATCCCTGTGATTGCGCCGAACTCACCGACGAAGAACTGGCTTGGATGGAAGAGGAGGCTCGCAAGAATCCTCGTGTTTTGGCGATAGGGGAGATGGGTCTGGATTATCATCACATGAGTTTCAGCAAGGACGAGCAGGAACTTTGTTTTCGCAAGCAAATCCGTTTAGCTAAAGCGTTGGATCTCCCTTGCATTGTGCATTCTCGGGATGCAGCTGAAGAAACTCTTGCGATTCTTCAGGAAGAGCAGGCTAAAAAGGTCATTTTTCACTGTTACAGTTACGGGGCAGACTTTGCTAAAAAAGTTTGGGAATTGAACTACTTCACTTCCTTTAGCGGAATTTTGACTTATCCTCAGGCCAAAGAGGTGCAAGAGACTGCCCGAATTGCACCAGAAGAATTGATTCTTGTGGAGACTGATTGTCCTTACTTGCCCCCTCAATCTGTTCGAGGGAAACGTAACGAAATGGCTCATTTACCAGAAACTGCAGCCTTTTTGGCTGAGTTGCGTGGGGTATCGAAGGAGCACTTGTCGGAATGCTTACGAAAGAACGTCAAAAGCGTTTTTCAGAAGCTTCACATCTGAATAGGGACGCAAATCCATTTTGGTTGATGCTTTTTCACGTTCTTTTTGCCGAAAACTACTGCGCACCTCGCCCGTGAGTCCAACTTCACCAAAGGCCACCAATTCGTGGGGAAGAGGCTTCTTTTTGAGACTGGAAACCAGGGCTAAACAAACAGCTAAATCTGCGGCTGGATCTCTTAGGCTCACCCCTCCAACCACATTCACATAGACATCTTGATCTCCAAAATTCATGCCCACGTGCTTTTGGAGCACGGCAATGAGCAATTCTAGGCGGTTCTTGTCAAAACCACTTGCTGCACGTTTGGGGTACCCAAAAGGGCTGCTGCTCACGAGAGCTTGAACTTCCATGAGGAGGGGGCGATTGCCCTCCATACTCATGGTCAAACAACTGCCCACATTGCCCTTTGGTCGTTGAGCGAGAAGGCGTTCGCCTGGGTTCTTGATTTCACGAAGACCTTCTTCGACCATTTCGAAAAGACCGACTTCACTGGCGCTGCCGTAACGATTTTTCATGATACGGAGCAAGCGAAACTCATGATCGCGTTCACCTTCGAGAAGCAAGACAGCATCCACTAGGTGTTCGAGCACCTTTGGACCTGCGATATTGCCGTCTTTGTTCACATGACCGATCAGCAGCGTGGAAATCTTGAGTGTTTTTATTGCATTCATAATCTGTTCTGTACAGTAACGCACTTGGCTCAGCGTGCCTGCTACGCCAGGTATTTCTTCGGAAACAATGACTTGAATGGAGTCGAGTACTAGAAAATCGGGTTTCTCAGCTTGAATCAGCTGCAAAATACCTTCTAGGTTGGTTTCGTACAGCAAGGAAATGCCTGGGCTTGTACAGCCAAGCCTTTGAGCTCTTCCAGACACTTGAGAGGTGGACTCTTCACCTGTTATGTAGAGGACGCGCTTGCTCTGATTGGCGATACCTTGGATGATCTGGAGGGTGAGGGTGGATTTTCCGATGCCTGGCTCTCCGGAAAGCAAGACCAGACTGCCTTCTACCCAACCTCCACCTAAAACCTGATCAAGTTCTTGAATTTGTGTGGGGGTGCGGCGGTGTTTTGGATCTTCATTCAGAATGCCTATTGGTTTTTCTGTTGCCCGAACCCTACCGACAGGGCTTTTTTTTTCAGCTTTCCCAACATTAACCACGTCTTCTGCAAAACTATTCCAGCTGCTGCACGATGGGCATTTGCCCAGCCATTTGCTGCTTTGGTACTCACAGCTTTGGCAAACGAAGAGGGTTTTGAGTTTCATTGGAAAAGGGGAGGAGCTCTCATTCTACCTCGATAGGGGCTTTGGGCCAAATCCTCTTGAGAGAACTCATGCCCTCTGTTAAGATCGCCGTCGTGTGTGGGTCAGTAGCTCAGTTGGTAGAGCATCGGACTCTTAATCCGCTGGTCGTGGGTTCGAATCCCACCTGACCCACCATTTTCAAACCACGGCAAGGTGGCGGAGCGGTTACGCAGCGGTTTGCAAAACCGTACCACACGGGTTCGAATCCCGTCCTTGCCTCCAACTCTCTGTCTTTGCGCCTGGGTGGTGGAATTGGTAGACACGCGGGACTTAAAATCCCGTTCCCTTTACCGGGAGTGCGGGTTCGATTCCCGCCCCAGGCACCAGTTCTTTTTTACTTTCTGCTACGCAAGAGGAAAAGAATCAAGCCTGCTCCAATGAAAGGCAGACTCAAAAGTTGGCCAGTAGTCAGTCCCCAGACCTTTTCATGAATGGCTAAATCTTTTGTGAATTCCAAGAGAAAGCGCAGAGTGAAATAGGCGATGAGAAAAAGCCCTAGGAAAACACCAGGACGCCAGGTTTTTTCAAGTTTGATCCAAAGTGGGTAAAAAACTGCTAGCAAGAGTCCTCCTGCAAGAGCTTCGTACAGTTGAACGGGGTGCCGAGCTATCAGATCCACGCGCTCAAAGGTCACCGCCCAGGGCAAATCGCTAGGCCTCCCTACAATTTCACTATTGAAGAAATTTCCTAGTCGCACACAAATCACCAAAATGCTGGAAACGATGGCTACGATGTCCGCGTATTCAAAGAAACGTTTCCAAGTCTTGTGCTGCCAAAAGTATAAAAAGCCCATTAAGAAAGTACCAATCACTCCACCATGACTGGAAAGGCCACCCTTCCAAATCTGTAGAATTTCGAGTGGGTTGGCGGAATAGTAATCCCAAGAATAAAAGAAGACGTGACCTAAGCGTGCTCCCAAAATCAAACCAGCCACCAAATAAACCACCAAATTGTCAAAGTCATCTGGGTTGATTTTGCGTTTCATGCACATGGAACGACCCAAAAAATAAGCCGAAGCAAGGGCAATTGCGTAAAACACTCCATAATAACGGATCTCTAGTGGGCCTAAATCCAGAAGGATTGGGTCAATGTTCCAAATCATTATTTCAGGGTAAAAGATTTAAGCATGTGGTCGATGAGCTCTATGTCGTATGCATCCACGTCGTTGGAGTAACTTGCCGTTACAGTCCAGGCATCTCCACCTCGGGTTAAGTAGGTTTGTTGAAAGGTGAGGGTGGGGCCAGAAAAACTGTTTTGCCCCTCAATCGTATTGATAAAACTCTTGCTTTCACCACCACTCACCTGCAAGGTCACTTCTTCTTGTCCAAGCAGAGAGTAATTGATGAGGCTCTTTTTGTGCTCTTTGAGCTTCAGCTGCGAGTAGTCCATATTGGTGAGTTTCTCGGGATTGTCTTCCCTAAAAACAGCAACATTTGTGGAGTAATCGGGCTCCTGCATGTTGCTTCTGAAGGCTATCTGTATTTCTTCTGGGTATTTACCATTGAAGTCATTGATGAGCTCCCACTCTTCTGGGACATCTATGCTGAACTCACTGGTGGAATAACTAGAATAAAAGGGCTTGCTCGAATTGTTTCCACCAGTTTGAACATTGGTGTTGTCACCTCCGCTGCAAGCGGTGAGTGTCAGTAGGGTTGTCAATCCAGCAATGGCAGTGTGAAACTTCATCGTTTACTTACGATAGCATCGACGAGGCCGTAAGCCTTGGCTTGTTCGGCACTCATAAAGTTGTCACGTTCGGTGTCCGCTTCAATTTGCTTGAGCTTTTGTCCTGTGTGGTGTGCCAAAATGTTATTCAAACGAGCTTTGGTTTTTAAGATATGTTCGGCATGAATTGCAATGTCTGTAGCTTGTCCTTCAGTTCCACCCAGGGGTTGATGGATCATGACCTCTGCGTTGGGCAAACAGAATCGTTTTCCAGGGGCACCTGCTGTCAAAATGACCGCACCCATGGAAGCTGCCATGCCCATACATACAGTGGAAACGTCGGGTTTCACGTATTGCATGGTGTCGTAGATTGCCAAACCAGCAGTCACGTGACCTCCAGGAGAGTTAACGTAAAGGGTGATGTCTCTCTTAGCATCCTCGTTTTCTAAGAAGAGCATTTGCGCCACGATCAAGGCAGCCATGTTTTCTTCCACTTGAGTATGCATGAAAATCACACGATCTTTGAGCAGTCGAGAAAAAATATCAAAAGCACGCTCTCCTTCATGTGTCTTCTCAATGACGGTGGGCACCAACATGTTTTGAAGGGGCCCCATTTGAGAAACCAACCCATGGTTGTTCTGCATGTGCTTTACTTGGCCTGTAAATAGGCCACTTTTGATGTATTGAAAGAAAGGATTCATTCGGCGTGGTTAAAAACTGAGGGCAGTTTAACACGTCTTCTTGTTTTTGGTGAGAGGATTTCTTTCACACCAAGGTCACATTGTGGAGGGCGTTTTCTTTATATGGCGCTTTGATTTCCAGTAGAAAAAGCCTACGACTCCAAAAGTTGCGAGAGGTGAAAGCCATTCTGGAACATGCGCCCCAAAGGAATGGGCGAGCATGACTGACCCTAAAATAAGGATTGAGTACATGGCTCCATTCTTTAGATACAAGTACTTCTTAATACGGTCGATATTTCCAATGGTTAGCTGACGAACCACGATAGCACCCAAACCATTTCCTATTAAAATCAAGGGCACGGAGAGCGTGAAAGCAAAAGCTCCCAAGACCCCATCAATCGAAAAAGTTGCATCGATCACTTCTAGATACATGATCTTGCTTAAATCGCTCATCCCGCTTGTTGAACTGAGCATCTCTTGTTCTGCTTTTTCTGCATTTTCCTTAAACCCGTGGGTTATGAAGAAAGCGGTGGAACCAACAACGGCTCCAAAGGCCATTACAGGGTTTGCTTTTAGGGAGAACCACACGATGGCACACAAAAGAATAGAGACCACTGCGTAAAACCATACCCCTTGAGAGTGGAAGAACTTCTCACCTTTTAGTCCGTAGTTTTTGGGTTCGAGAAAAAGCCAGTGGAAAAAGAGAAAAATCAAAAAGGTGCCCCCTCCAGAGAGGAGAATGGGGGCGGATTTTTCTACAGCCTCAATTACAGCTGGATCGCTGCTGAATGTGGCCGTGAGTGATCCAAGAAAACCGAGGGAGGGGACTGTGGCCCACACAATCACCCATGGCAGAAGCCCACGGACCATGAATACAGCTATCAAAATTCCCCAGAATAGAAACCAACGTCTTCCGCGTGGAGACATGGTGTGTAGTACTTCAGCATTGATGATTGCATTGTCAATGCTGCTGATAGTCTCAAAGAGACAGAGGCCTGCTACAGTGAGTACAAGACTGATCCAATCCATAAATAAGGTTAACAACTCCGGTAGAGTAAACTAAATCTAGGCCTAGATGAAGGCAAATTTCACTTCTCGCTCAAATCTCTGTGATTTTCCTATTGACTTAACCTTTTCCACCGCTAAAATAGCGGAGCACATTTCTCGTGTGCATCTTGTTTTAAGCCCTTTGACAATTCAAACGTAGTAGAGAGTGCCCGGATATTCCGGATTCGTAAGAATCTTGATATTCAATTTTAACTACTCTCTTAACTCTTTCTGTAACGGAAAGAGATCAACAGAGAGCTAGTATCAACTTTTTGTCTCGCTTAGCGAGAACAAATTTATTTGGAGAGTTTGATCCTGGCTCAGGGTGAACGTTGGCGGTGCGTCTAATACATGCAAGTCGAGCGCGTCTTCGGACGAGCGGCGGACGGCTGAGTAACACGTTAGTAGCTACCCCGTACTCAGGGATAACACCGAGAAATCGGTGCTAATACCGGATGGTCCCGAAAGGGTAAAGATTTTTCGGTACGGGAGGCGCTTGCGGCCTATCAGCTAGTTGGTAAGGTAACGGCTTACCAAGGCTATGACGGGTAACTGGTCTGAGAGGATGATCAGTCAGAGGGAAACTGAGACACGGTTCCCACTCCTACGGGAGGCAGCAGTAAAGAATCTTCCACAATGGGCGAAAGCCTGATGGAGCGACACCGCGTGCAGGATGAAGGCCTTCGGGTTGTAAACTGCTTTTTTGGGGGAATAATTCTGAAGGTACCCTAAGAATAAGCACCGGCTAATCTCGTGCCAGCAGCCGCGGTAATACGAGAGGTGCAAACGTTACCCGGAATCATTGGGCGTAAAGCGTCCGCAGGCGGCGCAATAAGTCTGGTATTAAATCTTGAGGCTCAACTTTAAGGCTGTACTAGAGACTATTGTGCTAGAGACTTGAAGAGGTGAATGGAATTCTGCATGTAGGGGTAAAATCCGTAGATATGCAGAGGAACACCAAAAGCGAAGGCAGTTCACTGGTCAAGTTCTGACGCTCATGGACGAAAGCGTGGGTAGCAAACGGGATTAGATACCCCGGTAGTCCACGCTGTAAACGATGATCACTCGGTGTTGGGAGTTCGACCCTCTCGGTGCCTAAGCTAACGCGATAAGTGATCCGCCTGAGGAGTACGGTCGCAAGACTAAAACTCAAAGGAATAGACGGGGACCCACACAAGCGGT
>CAYLWB010000002.1:111244-112960 GCA_964387375.1 uncultured Candidatus Peribacteria bacterium | reverse complement strand
ATGATGTAGAAGCGCCGCAACCGGCGACCTCACGAAAGCCGCTTCCAGTTCCTGTTGTTCCAAGAGGGATGGCAATGCGATATTGTCGAACAGATAAAAAATGGGATTTTCATGATAAAGAGGCATTTAAGGCGCTTGTGAAACAGGGGTACCGTTTTGCTTGGCACAAAAGAGAAGGGCGTAATCATTTGGTGCTCACTTTGCCCAAAGGGCTTGTCAATCTTCCTGATGATGTGCGTGCAGACTTGATGTATTTTTTCAAACTGATCCGAAATGGAAGAAAACGATGGAAACAAAATAGGCGTAAAAAAGTAGACAAATTAAGGGGAGTTGCTCGAGACAAGGCTAGAAAGTTGAAAAAATCGTATCAAGACTTTTGGGAGCGTGCTTCTACAGAAGAGCATAGTGCAGGGATTGAGAAGCTGCTTTCCCGAATAAAAAGATAAAGGAGATAGCGCACAATTCCTATTTGGCCCTCCCCAAAAATCCGATATAATCCACCCGCCCAAAACTGTGGGCCCTTAGCTCAGTTGGCTAGAGCGCTTCCATGGCATGGAAGAGGTCGTGAGTTCGAGTCTCATAGGGTCCACCAAACTCAACTAGCTTTTTCGAGGCGTATGTTTTAGGATTTTTGCAATGCTTTATACACCCTTCTACAACCCAGAAAAGTCTTACGAGGACAACTACGGCGAAGGTCCTTACGGTGCTTTTGCCGACGGGGTTATTCTAAAAACAGAAGGAGAACCTGAATACGATTTTTATGGTCACAAGGTTTATTCTCAGCTGGGAATTCCAGCGGGACCCATTTTGAACAGCGCGTTTGCAAAGGGGGCCTTTGAAAAAGGCTTTGACATTGTGGTCTACAAAACGGTTCGTTCTGGTTCATTTCCCTGCCATCCTTGGCCCAACGTGCTTTCTGTGAATATTGAAGGAGATCTCACGGTTGAAAAAATGAAATCACCTTTGATTGCGGATACGAATTATCACGAACCACTTTCCATCACCAATTCCTTTGGAGTGCCTTCAAAAGAGGCAGCCGTATGGCAAGAGGATGTTAAAAAAGCCGTATCTTATGCTGGAAAGGGTCAGGTCTTGGTGCTGTCCTTTATGGGTACTGTAAAGCCAGATCAAACTCAGGAAGAATTTATTGAAGACTATGCTTTGGCCGCAGAACTGTCGGTTCAAACAGGTGCACCTATCCTTGAAGTGAATCTTTCTTGCCCCAATATCGGTAACGAGGGCTTGGTGTGTTACAACGCAGCTGTTACGGAGAAGATCCTCCAGGCCATTCGAGCCAAAATTGGAAAAACTCCACTCATCGTTAAGATCGGTTATTTCCAAGACGATCTTGTGCTTGAAGCCGTGGCGAGTGCGGTACAAAAGTATGCAGATGGAGTGGCAGCCATCAATACCCTCCAGGCAGAAGTTCGCAACAACAAAGGCGAGCAGGCCTTGCCAGGCAGTCCTTTGCGTTTACGATCAGGAGTTTGTGGGAACACCATCAAATGGGCTGGGCTGGAAATGGTCAAAAAGCTTAAAAAGATCAAAGCAGAAAATGGCTACACCTTTGCGATTGAAGGGGTGGGAGGGGTCACCGTCCCCGAAGATTTTGCTGAATACAAAGCGGCTGGTGCCGATTCCGTGATGAGTGCAACTGGAGCGATGTGGAATCCTTACCTAGCAAAAGAGGTGAAAGAAAAAGTACTGGGGTTGAAG
>CAYLWB010000002.1:109335-111144 GCA_964387375.1 uncultured Candidatus Peribacteria bacterium | reverse complement strand
TATTGACAAAACATTGAACAAGTTTTTAAATATGAATATATATGAAAACTGGTAGATCAATTCTTCTTGCAGGTGTTCTGGGGGCGGCTGCTCTTTGTAATCAAGAGGATGCAGCTCCAGCTGTGGATAAAGGTCGAATCGAGAAAGCTGAATCAGGGGGGAACCCACCTCGCTCTCATCAAGAAACTCCAAATTTGCCCACGCGAGCACATACAGTTGAAGCTGTTGCTGGCGTATTGGATGAAGGGCCTCAAGACACCTATTCCCCTTTAGGAAGGTCCACTTCGCTCGACTTGTACCGAGGTGATTTGGAGAACGAACTCAGAGCATACAAGGTAGACTTCACTTTTTCTGGGGGTTGGTTCGTGACGGAAGAGTTTCTTTTTCGTGTAGAAGAAGGTGGAAATGGAGAGGCTCTGTTTACAGCGCAACGTCGAAGTTTCCCTTATCCAATGGCTGTTATTCGATCTTATGCCGCAACCCCAGAAAAGCTTTTGGATTTGGTTTTAAATCCTGAAACACTGCCCACAAACAAGGTGGAGGATACGGGGAGCTTTTAGTTCCGAGCTAGTCTTCTAAGGTTGACTTATTAGGCTAAAATAGCTCTTATAGAGCCATGCCTCACGCCGAAGCCTATTGGTACAGTTTGAAGGACCCTAAGCCAGCTCGCCCTTTGGTGGGTGAGCATAAAACATCCATCCTCATTATTGGTGGGGGCATGGCTGGACTTTCTGCAGCGCAGGCTTTTTTGGAAGCTGGAAAAAAAGTCACTCTCATTGAAAAAGACTTTTGTGGGGCAGGCGCAACAGGAAAAAGCTCAGGCTTCATCACCCCAGATTCGGAAATCGAGCTAGGCTCTTTGCTGGCAAACTATGGAACCAAAAAAGCACGTCGCATTTGGGATTTTGTTCTTTCTGGAGTCGAGCAAATTCGTAAAAATATTGAAACTTATGGGTTGAATTGTGACTATCAAAAGCAGGACTCCCTCTTTCTTGCGAATACAAAGAGGGGTTTCAAGCAAGTCGAAAGAGAGTATCAAGCGCGCCAAACACTCTCTTATAAGAGCACTTTGTATCAGAGAGAAGAACTGACACAAGTATTAGGAATTAAAAGGGCTCACGGTGCTGTGCGTTACAGCGAAACCTTTGGAATAGACGCGTACCTCTATTGCCAAGGATTGAAGGAGCTGTTGTGCAAAAAAGGTCTCCAGCTCTACGAACAAACGACAGCTCTCGAAATTTCTGAGAACCTTGTGAGAACTTCAAAAGGGGCAATCCAAGCTGAGCACATTTTGGTTTGCACAGATCGTTTTCTTCCTGAGCTTGGCCTCCTAGAAAAAGAAATCTACCATGTGCAGACTTTTTTAGCCGTGACCAAACCTTTGAGCCCAAAAGAAATAAAAACAATTTTTCCCAAGGAACCTCTAATGGTTTGGGATACCGATCTTGTTTACAATTATTTCCGTCTGACGGGGGATGGACGGCTGCTCATTGGAGGCGGAAATTTGCTTCTGACCTATGCACACGATCTTTTGCAAAATACTGAGAAAATGGAGCAGCGACTCTCAGCTCAGTTTCATAAAAAGTTCCCCATGCTTGACTTGAAGATAAGCAAGGTTTGGCCGGGCATGCTGGGTGTGAGTAAGGATTTACTGCCCATTTTAAGAAAAAAAGGGAGCGTCACCTGCATTGGGGCTGCGACGGGTCTACCTTGGGCGGCGGCTCTTGGACACTACGCCGCGGAGCAGATTTTAAAGGGGCGCAAGGACTACAATGCAGACTTTTCTTCGGAGCGTGCCTTTAAAATTGG
>CAYLWB010000002.1:106435-109235 GCA_964387375.1 uncultured Candidatus Peribacteria bacterium | reverse complement strand
GGAATCGTCGTCCTGGTGCTCGTTGCCTTTGTGGACGGCATGCTTGTTGCCCAAAAGCTTGAAGAAAAGCGCCAGGGTACAGAGGCTTCTGAACTCCAACTTTTGGAAGACGTGTTCAAGGAACCTGTTGGGATTGAAACAGTTGAGGAGCCCGTAGAGGAGGAAAAGGCTGAATCTGAAAAAACCATCCCCTTCACCTCGCAAGCTCCTTATGGAAATTGGGACGCTCCTTGGTCTGACTACGCCGAGGAAGCGGTGCTCACAATGGCGATGGCTTGGGTACGTGGTGAGGCTAGCTTGAGCAAAGAAAAAGCCTACGAAACCATGCTCGCGATTGGGACCTGGGAAGGGGAGCAGTGGGGCCATTCCAAGTCCACGGACCTCGCTCAAACGCTACGGATCTTTAAAGAGTATTTTGCCCACTCTAATGCTGAACTCAGTACGCAAACCACCGCAGAGGCCTTTATTTCTACGTTGAACACGGGAGCTCTCCTTATTCTTCCCGTAAATGGTCAGGTTTTGGCCAATTCACATTATGGCAACCCAGCACCTCTAAACCATATGGTGCTTGTTTATGCCTATGATGCACAAAACAACCGCTTTCTCACCCATGATCCAGGCACCAGCCATGGAGAAAGCACTCCTTATGAACCAGAAAAACTCCTGAATGCAATTCAGGATCTAGATGGGAGTAAAGCCGTTTTAATTATTCGGCCTTAGCAGCTTTCTTCTTCTTTTCCTCCAACCCACCAACCATCTTCGCTAGAGAAGACTTACGGCGAGAAGCTGTGTTCTTGTGGAGAACATGCTTCTTGGTTGCAGTATCAATCACTTTGTAAGCAAGCCCCAAACCTTTCTCTGCTTCTGTCTTCTTTCCAGCCTTTACCGCATCAGAAACCGTTCGAATAGCTTTTCGAACAGAATTTCGAACACTGTAATTGCGTTCTTGTCGAACGGCGGCCTGTTTGACGCGCTTCTTAGCTTGTTTAATGATGGGCATTGCCTTTACGCTTTAGAATTTAGCCCGTAGAATATAAGGGTGAACTCTCCTCTTGTCAAAGGAAAAATCGTGCTTGCGTCCAGCAGTCCACGGCGCTTAGACCTCATGCAAAGTCTGGGGGTGCCTTTTGAAGTGGATCCACCATACGATTTCCAAGAACTTCCAGCCGAAAGGCATACTCCTCAAAAACTGGTGCTTAAAAATGCTGTAGGGAAAGCACGAACTGCCGCAAAACGTCATTCAAATGCGCTCGTACTTGGAGTGGATACTGTAGGGGCGTTTAAGGGGGAAATATTGGAAAAACCCAGGGATCATGCGGATGCTGTACGCATGTTGACCCTGCTTCAGGGGCAAACGCATGAAGTTCATTCAGGCCTTTGCCTGATTGATACCACGACCGGTCGTGAAGAAACCGCTTTGGAACTCACTCAGGTGACTTTTGGCACTCTTACACATGAAGAAATAGAGATTTATTTGAAACGTGCCGATGTGATGGGGAATTCGGCTTCCTACGCCATTCAGGGGCTTGCTTCGCTCTTTGTCACGGGCATCGAAGGCGATTTTTTCAATGTGGTGGGGCTGCCAATGGCTCGCCTCTGCGAACTCTTCAAACGTTTTGACATCAATCTGTTGCGTGACGTAAAGTGAGTCCATCTTAAACTTCCACGCCATGCCTAAAAAAGCCGGTAAAATTGCTCTCACCCTTGGATTGATTACGGGTGCCATTACTGGGTTTCTTTTTGCTCCTGAAGAGGGAAAAAAAATTCGTTCTAAAATTGCAAAAGGAGATACAGAAGGTCTTTTGAATGATGTTAAAAAAATGGGTGAAGACATTGCCAAACTTGGACATGACTTCATGAACCATCCAGAAATCAAAACGAAGCGTGATGAACTTGATAAGATGCTCAAAAACGCCAATCAAAAAGCTGAAGACTTCAAAAAAACCGTGGCCAAATATGTGAAAGAACAAAAAGCCTTACTTCAGGAAGAACTAGGGGAAGAAACAATGCCCACGAAAAAGAAGGCTGCGCCCAAGAAAAAAGCACCTGCTAAGAAAACGACCGTAAAAAAAGCAGCGCCCAAGAAAAAAGCACCTGCTAAGAAAAAGAACGCCTAGGCTCGCAGCTTTTTCATTTGTTCAATCTTCGCCTCGATGAGGGTTTTTGTTCCTATGTCTGTGCGATGATAAACGGGTCCATGTATGCTTTGAGCTGCTTCTTCAGCAACTTTCTCTGCTGCTTCCAGGGTATCGCCCAGACCCACGCAGGCTATGGTGCGTGAACCCAGTAAGATCAAATTTCCATCCCGTTCATCTACAGAGGCATAATAGAAGTGGGCTCCGTTGGTGCATTCATCTAAAGTGATTTGTTCGTTTTTCACGGGGGCATTGGGGTAGCCTTTAGGGACAACGTATTTGAGCACAGTTGCCTTCTTTTCGAAGCTCACCTCCAACTGATCTAGGCTTTGCTCCAAAATAGCTTCGCAAACTTCTACAAAATCGGTCTTGAGCAAAATCAAAGCATTCATGGATTCAGGATCTCCAAAGCGAGCATTGTACTCAATGAGTCGTACACCATCTTTTACAGCAATGAAGCCGCCATACATGATCCCCTTGTAGTAAAGCCCCGTTTCTTCGTGCAGAGCCTTTGCTACTGCTACGGTGATTGCATGAGCTTCTTCTAGGTCAGAAGCTTTTAAAAAGGGTAGGGAATGGTTTGCCTCACTCCAGGTTCCCATTCCACCCGTATTGGGACCTTCTTCACCTTCATAGGCACGTTTATGGTCTTGAATAGCAGGCAT
>CAYLWB010000002.1:25423-106335 GCA_964387375.1 uncultured Candidatus Peribacteria bacterium | reverse complement strand
ATAAAAGCAAAATCTGGCTTAAAGGTTTCTGCGAAATGAGCCAGCCCCTCCATATCACTCAAGCTGCCCACGTGGTAGACGCTTGCCAAACGACGGAGTCCTGGATTCACTGCTGAGGCATACACGGCCAATTCGACATTCTGATGGCTACGTTTTAAAGCTTCACCAATAGCGTGTTCTCGAGCTCCATTTCCAATTAAAAGGATGCGTTTCATAGAAGAGGTATTTTTTGAGCGCAGTGGCGGTTTTCTTCTGCAGCAGCAAGCACTTCTTCGGTGACATCATTGGTGGGGTATTTGCCTGTGAAGCAAGCCATACAAAAATTCTTGATGTTTGGATTTCCTTCTCCAACAGCTGTCTGTAGATCTTCAATGGTTTGATAAAAAAGTGCATCGGCGCCCATTTGTTTGCAGGTTTCTTCCACAGTGAGCTCACTCGCAATGAATTCTTTTCTGCTAGGCATGTCTACACCATACACACAAGGGTGGTGGATGGGGGGTGCACAGGAGGCAAAGAAGACTTTTTTAGCACCCATGTCTCTGACCATTTGTACAATCTTTCTAGAAGTATTCCCCCGTACGATGGAGTCATCCACTAGCAAGACATTTTTCCCTTCAATTTCCAGCCGAATAGGGTTCAGTTTACGTCGAATGGAAGTTTGGCGTTCTGCTTGTCCTGGCATGATGAAGGTGCGGCCTACATAGCGGTTTTTCACTAAACCTTCTCGATATTTGACCCCCAGTTTATATGCGAGAGGAACTGCGGAATGCCTGGAAGTGCTTGGCACAGGAATCACCACATCAATCTCTAAATTTGCTGCTTTGATTTGCTCTGCCAAGGCTTCCCCCATGCGGAGTCGGGCCTTGTACACGGAAATGTCATCAATCATGGAGTCTGGACGAGCAAAGTAAACGTATTCAAAAATACAGGGTGCGTAAGAGGTTTCTTCGGCACAAATCGCTTCATGCACTTTACCTTTCATGTCTACAAATATTGCCTCTCCAGGTTTAAGATCACGAACTGTGTCGAAGCCCAACACATCAAGTGCCACTGTTTCAGAAGCAAAAACAGTGTCCGTACCCACAGCATGTTTTAAATTCCCCATCACCAAAGGACGGATACCATGTGGATCTCGAAAAGCTAACATTCCTTGGTCTGCAATCATTACAATCACTGCAAACGATCCTTTAATGCGTTTATACAAGCCTTTCAATGCCTTAAATAAAGTTTCAGGTTTTAAAGGGGTTTCACCCACTTGAGAGAGTTCATCTGCCAAGATGTTTAGAAGCACCTCGGAGTCAGACTTCGTGTTCAAATGGCGGTTGTTTTTTCCTAAAACTTGTGACCGCAATTCAGCAGTATTGGTCAGATTCCCGTTGTGAATCAGAGCAATGCCATAGGGTGCATTCACATAAAAAGGCTGAGCCTCTGCAGGGTCATATGTTCCAGCGGTAGGGTAACGGGTGTGTCCCATGCCCATGTTCCCTTGGAGTCGGTGGATTTCTTTTTCGCCAAAAATTTCACGCACCAAGCCATCGGACTTGTGAATGTGCATTTGAGTTCCATCAAAAGTCACCATTCCTGCGGCATCCTGACCTCGATGTTGTAGACACATCAGGCCATCGTAGAGCAAATGGGCTACGGGTTGACTGGAATGAATGCCTAGGATTCCGCACATAGGATTCTAAAATTAGATTTTACTCTGTTTTTCTGCGGCTGTCACGGTGTTCAAAAGGAGAGCCGCTACGGTGGTGCGTCCCACGCCGCCCGGAACAGGCGTGATATGACTTGCTTTCCCTTGCAGCGCATCAAAGTCT
Source organism: uncultured Candidatus Peribacteria bacterium (assembly GCA_964387375.1). GTDB lineage: Bacteria > Patescibacteriota > Gracilibacteria > UBA1369 > 2-02-FULL-48-14 > CAYLWB01. Next base: position 104,518 of record CAYLWB010000002.1, on the reverse strand, counting down.
GCATCCCCACAGAGAGTTCCATCAGAAAGCCGATTGATGCCCACATCAATGATGATTGCGCCTTCTTTAACCATGTCTGCTTTTAAAAATTTTGGCTGCCCCATGGCCACCACAATCAAATCTGCTCTTCGCGTATATTCAGTTAAATCTTTTGTATATCGATGACAAACTGTAACAGTAGCATTGCGATTCAGTAGCATGGTTGCCAGTGGTTTTCCCACCGTATTGCTCCGTCCGATCACCACTGCGTTCATACCCGTGGGGTCGAGTTCGTAGTATTCCAAAATATGGATGATTCCGAGGGGAGTGGCAGGAGCAAGGCCTTCAAAACCCAGGCTCAAAAACATCTTTCCCAAGTTGTAGGCGTGGAAGCCATCCGCATCTTTGTTGGGGTCAATGGCGCGCACTACTAGAGAAGGGTCGATGTGTGCGGGCAGAGGCACTTGCACAATCATTCCATTTACAGAGGGGTCGGCATTGAGTTCACGGATTTTCTCGATGAGTTCCTCTTCTTTGATGCTTATAGGATACTTCACAATCTCGCTCAAAATTCCCACCTTTTCGCAGGCTTTGGCTTTGTTGCGCACATAAACTTCACTGGCGGGGTCTTCACCGACCAGAATCACCACAAGCTTCACCGTTTTACCTTGCTTCTTTAGAGATTCCACTCGTGCTTGGGCCTCTGTTAGGAGGGAATCAGCAACCTCGCGGCCATCAAGCAGGGTGGTCATAAGCGTTTGAGAGGCCTCCAGTCTATCAGAGTATTTTCCCCAAGTGCAACTCCACCACCCTCCAAATGAGTTCACCCGTTTCTTCAATGCTAGCCTGAACAGGCACCACGGTCCAATCATAGCGCTCGGCCAGCTCCAAATGAACCTGTCGGGAGCGTTTGATGAGCTCCTGGTTGTCCTCGTGCAAATGGCCTTTTTCAATGGCGGCTTCCGTGCGCTCGCCATCGAGCAGCAAAGACAAATCCGACCGAACAAGAAATTTATTCATCTCTTCCAGCCATTCCGTGCTCGCACCTTTCACAGTTCCCCAGACAATTCCGGTTCCAACGTAATCTTCGGCGATCACGATTTTCCCTTCCGAAAGCCAGTTTTTTAGAGTCGGCTCGAATTGGCAGCGATTCAAAGTGAACCAGAGCTGTAATTCTTCTTCGGAGATTTTTTGAGCCTCTCCACTGCGCAAAAAGTCGTGCAAAAAGGGCCCCGTCGGCGCCAAATCGTAGACAGGAAACTTCACGTAAACCGCATCCTGCCCAGCGGCCTTCAAGCGTTCCACCAAACGCAGCGCCTGTGTGCTTTTGCCAATGTTGTTGATCCCGTAGAGAGTGATGAGCATGAAAAAAGCTTACTCGCATCTAAAGCTCCTTTTCAAGTGCTTCCCTTTGGGATTACCCTTTTTTATGAAGCAATCTCCTGAGTCCTGCTTCGGCACAGGATCTCGTATTTGTAAGATGCTCCCACGCATCTGCTGCTTCACTATCTGTAAAAGAAGAGACAGGTTCCTTGCTTAACATTGCCGCCAATCCTTCATTGCCAGCCATACAAGTTCTGACAGCTTGGGAGCTGCCAGTGCATTGACAAACAACTCGCTCGCCAAAAGCTAGCTGTCTACCTAGCTTGCGATCCCCAGGCTCTAGTCGTACATTATAAGTTTCTTCTTCTTCCATACTGTTTAAAAAAGTAGGAAAGGTTAGTAAATTTATAATAAACATATTTTTTAAAAAAGTCAATCATTTTCCCCGTGAATCCATAAATTCAGTTATAGGGTAGAGTTGAAACGGAAAAAGCTTGCTTTTTTGGTGCTCGCAAAGTCCAACGAAAATAAAAATGCCTTAAACAAGGTATAGGTTGAATATAAATCTTTGCGCGCGCGCAAAGATTTATATTCACTTTCCTACGTTTTCATGCCAGACTCTTTCTTGAGATGGCTTCTGTAAATCACCCACTCATGAAGAAACTCCTCAGTTTTCTATTCATAATCGTGATTTTAAGCGCCTGTTCAAGGATGGAATCCCCCACAGCCTCTCCATCAGGAGAATTTAAAATGACCACTCGGGTGGAGTCCGACTTCAACAATGAAAATTATGGTCTGATCTTCATCGACGTTTACGATTCACAAGAACACCTTTTCCAAACGCTTGATACCGGCGCTTCGGATTTCATGAAATGGGCTGAAGCTTGGAGCGAATCTAAAGACAGAATCATTCTCTACAGCAGTGACATTGGAACTCAGGCCTGGGAGTTCAATGGGGAAGAATTTGAAAACGTTCCTGTGACAGAAGAAATCAAAATGGAAGGACAAGAATTGAAATCAAAAAAATATGACTGAAACTCCCGCGAGCTTACGCTCGGGGGATCAGTCAGTTTCAAACAGCTTTGCTGTTTGCCCCGCATCCTCCGCGCCTTGCAGGCGTATATAATTCCTGATCGTTTCTTCGTTGATTCCAACAGTGGAAACGAAATATCCATCCGACCAAATACCGTCTACTCCCCAGTAAACTTGTTTTAGAAACGGAAACTGCTCTTTTAATTTCCTGGATGTATTTGTTTTTATAAGCCTGACCACGCTACCCACACTCATTTGTGGAGGAATGGAAATTAAAAAGTGGATATGGTCTTTATCGTGATTCACTTCTTTGATGAAAATTTGTGGGTAGCGTTCACAAACTTCCAGCAGTTTCCTCTTTATGTACTTAAACAAACCTTCGTTGAATATTTCACGACGGTATTTGGTCGCTAAAACCATGTGATAATCGCACAGATATACACAGTGACTTGTTTTACGAAATTCTTTCATGCTTCCATCCTAGCAAACCAAGGAGGATGCGGGTACTGACTTCATCCCCTCGGGCTTACGCCCGGGGTTTTGCGGGAGTTTTATAAATGGCTCATTTTTGGGATTTTTATATGCTTGGCTCTTGCCTTGCCTCTGGCCATCCCTACTTATAGTAGAGAGTATTTTTTGACCCAATCTTTTGGTGAAAATCTCGAAGAGTTGAGTCAGGGGAAAAAGGCAATTTACCGAGATGGAATTTTTACAGTTTTTGAAGTCACGGAAGAAGACGAAATCTATCAAAAGTTCTCACCGTTCGAGAGTAGTGAATCTATTTGGGTTCAAATGAAAAGGCGAGAATTTCAAGCCAGTCCGGAGTCGCTCTTTCAATACAAAACCATCCAAGCCGCCTCTCTCGACGGAAGCATCAAAACCGTTCTCTACATCCCCCGGGAGGATAGAATGATTTTTATCTACGCAACAGCCATCCTCTAAGCCAAGTTCGTACTTCCAAACCCCCCTCGATTCGTCTCTTGTATCTGCTCCACTTCCTCCCACTCGCACTTGTCGATTCGCACAAAAACGCCCTGGGCGATCTTTTCACCGCGCTTCACCGTTACGGTTTCTCCTGAAAAATTGTGAACCTGGATCTTGATTTCGTCCTCTGGACCACAGTAGTCATGGTCGATGATGCCCAGCCCATGCGGAGTGGATAGACCCTTCTTTCGAGGTGTGCTGCTGCGGGAAGCCACCATCAGCATGTAGCCTGTGGGCACTTCCACAATCACATTTGAGGGAATCAATCCCAAAGCACCAGCCGGAATCTCTATATCCTCGCGACACACAAAGTCAAAGCCCACGCTTCCCGGAGTTTCATAAACCGGCAAGGGGAGAGAGGCATCGATGCGCTTGATTTTGACCTTCATGAGGTCAGTTTATCACAGTGAAGCCAAAGTTTCATTCACATCTACCTTCACGCCAGGACCCATGGTGCTGTTGAGCGTGATGGAAAGAATGTAATTTCCCTTCATCTTTTCAGGTTTCTTGTCCTGAACAGCCTTGAGGTACGCCTTCACATTTTCGAGGAGCTTTCCAGCTTCGAAAGACACGCGGCCCACCACGTTGTGGAGGTTAGCGAGCTTGTCATTGCGGAATTCTACCTGTCCTTTCATGATTTCATTTACAGTCTTTGCTACATCAGGGCTTACAGTTCCAGCCTTTGGGTTTGGCATTTTTCCAGCTTGACCCAAAACACGGGCTACTTTGGCCAAATCTTTCATCAGATCGGGAGTAGCAACGGCCTTGTCGAAATCCATCCATCCTTTTTCAATCTTTTCAATAAGGTCCTTATTTCCAGCTTCAATTGCTCCAGCATCTTTAGCATCTTTAATCTTGTCGTCATTCACGAACGCAATCACTCGTACGGTTTTTCCAATTCCATGGGGAAGAACCACAATGTCACGGATTTGTTCTTCTGCTTGCTTAGGATCAATTCCTAAATGTAAATGAACTTCCAAAGTCCCATCGAACTTTGTGAAAGAGCTTTCTTTAGCCAATTTAATGGCTTCTTCTAAAGAGTAGAGCTTTGTAGAGTCTACTATTTCGAGCGACGCTCGGTATTTTTTACCAGCCATGTTGAGAGGGGTTATGTGGTTCAAACGGGTGCATTTAAGCGCCCTCCCACGAATGAAAAATGAATTTATCCTTCTACTTTCACACCCATGCTTCGAGCAGTTCCACCCAAAATCTTGACAGCAGCATCTTCATTGTGAGCATTAAGGTCTTCCATCTTTACCTTAGCAATTTCCTTGAGCTGTGCACGAGTGATGGTGCCCACTTTATTTTTGTGAGGCTCACCAGAGCCTTTTTCCAAACCGATTGCCTTTTTGATAAGGTAAGCAGCAGGAGGTTGCTTGGTAATGAATTCGAAACTACGGTCTTCGTAAATTGTGATCACACAGGGGATGGTCGCGCCGCCCATGTCCTGAGTCTTGGCATTGAAAGCCTGACAAAATCCATTCATATCCACTCCATGTGGACCAAGAGCGGTACCTACTGGGGGTGCTGGATTCGCTTTCCCTGCAGTGATCTGCAGCTTAACGATGGCCTTGATAGCTTTGTCTGCCATAAAAAAACTTGCTTATTGCCCGGGCAATTTACAGAAGAAACTATAGTAAGTCAAACACTTTTTTCATATTTTCGTGTTGTGCGTAGGGGTATTCAAAGGCGTAGATCTTACTTCCTGAGCGCATAACAAAGTGTACGGTCTTGGTTTTGTTCACATGGTTGAAGTAGAAGGAAGCCGAGCCATGGTTGTTCACTTCGTTGATTTCCCCCAACTCTGTAAGCTCTGCAGCTCGATCTCTCAAAGTAAGATAACCCTGTAAACTCGCCGTCTCACTTGGGTAGGTCATTTCGGAAACACTTCCTACATAATTTTCTCCTTCAAAAAGATTCACTTGGTAGATGAGAGCGTCGGTCTGATCGGAGAAGGGAAGAAATTGGAAAACCAGGCCAGAAAAAAGGGTTTCTTTGAGGATTGGGGCAATAAAACCTGCCTGTAGAAATAGTTCTTCTCGCAGTTCTACATCCATATAAACCACATCCAGGTTTTCTGTTTCACTTTCTTCTGAAAGTTCTACATTGGGCTCGCTGTCTTCGGTGTCGAGAGCAAAATCACTGGAGTCTTCTTCACTTGTTGCAAGATCTTTATTGGAAGGGTAGTTGTCTGGATTGAGATAGTCGTGGATCACCACATCTCCCAAAATCAAAAGCACAGACAGGGAGAGAATGATCGAGAAGACCGTAAATTTATGCATGAAGGGCAGAGGTTCACTCTATTTCTACTATAGACAGGAGGCTTTATCAATGGGCCCTTTTTTTAAAGGTTTCATAAAAAGCACTAAAAAATGTCTAGACAGCTCAATAAGCCCGAAAGGCTTATTTCTTTTTGACTTGATCGAAGTCCAACTCAACCGGTGTTTCGCGTCCGAAAATGGAGATCATGACTTTAACCTTACCCTTTTCGTTGTCGATTTCGTTGACGACTCCTTCGTAGCTGGCGAAAGGCCCATCCAAAATCATGACCAAATCACCCATGCTAAGAGTGATCTTGAACTTGGGAGCATTGGTGTCTTCTTGAACGTAACGTTCAATCACGCCAAATTCTTCTGCAGAAACAGGAACAGGAATGGTCCCTGCACCTACGAATCCAGTCACATTGGGTGTGTTTCGAACGACAAACCAAGAATCATCATTCACAATCATGTCCACAAGCACGTATCCAGGGAAAAGGCGCTTTTTCTCAGCCTTAGGTTTTCCTTTCTTAACTACAATTTGCGTTTCTTCTGGAACAATCACGTCAAAAATCATGTCCTGCATGTTCATGGACTCAATGCGTTGAAGCAAAGCCTCGCGAACTGCATGTTCGTAACCGCTATACGTATGGATAACATACCAGTTGCGACCTGTATTTTGAGCTTGTTTAGCCATGTGGAGGAACGATTAAATAGCTTTAAGAAGGGCTTCGTAGGCCTGGCTGAGTCCAAGGTCGACTCCTCCCAGGATCACGACAACAACTATAGAAACTCCAATCACCACGCCGGTGAGGAGTACGGCTTGATCGCGAGTGGGCCAGGTTACCTTGCCGAACTCTTCAAAAGCGCTGCGAAAGTATTCGAAGACAGGGTTGTTTTTCATAGTTTTGTGTAACACTTCTAAAAAGCCAAGTTTGGCTGAACGAGTCAATGATACTCCTTCACGCAAGAATCGCGCAAGACCAAATCTAGGGGGCTTAATTTTTGCAGAGGTGCAAGGCTGGTAATTCTTTGGATTTTATGCTACAATGATCAGATTTAAATACGCGTATGGCACGCTTTGTAGAAAACAAGCACTTCTGGGGGTTGCTAGTGACCGCTGCATTGGGAGCCGCCTTGGCCTTTGTTCCTCATGTGGATGCGGCTTCATTTTTGCCCTTGCCTCAGAGTGCTGATCTCAATGTGCCTTCTCCTGAAGGAGATACTGCTGTGCAGAAAGTCGAAAACATTTTGGGGCCCATTGGCCGTGTCATCCGCATCGTGATGGGAAGTATTGCTGTACTTTTTATTGTATTTTCAGGGGTAAGCATTGTGATGCAAGCAGACGCAGCGGATGCCGTGAAAAAACAAAAAAATGCAATCAATGCTGTGGTCATAGGGCTGCTCATGCTGAGCATTGCAGGCCCCGTGGCGGCCTTGTTTGATTTTAGACAGGGAAATTTTTTGGAAAATCCAGATCTCTTGGTGGAGCGTGCACAACTCTTCGACAACACCACCCGGGTGATCATTACTTTTGTGAAGTATTTCTTGGGGGCTTATGCAGTAGCAATGCTCATCAGTGCTGGAGCTTCCATGGTGGGCTCAAGTTCTACCGAAGATACTCTTAAGAAAGCCAAAAAAGGGGCTGGGCTTGCCGTAAGTGGTTTGCTTTTGGTTGTGGTCTCTGACCTCTTTATTCGACGTATTTTCTTCGATGCCAAATACAACGACACAGCCTCTCGAACTTTAGTCAGTATCAATCAAAATGAACTAATTCGCCAAATGGTGGCGATTACAAATTTGATGGTGACCTTTGTAGGCCCCATCGTCATGTTGGTTTTTATGGCAGGGGCACTACTCTATGTGACAGCAGGTGGAAAAGACGATCAAATCAAACTTGCGCAAAAAATAATGACGAATGCTGTGATCGGTATTGTCATCATTTATGGAGCTTTTGCTCTTGTGAGCAGCGCAATAACAGGAATCTACCAATGAGAAAATTCTTTCTACAAAACATCTTAGCCCTTCTATTAGTCCTCAATGTGGGCTTGGGGCTCAGTGCTGCTGCAAGCTTTGCACCTACAAATATTCTTGATCAAGTGCGTCAGGGGGTAGGGGAACAAAGCACTGAACTGGAGGCTGGAAGTGAAGAGCTTGTTTTGCCTATTTTTCAAGAAGATCCAACAGAGAAAGATGCAGCTGTGAAAGCCATTCTAGCCACTGTTCAACGAGTTTTGGATCTGTTGAAACTTGTGCTTGCACCTGTAGCGGTGCTCTTGTCTATTGCAATGGCGATTCGCATGGTAGGAGCAGGAACCGAATACAGCGATGATGTGAGTACCAAATTTAAAAACTACATCCGTTACGCTATAGAAGGGCTCATCATTGTGTTTGCAGCCGACGCTGCTATTAACGCTTTCTTCGGGCCAGAAGGGGAAGTTTTACGTGGAGGCGAGGCAGGTGCAAAGGAATATGGCCGTCGAGTTTCTGTTTTTATCGAAGGTATTTATGGATTAGTACAAGTGATTATTGGAACCGCCTCTGTATTGGTTCTCGTCAGCGCTGGTATGCGCTATGTGGCTGGAGGTTCCAGTGATGATCAAGTTAAAACGGCCAAACGCCAAATCACTTGGGCTCTTGCTGGACTCATATTGATTGGGCTTTCTCAGTTCATCGTTTATCGAATCCTCTTTCCTGATCAAGGGTCGGCTTTGGGGGTTGGAGCAGCTAAGGAGCTCATGGCTCAAATCACTAATTTTATTTCTGGCTTGCTTGGAACCCTGTCTTTTGTCTTCCTTATCTATGCTGGATACCTCTATGTTGTGGCTCGCGACAACGACGATGGTCCCAAGAAGGCCAAACAGATCATGTATGGTGCTTTTGTTGGACTCATCATTGCAGCTGCGGCCTTTGCCCTAAGCAACACCTTAGTGGAACTTGATAGTGCTCGATAAATAACTCTATAATGAAATGGAACTCCTCCTCGCTATGAATCTGCGCCGTTCACTTGGACTGGGAAGCCTCCTAGTGCTTCTCCCTCTCAGTTTCCTTTTTGCTCCACTTTCAGGTGCGGCTTCCATTGATTTTGACTTGGCGACAGGGAGCGAAGAAGCAGCCCAGGGAGATATTTTAGAGACGCAGTGTGCCAACCTAGGTGAAGACCTTGGAGGTGCTTTGGGTTGTGATACAGATGATAAAGTGATCGATTTCACCAAATACAGTGGTGATTTCGAGGGGCCAGATCCGTCTGGTTACAATGAAGCGCTCACGCAGAGCGACAATGCTCGAGAATTCATTCAGCGTATTTTAAATTTTGCCCTCGGATTCCTAGGGCTCGCTGCAGTGCTCATGATGATCTATGGAGGAGCTCGTTATGTGCTCAGTGCTGGAGATGATGAAGGCCCCAAAAAAGCAAAAAAGACAATCACTTATGCTGCAACGGGGATCATTATTATCCTTGGTTCCTTTGCCTTTGTGAATACCCTCATTGGAGCAGGTGGCGGAACAGATCAGGCGAGCAATGTTGGTGGAGGAGATGGTGCGACCACCATCACTGAAGCTGGTGCATCGTTTGATGTGGACAGCGTGCTCTTTGAGCTTGAACGCATTACGGCAAACTATTTGATCTCTTATCAAACTTATCTGACTGTCAGCCAAGAAGTGGCTTACATGAGTTCCGTGGAAATGCCTGCCATTGTTGATATCACAGAAACAGATGCCACTCTGGGTGGATTCATCGAGTTTGGCATAGAGTACATCACAGGTCAGGACGACAGCATTTCAGATCAATACCAGCTCATCGATGAACGCCAAGTGGAAGATTATTTGGAAAAACTCCGTGAATCTGTTTCCGACATTCAAGGCCAAACGGACTCTTTGAGCGATACTTTTGAGGCTTCTCAGGAACTGTACAACTACTTACGCAGTGGAACTCGCTTGCAAACCTTTGTCCCAAGTTGGATTTCTTGGTTGCTCCCTGCAGCTCAGGCTAAGGATTTGCAGGCCATGGATCAATTGGACGATAGTGATTTTAAACAAGACATTGGAGATCCTTTTGAAGTTTATGTTCCTGGTTGTGAGTCACGCTCTGCCAATGATGTCTTTGATTATGGGCTTGGGGTTTCTGTCTACGAAACCGTGGTCACCAACATCGACGACAATATTTGTGGCTACTTCTTGCCACGCATTCAAGCTGCGGCTGACACCGATTATGCTGAGTCTGTAGATGCGCTCCTTGAAGATCTAGGAGACCTACGTGATCTTTTTGATACCGAAGGGGTGGGTGGATCTGGCTTAGAAGACATTGTTACTGCATTTGCGGATGCAGAAGAACGGCTCACTTTGGCTAGAGAAAGCATTAACAATGCCACCGTGCGTGACATTGTTAGCTCATTTGATGCTCTCTACACCTATGTCAAAAACATTGATTTTGTCCAAGTGCGTCTAACAGCCAGCACCGTTCGAGGGAATGCTCCCTTGCTTGTTCGTTTTGATGCTCTCGGCACGGAAGATCCAAGTGGCTTTACTGTCGCCGACGATCAAATTGAATGGGACCTAGATGGAGATGGTGAGTTTGATGAATCACTTGGAGAAGATGGAGCTCCCGTCGGAGCTGCAACAAGTATGATTTATACAGAACCTGGCACTTACCGAGCACGTGTTCGTGTAAAAAGCCAAGACGCCAATATTGCGGCTGGTGTGGCCACCGTGAGCATTGTGGTAGAAGCTCCACGTTCCATCATTGTCTTAGAGGCTGAAGTCAGTGGAGAACGTACGGTCTTGGCAGACTATAGAAATTTCCCTCACATCAACCAAGACAAATACAAGGTTACTGAAAGTGAAGGTAAGGCAGGCATCACTCTCGATGCCTCTCAATCCACAGATGGTGATGGCAATTCCAGCGGCTTGGTCTTTGCAGAGTGGGATTTTGGAGACAACGACAAAGTTTCAGGAGATTGGAACAACTACAAAACCGTAAACCATGCTTATGGGGAGCCAGGCCGTTACGACGTGTCTTTGGTGCTGACCGATAAAAATGGAGTGCAGGATCGTAAATACTTCACCCTCTACGTGGCTTCGCCCGCTGCACGATTGCGTAACTTTCCAAATGCAGGTCCTTTTGGAACCGCATTCACCTTTGATGCGAGTGCCTCTTCCACGGAAATTGGAACCATTGTCAATTATCAATGGGCGGCGACCTTGAATGGGCAGCCTTATGCATTGGAGGGAGCTTCTGGCGAACGCATCACCCAAACTTTTGAACAGCCTGGAGTGTATACCATTACTCTGGTCGTTACTGACAGCAGTAAAAAGACAGACACCACCAGTGTTTCTGTTTTAGTAGAGTCTCGCGAACCCGTGCCTTCTTTTAATTTTGAAGTTCCTCAATCCAACAAACCAGCCCAATTCATTTTAGATGCGTCTGAAAGCTACGATCCAGACGAAGGGGACACTTTGACTTACGATTGGGAGTTTGATGGTGTTGCTGATAAAGACTACCGCATTCTTGAGAACAAGGGTGCTGGGGAAGAGCTCCTTGTGGAATTTTTACGCACTGGTGACATGGACGTGACTCTTACTGTGAAAGATCAACATGAAGGAGAACTTCAAAAAACTGCTTCTCTTAAAAAGACAGTGCCGGTGAATTCTCTCTTAGATTTGGAACTCACCGTACAAGGTGATTTTACTCGCTACCTCGATGACGAAGGGGAGGCAGAAATTGAATTTGTGGCTACCAATAAAAGTGGAGCTGCCACTGGTTTTGAAATCGATTATGGAGATGGAGAAAACGAATTTGGAGAAGGCATTGCTCGAGGTCAACTCATCTTTACTCATGTCTACGATACAGCTGGAGTCTTTTATGTGACGCTTACAGCCTTTGATGATGAAAACAATGCCAACACAGTGACCAAACGTGTTTACATTGGTGCAGGAGATGCTCCTATTGCTGTTTTGGATGTAGTGGGAGAAGGCAAAGATATTGGGTCTGGGCCCACTTACATTGGGAACACTAAAACAACCTTTACCTTTGATGCCACCGACTCTTTGAATGTTGATGGCAGCAAAAATAACCTTGAATACAGCTGGAACTTTGGAGATGGGACAACTTCTAAACAGTCTCGGGCGACTCATATTTATGAAGAACAAGCTACTTATACTGTTGTTCTTACCGTTCGTGACCGTGAGGATTCTGAATTGGAAGATCAAGAAGTGATTGAAATTGAGATCCAAGGGATCAAGCCCGAGATTCGCTCGGTGAGCATTACCCCACAAGGATCGAGCTTAGAAACACCTGTAAAACTCAATGTGTCTGTAGATGCAAAAGATGAGGATGGCCGAATCACTTTTGTTAAAGGTTGGTATGTAGATCCAAAGAACTCTTCTGAGGAGTTGGGCACAGTCGTCTCTCAAAGCCCCAACTTTACTCTCACACTCAATACACAAGGAGAAAGTGGAGAACTGCATGATTATGTGGTTTATGTGGAGGTCACCGACAACGACAACCAGACGGTAAGCAGCTTGGATGAATTGGGTGCTGATCGTGCACCAAAAATTCAAGTGGTCAATGGGCCCAATGAGGCTCCAGTCGCAGTGTTTACCGTGGATCGTACCTCCGTCTTTCTTGGAGAAAGCATCACCCTTTCCAGTACTTCTACCGACAAGGATGGTAGGATTGTGAAATATTGGTGGGACCTAGAAGGTGATGGCTTTTATAACAACGAAGCTCAAACCAGTTCCAGTTATGAGTGGACGCCTACCGTCACTTATCCTGATGGTGTAGAAGTGCAATTGAAAGTGGAAGATGATACTGGGGCAGACGACATTTCTGAGCCAGTTCGTTTATATGTGGACACTTTGGCAGATGCTCCAGAAGCTGCTTTCCGTAGCCGTTCTGAAGGCCTCATGGTGCTCTTTGAAAACGCTTCTACCTTTGATGAGGAAAATGGATCTTCTCTTCAGGGCGTACAATGGGACTTTGACCTCGATACGGACTCCGATCGCAACGGCTTTCCTGACGATGATGTGGATTCCGAGGAAATCGATCCTCAATACAAGTACCGCGATTTTGGCACGTATAATGTGGGTTTCCGCGTAACGGATACCACTGGTCAAACTACGGAACTTGAAAAAGAAGTGCGCGTCGTTGATGCCGAAGACCCCTACGCCGACTTTACGTTTGAACAACGTGGGACTTCCATCAACTTTGATAATAAGTCGACCACTGATGAAGAGGCTGGCATCTATGTGGAATCCTATGCTTGGGACTTCAACCTTGCCGAAGATAGCGATGGCGACAAGGACCCCACCAACGATGTGGATAGCACCTCTGCTAGCCCCAGTTACGATTACGATGAATACGGCAGCTATGAGGTCATGCTCACCATCACCGATGATTTGGGACGTGTGGATCGTGTAACGGTTCCCGTGACTGTGGGTGATCCTGTCTCAGATGTGGAAGCTGTGCTAAGCAGCTTGCCCACAACCAATGAGCATGGACAAATCATCCTCACAACAAACGCCGCAGACATCACTTTCTTTTATGGAGCGACTGGAGGGAGCGAACATTACCATTATGAAATCGATAAGAACATTTTCTTCGATACGGGAGGAGATGGAGTTCGAGACAACGATGTGGATTTTGAAAGCGATGACTCTGGTGAGTGGGTCACGCACTTCGATAAGGCCTATGGGCAAATCGTGACTAAACTCACTGTAACGGATGAAGAGAACGGAGAAAAAGGAGTGGCCACTATCCAAGTGGTCTTCCAAGGTTTCTTAGGGAGTGCTAATCTCTTGAGTGTTACCCCAAATCAAATGCTCTTCCTACTCATCGGCGCTGCACTAGTCGTGACTCTTGCAGTTTTTGCTCTTGTTGCTTCCAAAAAATAATCTTATGCCTGATTCAACACCCACGCCCAATCCTTCTGGTATCGAAATCAAACCGGTGCCTACACCCGAGCAAAAGAAAATCCTCACGCCAGAAGAAAAAGCCGCTCTAAAAAAACAATCACGCAAACGTTTAGCACTTTTTAGTGCATCGCTTTATACCCTCCTTTTGCTGTTCACCATTGTATGGGCTCTCGTTGTGGGTGCAACACCCTTCAGTCTTTTCAACTATCTGCCCATTAGCCAGTTGCAATTCAATTGGTTTGTTATGGTCATCTTCAACGTTTTGTTGGGAATTGTAGTGGTGGGGGCTCTACTCAGTGCGCTCTTTTTTATGTTCAAAGCCCTCTTCATGAAGAAGGAGAAGGTGGACGAAAAAAAGAAGGCGACAAAGCATGGCTTGTTTAGCGGACTTGCATTCTTCTTACTCGCTATTCTCTGGTTGGTAGGAATCTGGTTCCTTGGCCCAAAACTCATTTTGGAAGAGCGCTACGAATCCGCCATTTTGACCGATCCCGAAGTGATTATTGGACTCACTGCACCGATAGATGTGACCTTTGATGCAAGTGCCATTCCTCTTGATAGCAAGGTCTACCAAGTGCTTTCTTATAGCTGGGACTTTGGGGATGGAGGAGAGGGAAACGGACAAATTGTATCCCACCGCTACGTGGAAAAGGCCGATAAAGACGGGCTTTACACTGTGACGCTTTCTGTGAACTACATGAACATCAAGAGTGGAGAACTGCTTGAAGCTGAATTCAGTACAGAAGTGGGAATCAAGAACGAATTGGTAGCCGCCGACTTCAGCATGGATCCTGACAAAGGTGGGGCACCGCTCACCGTGAATTTTGATGCTTCCAAATCCAGCGATCCCGATGGGGAGATCGTGTCCTACGAATGGGACATGGATGGGGATGGGCGCTTCGATGATGAAGAAGGCGAGACGGTGGATTACACCTTTGAACAAGAGGGAGACTATGAAATCAGCCTCCGTGTGACCGACAACAACGGTGAATACGACGTGGTCACGAAAACTCTGCAAGTGGGGGTACAAGGACTGCAAGCCGTGATCACCTCTACGGTTCCAGAAGGGCAAAAATATTTTGTGAATGAAAAATACAGCTTCACTGCTGATCAATCTAAGAGTGATGACAGTGCAATTGGTAAATATACGTGGGATTTTGGAGATGGCAGCACGGCTCAAAGCCGCAGCACCAACCACACCTATACTGAAACTGGAGTCTACGAAATCTTGCTTACTGTGGCTGATGCCAATGGAGAAACAGATACGGCTTCATTGATTGTGGAAGTGGTGGACCCTGGTAGCAAACCTCAAGCAGTGATCACGAGCACCCCCAGCGCAAAATCTGGAACCATTGAGGGCAGCGTGCCTCTAACCATAGACTTTGATGCCTCCAATTCTCTTGATCCAGATGACGATTTGGTGGACTACGCTTGGGATTTTGATAACGATGGAACTCTTGATGACCGTGGCGAAGCGGTGAAATACACCTACCAGGAAGTGGGTAATTACGAAGCGCGTCTTCTTGTGACGGATGCGGAGGGCCATGAGGCAGAAACTCTGGTGAATGTGAAAGTCACAGAGCAAGGAATCATTGCTCGACTTGAAACGGATCTTTCCAATGGGGAGGTGCCTCTCGTTGTACGCTTTGATGCTTCTGGATCTACTTACCAAGAGGGAAGCATTTTGTCTTACGAATACGACTTTGGGGACGGTAGCGATGGCCATGTGGGTGGCTCCAGCGTGAGCTACCGCTACACCTCTGTGGGAACTTTTACAGCGACTGTGACTGTGATCGGCAATGACGGCACTCGTGATACTGCCAGCGTGCAAGTGGTGGTACGTCCTGTAGCGCTCACGGCTTGTTTCAACTTGAATGTCGACAGCGGTAAAGCACCTCTCTACGTGACTGTGCAGCCTTCTTGTTCTCAGGGAACCATTCAATCTTATGAATGGAATTTTGGAGATGGTGACGTCAGTTTTGACCGTCAGCCCGAAGCACACCTCTACGAAGAGCCCGGCACCTACACCATCACTCTAGAAGTGACGGGAGACAACGGTATTGTGGACAACTTTGAACAGGAAATTACAGTCAACTAGTTCGACTGGGGATAAAACCGATTCCTACCAAATAGGTTTCAAAACTCCTATCCCTACATGCGGTTGGTTTGTAGCTCTTCACCGTTTTAAAGTGGCGCTTCATTTTCTTGATTAGGAAGGGGAAGTCTTCGCCTTCAAAGACCTTGCCCACAAAGTGACCACCAGGTTTTAAGCAGAGTTTGGCCCAATCAAAAGCCTGTTCGGTGAGTTCAGCGCTGCGGGCTTGATCCACGTCGCGGATGCCGCTGGTTTTTGGAGCTAAATCGCTAGTCACAACGTCAGCTGGACAAAAGCCCTTGGATCGAAGCAGGGGGAGTAGAGTTTCTGTTTCAAAAATATCTCCTTGCACTACCGCGGCATTTTGCTGATCGAAACTCTCGATTTCTTGTAAATCTATCCCTATGCAACGGCCCTGTGGGCCCACCCACTCCAAAATGATTTGCATGAAACTTCCTGGGGCAGCTCCTAGGTCGATGACAATATCACCTTTCCGGATGAGGTGAAATTTTTCTTGAATCTCTTTGAGTTTGTAAACACTGCGTGCACGATAGCCCTCTTTTTTAGCGCGGTGGAAGTAAATGTCTTGGACTTGGTAAGGTTTTGGCATTTAGAGTGGTTTTCTTTTTGGTATTCCAGCCTTTCGGGGAAGCATCTTATCCAATTTTCCTTTTCGAATAAAGCATAGGATCACACGAGTTTCTCCAGTAGGGAGTGTGTAAGGGTGTAAACCTTCTTCGTGAAACCCAAGAATTTTTAAGGCGTTCTGGGCTTCTTGTAGCTCTATTTCATGGTTTTGCCCCTTCCAGGCATAGAGCTTCCCTCCGTCTTTTAAAAAGCCCGCTGCATATTCCAAGAGCACGGGGAGAGGAGCTACGGCACGAGCCAAAACCCCATCGTAATGGGCTCGGTGGGCTCGCTCGTGGGCGAGGTCTTCAAAACGACCTGAAAGAGTTTGAGCATTTTTAAGAGCCAAGTCAGCAATCATAGAATCGATGGCTGCGCATTTTTTTTGACGGGCATCACAAAGAGTAAAGAAAAAGTCAGGGCATTCGATAGCTAATGGAAGTCCGGGAATGCCTCCGCCCGTTCCTAAATCCAAAAGTTCAGCACCTTTTTGAAAGGAGAAAAAAGGCAAAATCGCAAGTGCATCGGGCAAATGTTTTTCAGCCAACTTATCCCGGTCACCTGCCGAAAAAAGGTTCAATTCTGCACTGCTTTTGCGAAGCAGTTCGAGGAGTTTACTCTGTTTCGAGTTCACAGCTTTGGATCAAGATTTCACCTTCTCCCATTTTGCTTACGTATTGGCCACCTGCGGCCAAGCATTCTTCTTGAGTGAGTTCAGAACCTCCCGCAGCTGGGTTTGTTTCTTCGGTTTCAATGGGAGTCTCTTCTTCTACAAGGGGAGCCTCCACTTCTGTGACTTCTTCTTCCACAACGACCTCTTCTGCAACAACTTCTTCAACAGGTTCAGCTAAAACATAGACATCGATATTTTTACTGAAATTGGTGGTAGTGCTTTGGTTGTAGACAGAAACAGTCAGTTCGCAGCGGGTTCCAGGGTTTTGCCCATCTAAAATGCTCAAGGGAAGGTTGTGTGCAGTGGTGGATTCCATGTCTTCGGTAATCACAGGCAGAATTTCAATAGCCTCTTGGCCTTCACATTTCGCTTGAGAAAGGTAAGCCATCATGGGTTGACTCACAGCCAAATCAAGTGTGTCCACCGCTGGGTCGATCACAGCTTCATTTGGGGTGGTGAAAGTGATGGTGGGGCCGAGGAGTGCACAGGCAGAAAGGAGGGTCGCAGAGAGACCAGCAAAAAGTAATTTTTTCATAAGATTGTGGAGGGTATGGGTAAAGCTTAGCAGATTCAGTTGTAGCGGAGCAAGGACAGGGCCGCCACGGCCGCGGTTTCTACGCGCAAAACCGTGTCACCGAGTTTGAAAATATGGGCGCCCTTTTTTTTAAACTCTTCGAGTTCTTGAGGGCTAAAACCACCCTCGGGTCCAATGAATAGGTTCAAGTCACCTTTCAAACCTTTTGGTAAAGCTTCACCTTCACGTGCATCGCCCACGAGGCAAGTTCCTTCAGGGAGTTCCTTCAAAAGGCTTTTTAATTCCACTGGAGTCTGCAAGATAGGTAGGAAGAGCCGTTCAGCTTGTTCGGCTGCTTCTTTAACGATAGCTTCCAGACGTGGGGCTTTTTTTAAGTCTTTCACCTGGCAGCGTTCAGAGATCAGTGGGATGAGTTCGGTAACCCCGAGTTCTGTAGCTTTTTGCAAAACCCATTCGAAAGTGGAAGGTTTTTTGGGTAGGGCACAGTAGAGTCGTAGTGCAGTTTTTGGGCTCGGAAACGTTTCTAACTTGCTGAGCTCAATGACGGCTCCATGTCGATGGAGTTCACGGATCTTACCTTGAGCACGAGCCCCTTGGCCGTTCAGAACGATGCAGCTTTCGCCAGGGCGAAAACGCAGCACATTTTTCATTTGATGCAGGATGTCTTTGTCGGTTATGGAGAGGAGAGAGCTTGAAAGGTCAGCCTCGAGTATGAAATGTTGCATTATTGATAGTCTTCTCGTTCTTTAGGGGTGAGATAGGACAGTTCGAGAGCTTTAAAAATTTCTTCCTCTGTTTTACCAGCAATTTTTTCTTCACCTCTGTACAAGCCGTACTCATTCACCTTTAAGTTGCGTTTGAGGGCCAAGGTACGCACCGCAATGTTGAAGTGCTTGGGCCCGGTAAAATAAAAGAGTGCAGCTCCAAAGCTCTCGGGCTCAACCACACGAAAGTCCACTTGGATGCGGTTGTCGATCATCACGCTGGACTTGGTGTCACCTGCCGCCAGAACTTGAGTGATTTTTGGGTAGGCGAGAAAGTGCTGACTCATGGCTGCAGCATCGGTTCCAGTGGCTAAGAGATCCACGTCACCAATGGTTTCCCGTTCACGGCGTAGGCTGCCTGCTGCCTCTACTTTTTCCAATGCAGGGCATTTTTTCATGTACTCAAGATAAGCATCTGCTTCTTTTCGAGCCTCTTTGTAGGGGATGCGATCGGTGGAAAAACTGCTTTGTTTGAGTGCTTCACGAATAGCCAATTCACTCTTTTCACCCATGCCTGGGAGCCCAGCCAATGCTCCATTTTCTGCTGCACTTTTCAATTTTTCGAGAGAGTCGATGCCCAGTTGCTCGTAAAAAAGCTTCACCTTTTTAGGCCCAATCCCACGAATGCGTAGGATGTCCAGAATTCCAGGAGAGAGCTTCTCAAGAAGCTGTTCATGCATTTTACAACCACCTGTTTGAATGATTTCCACAATTTTCAAATGCAGATCTTTGCCTATACCCGAGATTGCCTCAATGGATTCATCTTCGCTCTCGTGAACTTCTTTAAGGTCACGGCCTAGGTTACGAATGACTTCAGCTGCACGGCGATAGGCTCGTACACGAAAAACATTCTCCCCGAGGACTTCGAGCATGTCCCCAATTTCAGAAAAAATTTGAACAACTTTTGTATTCAAATCGCTCATCATTCAATGCTCAGAAGTTCAATCTCAAAGATCAAAGTTGCACCACCTGGGATCACTCCAGGGTAACCACGGTCTCCATAGCCCAAACTTGAAGGAATGGTGAGTTTGCGTTTCCCGCCCACTTTCATGCCCACCAAGCCTTGATCCCATCCTGCGATCACATCTCCATTCCCCACCTTAAAACTAAAAGGGGCGCGTTCAAGTGAGCTATCGAATACAGTTCCATCTTCTAAGCTGCCAGTGTAGTGCACTTCCACTGTATTGCCTTTTTTAACCTCAGAGCCATCACCAACGACAAGATCTTCAATGACGAGTCCATTTTTTTGTGTGTGAGAATTTTCCATAGAATCGGCCTTGCAGCCAGTTAATAATAGAAAAGGAAGGGTCAAGAGGACGAGAAATTTTTTAAACATGAGTTTTAGGCTAAAGTTCATCTGGAATTGTGTCATGAAAACATTAAAAATTCCATCGGAAAGCTTTTTATGTTCGAAGGCCTTTCCCAATGCGCATGAGATGCAAGCAGAGCACAGTTGCCATCACCGTTAAAACGAGCAAAATACTCAGACTGATTGAAATGGAAATGTCCGAAACACCATAAAACCCGTAACGAAAACCATCCACCATGTAGAGCAGGGGATTGGCTTTTGCGAAGTTCTGCCAAAAAGGCGAAAACCCTTCAATACTGTAGAAAACACCTCCAAGATAAATGAGGGGTGTTAAAATAAAGGAGTTGAAAATGCTCACGTCGTCGAATTTTTGTGCATAAATACCATTGAGCAAGCCACCCAGAGAAAAGAGCACTGCGGTGAGAATAGAAAATAATAAAATCAAGCTCAGGCTGTAAATTTCAGGGCGAGCAAAGAAAAAGGAAACCAAAAAAACCAAAAGTCCTACGGTGAGACCTCGACCCACACCACCTGCTACATAGCCTGCGATAATCACCCAATTTGGAGTGGGTGAAACCAAAAGTTCTTCGATGTTTTTTTGGAACTTAGAACCAAAAAAAGAACTCACTACGTTATTGAAGGCCCCATTGATGATTGCCATCATTACGAGTCCTGGCACCAAAAAAGCCATGTAAGAAACACCTTTGACTTCACCTATACGGGAGCCAATCATGGAGCCAAAAATAATGAAGTACAAAGTTTGGTTGATGACCACTGGGAGCAGGGTTTGCTTCCAAATGCGTAGCCATCGGTTGCACTCCTTGCGTAACAAGGTAAGAAAAGCGACCCAGTTGAGCGTGCTCTGCTTTATCATTGCTTCAAAATGTTTAAAAAGAGTTGTTCCATGCGGTTTCCTTTGGGGCGGATATCTTTGACCAAGATGCTCTGCTCTTTGAGTGCAACGATCAAATCAGTCAAAGGCTGTTTATCCTTGAGCTCAATTTCAAGTGTGTGTGCGTCAATTTTTTCAAATGGATAATCGGGGAGTGTGAATTTTGCCGGCAAATCAATCACATCTACGGTGTAGCTTTGAACCTCCAAAGAACGCAGCATGTTTTTAACGCTGTCTTGTTTAACAATCACACCTTCTTTGATGATCGCTACGTTTTTACAGAGCTGTTCGACTTCTTCCAGGTAGTGAGTGGTCAATAAAATGGTTGTACCTTCTCTGTTGAGTTTTTTTAAATAGTCCCACATGCCATGCCGCAATTCCACATCTACACCGGCTGTTGGCTCATCTAAAATCAAAAGTTTTGGCTTGTGCATGAGTGCCCGAGCAATCATTAGGCGGCGCTTCATTCCACCAGAAAGTGCTTGAGAGCGTGTATCACGCTTTTCCCAAAGCTCCAAAGCCTTAAGAACTTCTTCGGCTCGTTTTAGGGCCTGTTTCCGAGGAATGCCAAAATATCCAGCTTGTTGGGTTACAATATCTATGACTTTTTCAAAAATATTGAAGTTGAACTCTTGGGGTACGACTCCAATGCGTTGCTTTGCTTCATTGGGATGGGTTTCAAGATCGAAACCAAACACCTTTACCTCACCCTGACTTTTGTTAACGAGTTTCGTTAAAATACCAATCGTTGTTGTTTTTCCAGCTCCATTGGAACCGAGCAAAGCAAAGAAGTCACCTTCAGCGATTTCCAGGTTGATTCCTTTAAGTGCTTGGGTGCCGGTGGCGTAGGTTTTTGTAAGTTTTTGAATAGAGACAGCATTCATAGGGACAGACTACTGGGCTGCACCCTTCTTGACAATAGGGCAGCAACTTTGACAAAATTAAAAAAAATCCCATATTAAAGAATGAAGCTTGAACCTAAAGAGGGTGGAGAGGATGATGCTCAGGAGCTTATGGGGCGTTCTCCAGCTGGGCGCTTGCTTGTGATTGATGCAGAAGGCACCCGTCTTCGTGAAGATGGTTTTTTTGTAAGAGAAGATGCGCTTCGTGTAACTTTTGTAGATGGGGCTGCTTTTGTTCTCTTGGGGTCCGAGCTGGATGAGACAGCTATGCGAAAAGTTGCAGATAGAGACCCTGGGACTGTAAATGGGCCACCTTTCTTGCTTCCTCCACGGATTAGACGAAAGATGAGTTTAGGGATAGAGGTCCCAGTTCCTACACTGACAGTTCGTGTGCCCTTTAGCCCAAAGAACCAAGCTTTGGCTATTAAAAGAGCTGGGTTTGAAAAAAACATATGCCACTCAAGAAGGAGTGCATATTTTTGAAAGAGGTGATGGTCACCCGCAGTGGATTTTAGAGCAATTGAGGCTCGGAGAAGCTGTTGTAAGTGCCGCAAGAGGGATAGATCTGCCTAGAGCTGTGCAACATGTAACGACCATCAATCGAGTCGCAAACAGAGCATTTGCAAGGTTAATTGCAGATCGTTTTGGTCTTGGGCTTTTTCAAGAAGATCTTGAGCTGGGTGGGCGAAGTGGATTTTCTACTGAACCAATGCGTGGAATCCTTCCGTATGCAAAATTCAATGGGGCGGTTCGTTTAGCGCCTGCGTTGGTGAATCAACGTCTTTTACATGCCGCCTTAGATAATGAACAACCACCTTACTCTAGGAGAGAGTTGGCAGAGCTGGGGGCCTATTTTTGGTGCAAGCTTCAAGAGATTAGACGGGGTGGGCATGGCGCAGGGAGAAGGGTTGCTTAGGGGGCATCCTTGGGGTAGACTTTCTCCGATTATTTCCTAACCCTCTCCCGCTATGTCTAAGGGTGCAATGCTTGCCATTCTTGGAGGTCTCGTTGGAGTCGTAAGTGCCTTCATGCCTTGGTACAGCTTTGATCTTCTTGACGAAGTGATGACCTTCAAGGCTTGGGGAACCAACACAGGATACGTACTCCTCGTTGCCGCCGTTTTGGCTGCCCTTTTCGCAGCAATGGGTTCCAAAAAAGGATCTAAGCTCTTTTACGGACTTGCTCTTTTGGCAGGTCTTTTGATTGGGCTGATCTTTATGGCGAACAACCCATCTGGCCTAGGCTACGATTCTATCAATACTTTGGTAGGATGGCTTACCTTGGCTTCTACCCTTTTGATCCTTCTTGGATCTGTAATGGGTCTTGCAACAAAAAGATAGTTATTAAAACAAAAGGGCGTCTAGTGCGCTCTTTTGTTTTGCCCAATGGCTTGAGAAAGGTGGGTATACCCATCTTTTTTTAGAAGTCGTACTAAGCCTTTGTTGATTTGGCCAATGAGCTGTGGGCCTTCGTAAATCATTCCTGTGATGAGTTGCAGGAGTGAAGCGCCAAGCCGGATTTTTTCGTAAGCATCTTCTGCAGAAAAAATTCCTCCCACCCCAACGATTAGTAATTTTCCTTGAGTGTATTGATAGGTTTTCCCAATAAGAAAATTAGAAAGATCTTTGCATGGTCGTCCGCTTATTCCCCCCTTTACATGGGGTGGAATCACATCCTTTACATGAGGGTCTTTATGGTTTTTATTCAAATTTCCAATGATGACACCTTGTATCTCATAAGCTAGAAGAAGGTCTAAAAGTTTTTTAAACACTTTCCAGCTAAGGTTGATGGGCATCTTCACGAAAATGGGTTTTTGAATCTGAAGCTTTTTTACGGCTTTCAAAAGAGCCTCCAAATCTTCTGGTGTTGTGAAAGGTTCTCCTCCAAAGGCATTGGGACAGGAAATATTGAGCGTGTAAAAACTGCCCATAGGAGCTTTTTCCAGTATCTCCAAGCTGGCGCAGTAGTCTTGAATCCCTTGTTTTCGATCTACTGTTTCTTTGCAGTTTGTTTTTGCTACAGAAATACCCGTAGGGAAGCCTGGAGCCTGTGTGTACTCGAGTTTTTTGAGTGTAGCTCGTACGCCCAAATTTTTGAGTCCATAATACACAACGATCCCTTTCGATTTCTTGAGTCGGTACAAGCGGGGATAAGGGTTGCCTTCGTAGGGCAAATGTGTGACGGAACCAATATCTGTGAAGCCAAATCCAACGGCCTCTATCGTTTTTGGCAAATCTGCTTCTTTATCAAAACCAGCAGATAGTCCGATGGGGTTCTTAAAGGAAATCCCAAAGAATTCTTGCTCTAAAATAGGGTTTTCATAGGCAAGAAGCCTGTGGAGTGAATTTCGTAAAATCTTATATTTCCCTAAAAAAGATCCAAAATGTACAAAGGTGTCATGTATTTTTTCGGGATCGACCAGAAAAATAAGTGGACGTACTGCGTTTTTATAAAGAAAATTGAACATCATTGTTCTTGTTGTAACACAAAAGCCCCACTCCTAGGAATGGGGCTTTTTCAAAGTCTACTTAAGATCGATTAGAAGCGATCTCCACCGAAGCCACCACGAGGGCGTTCTTCTCGAGGACGAGCCTCGTTTACCTTGATTTGACGACCCATGAGTTCTTTGTCGTTCATGCCAGCAATTGCTGCATCTGCATCGGCATCGTTCTCAAAAGTTACGAATCCGAATCCCTTGGAGCGGCGAGTGTCACGGTCTTCAATGACAACCGCTTCGGTAACGGTACCGAATTGGGAAAAGGCCTGTTCAAGGTCCTCCTTTTTGGTGGACCAAGACATGTTACCGATAAAAAGTTTTTTAGCCATAAATCTGTTGTTAAGAAGTAAAGGGCTAGTGTACGAACCCGATACAAATTAACAAGCTCGTCAAGGACACTATAGCAGAAAAATAGATTAATGCAAAGGGAAAAGTTTTTCGCCGAGGAGCAGTATTTAGCGTGTATGTTACTCTTTAAGACAATGAATCTTGTTGAAAAAGCTAAAACCAACCCAGAAAGTTTCGTGCAACTCTATGAGCAGCACGTTGATCGTGTGTACAGGTATCTCTTGAGCCGCGTGCGTCAAGTTCAGGAGGCTGAAGACCTATGCAGCAAGGTTTGGGAAGCCGTTTTACAGGGTATTCAGAACTTCCGTGGACTTGACTTGGTTTCCTTTCAGGCCTGGATTTTCACCATTGCGCGCAACGAAGTGAACCAATACTTCAAAAAGAAGGGTAGAGTTCAACCTTTTTCGGAAGAATTTTTCTCAGTTTTGCCAGAGGAAAGTCCAAATCCAAAAGAAAGTGCTGAGCACAAGGAGTTGAAAGGAGAGCTCCACGAGCTTCTTGAGGGGTTGCCTGAACAACAGCAGGAAAGCGTCCGCCTCAAATATCTAGCCGGTTTCAAAAATAAAGAAATCGCCATTCTCCAAGGCATTTCCGAAAAAACCGTGGCTTCCAATCTGGTTCGTGCTTTTGAAAA
The DNA here is from genome assembly GCA_964387375.1 of uncultured Candidatus Peribacteria bacterium. GTDB lineage: Bacteria > Patescibacteriota > Gracilibacteria > UBA1369 > 2-02-FULL-48-14 > CAYLWB01. The sequence goes on along the minus strand of CAYLWB010000002.1, from coordinate 79,755 downwards.
GCTCCGAAAAGCTTTTGAATCCAGGCAGTAATTTCCAATCCAAATTCTCTTTATAGCATGAAGCTTCATCACAACAACTTCGACCACTTGCGCAGTGAATTGCCACCCCTTCGCCCCGACTTTAAACGGGCCTTGGGTCAGCGTTTGCTCGTCCAGGCTCGAGAGCAAATGCAGGTGCCACGATCAAGTCGCTTGCAGACCTTGCATAACCTTTACATTCAAATGAAACGCAATTTTTACATACCGCTATCTACCGCCGTGTTACTGGTGGTGGCAGGAACACTTTTTTTTAGGCCCTTGAATCCAGAAAAAATTCTGGCCCAAGCTGCAGAACTCTACCAAGGTCAAGGCCTCTATCACGAGAAGATCCTCACACGGGAACTCTCTCATGGAACTCTGCTCCAAAGCAGCTTGGATGAGTACTGGAGGGATGACGTGGGCAACAGTTTGACCCTCAGCCGCGATCCTTTTACAGAGGAAATTTTAGACATCAATTTGAGCACCCTCAACGAATATGGGGATGGTTGGGACTATGCATCAAAAAGTTTAGAGCAAGGTTTTGATGAAGGTCCTTCTGAAAGTCAAAAAGCTTGGCTAGCCGTTTACGAGGGTGAAAAAGACTTTTGTATCAAGACAATTGTGGAAGAAGGTCAATTGGTCCAGTCCGTCCTCGCTTTGGCCAAGGAAGATTATACCCATTACACGGTTAGTGGGGGGATGGGCGAGGTGGAAACCACTTCGACCACGCTCACCCTCATTGAGCAGTTGCAGGCGGAGCCCAATTTCTACAGTGTGCGCCAAGAAGTGGAAAACGGAGAAAAGTTTGTGGTTTTCTTCCACCGTTTCAACGACCAGGGGGCTGATTCTACAGAGTCTTACTACTTTGATGCCACAACCTACGAGCTCAAAAAAACAGTCAACGAGTTCAGCGCTGGGAGTTCCACAGAACAAATCTACTTGATCAGTGAGTACGACCAGACGCAAGACCCTGGTTTGATTTTTGATCCCGAGCAGTACGCCTCTTACGACTTGAAGGCCTTCCCCATGCTTTTGGTAGGTACTCCTTTTGATAGCTGGGGCTTGACGGATTCAGGCTGTTACAACCACCTGGGCGAAGAGTACAGCAAGGCTGAAAGTGCTGCGATCCTTGAGGAGGTGCCTGCAGAAGCCATTGAACAGTGGGAACTCAATTTTGATGCAATGCAAGAAGATCAGCTCGCGGAGGCCTCCGATCCCGTCTTCGATGACGGTGAAGCACCTGATGGTGAGGTAGATGATGGTGAGGTAGAAATAACCGAACAGCAAAAAGAGTGGCTGCGTCCTGCCTCCACTTCTATTTCTCAGGCCTACAATCCTGGACACGCTGCTCTGGATTTTCAAAGCGATGGACAAGAAAACGTGCCCATTGTGGCCATTGCGGATGCCACGGTGCGGGTGGTCAGCAACGATGGGCGTTGGAATGCTGGTCGAGGGAACATGATCATTTTGGACCACGGGGATGGTATTGAAAGTCTTTACGCCCACCTGGGGGACATTCTGGTTGAAGAAGGGCAAACGGTAACAGCGGGGCAGCAAATCGCCGTGATGGGAAACACAGGCCGAGTGAAAGGGGGGTCGGGAATCCACCTGCACTTTGAAATCAACGACAAGGGGCAGAAGATGAATCCTATGCTCTACTTGGAGGACTAGAGCTGCCAGGAAAACTATGTTAACTTCAAACGAGTTTAGCCACTCTTCCATGACTGCGCCGAGCCCCTTCCAGCACCTCCAAGGACGTTGGTTTGTGCTCGACGGAGTGAATGCGGTGGGCAAGACCACCCAATTGGATCGAGTGGCGGCTTGTTTGGAGCAAGCGGGTTTACAGGTTCAGCGCCTGCCGGAAATGTCTGACGGGCCCGTGGGTAGACTCATCCTTCAGATCATTAAAGAGAAGCGCTTCTATAGTTTGCACCCCGAGAACAAGACTCCATTTGCCGATGCATATGCGCTTCTCGCAGACCTTCTTTACGAAGTAGAAAGCACAATTGTTCCTGCTCAAGCGGCAGGTAAAGTGGTGCTTTCGGATCGGGGGATTCTTTCTTTTTGTGGTTACCAAGGTGTTCGTATGCATCGTTGGGCGAAGGTTCCTGACGCAGGAGCTTTGCTTTTGCAACGGGCTAAATCTGCCTTCATGAACTTGCCAATACCAGATCTGCACTTGCACCTCACTGTGGACGAAACTGAAATGCAGCGGCGAATTTTACAGCGTGGTGAAACTCTATTGAAGGAAGAGCAGCTAGAATTTTTAAGAGAAGTGGTGGTAGAAATGACCGGTCTGAGTAAACGTCTGGCTACCCAAACGGTGGACACTACAGGCCTTTCTCGTGAGGACGTGACAGGGGCCATCCTCCTGGCCATGAGTGAATGGAGGTACGGAGGGGAGCAAAGAGCGCTCCTTTTGGATGAGCCTCAAGAAAAGACCTTCAAGGCTCGTCTGTAGAAATAAGGAAGGATCTCCTCGGGTGTTGACAAAAATTTGAAAAGCATTATTTTGCAGGAAATATAACGCTTTCTCTTGTCTAGAGTACCCGAAGAAAACACCCTTCCCCTGGGAAGCGAAGTGTTTGTACCGATCTCCGTAAAAAATACTGCTGATTTGAAACCAGGACAGTACTGCAAACTGGTATTTTGTCCTGCTTCTCCTGCTAACGCTCGAGTGGGGCATGCCGACAGGGCTCTTCTTTCAGGTTTGCCACAGCTCCATGAAGCTTCAGCTAGAGTCTTGATGGAAGATGGGAATTTGAGAGCTGCAGATTTTGTGGAGCTTTATAATTTTCGTCTTCGAGTTGCAGCTTCCAGACAGGACAACCCGACTCTTACAGCAGAGATAGAGCGGTGGGTGGGTGGGCGTGCTGGTTTTGACGCAACGACTGTTCGAACCCCAGAGGGGCCAAGTCTTTGGAGAGCTGCAGGTCTTTTAAGGACTTTTCTTCCAGAGTGGGGAGCAGTAGAAACGCAAGTGGGTAACTGGCATAGGCGCAGAACACCACAAGAATACGGAAACGATGTGTTCCCCCCTGAGCCAGTTCCATTAACTGAATGGATGTTTTTACATCCAGGTGGGATACGGTATCAACTTGAAGCATGGAGGGATTTTCTCGGAGTCAACGCTGTTCTCGATATACCAACTGGAATAGGAACCAAAAAAGAAAAAGAGCTTGATGCAAAGTGGGGCGGTCATGACATGGTGTGCTTGGATGGCAGGCTCATGAAATTGGAAACGTTTTTGGACAACGCCTGGGCAGTTATCACTGGGGAGACAGTTGCTCATGGGCATTCTCACCGTGCCAATACACTGGATATATTGAGAGCAGAAGCTGGGTATCCAGTTCGACCTTTGTACGATCGGGCTTATTATGAAAACCATGTTCGGTTCGATCTGGGTGTTTTGGCTGCAACTGTAGGAGTTGCTCCAAGCAAACTAACAACAACTCATTTTGGTACAGATTTGATGTTTCTTCCTAGCACAGGGAGAGCTCTAGCTGCACGGACATATTTGGCAGGCTGGGCTACGGCTACAGGGCGAATGGAGCACAGAAGTGGGATTGCAAGAAGCCGCCTTTCGGAGGAAGTAGCTGCTCTAAAAACCTTTGCGTTCGGTGGTGGAGCTTGACGTTGCAACTAAGTTGCAATACTGTGGGTTCATGAATCTGCGTGAAACTCCTGTCCGTCGTACACTTCTTGATGTTCTTGGCGAACAGAAAAAGCCTATAGATGCTGTGGATTTACTGCATGCTCTCTCAAAAAAAGGATTGCATCCAAACAAAACAACGATCTACCGCCAGCTGGAGGCATTGATCACAAAAGGTGAGGTGGAGCGGATTGTTGTGGACCCAACGGTGCAGATGTTTGAACTCAAAAGAGGGCATCACCATCACTTTGTTTGTGAGTCGTGCGAAGAAGTTTTAGATCTTGAGTCTGAAGAAGAAACAACCCTAAAAAAACTCGAAAAAACTTTAAAAAAACGTGGATTTGCGCCTAAAAAGCACGAACTCACTTTCTTTGGTCTTTGTTCTTCTTGCCATTAAATCTACCCATGCCCATACTCCTTTCAGCCATCGCTGGTAGCGCCACCTTGCTTGGTCTCGCCCTCACCCTTTTCGCTAAGAAATTTGTTCAAAAATACTCCTTTTATGTTGTCAGTTTGGCGGCAGGTGTCCTTTTAGGCACAGCCTTTTTCCACATTTTACCTGAGGCTAGTGAACTGGTTGAGCAGGATTTTTTCTTGTGGGTTTTGCTCGGTTTTGTACTCTTTTTTGTTGTGGAAGCACTGGTTGGCTTTCATGCATGTCGAGAAGAAGAAGGGAAGCATCACGACCATGTGCTCGGTCCAGTGGCAGGCTTGGGAATTTTGCTCCACTCGCTTTTAGATGGAATTGCAATTGGCATCGGTTATGAAATCGACCCACAACTCGGTTTAGTCACTGCCTTGGCTGTGATGATCCACGAACTTCCTGAAGGTATTTTTACCTTTTCTATTCTCATGCATTCAGGAATGAAACTCAAAAAAGCAGTTTGGGCTTCTGCTGCGGTGGCTCTAGCCACCCCTCTTGGGACCGTGCTCACGCTGGCGTTCTTTCCAGGTTTATCAATTGAAATACTCGGGAAACTCCTTGCAATCGCTGCAGGTTCTTTTCTTTACATTGCTGCCTCAGATTTGGTGCCAGAAAGTCACAAATCCAGATCGCTTACTGTGAGCCTCTTCATGTTGCTCGGGCTGGTCTTGATGTTTCTCTTGAGTGGATTAAAATAGGTGTCCGATGGAAACTTTAGTCAACATCCCTGGACGCCAAAAAGCGGCCATCATGATCATGGTCATGTTGGCTATGTTCTTGTCGGCACTGGATCAAACGGTGGTTTCCACGGCAATGCCGATCATTGTTAAGGAATTCAATGCCCTGGAGCACATCAGTTGGGTTTTTACGGCCTACATGCTTGCATCCACCATTACTGTACCCATTTATGGAAGACTTTCTGACCTCTATGGGCGCAAGGAGTTTTTCTTGGCAAGTATTGTCATCTTTTTGGCGGGATCAGCCTTGTGTGGAGTGGCCCAAGACATGAATCAACTTATTGTTTTCCGTGCTATTCAAGGGATTGGAGGGGGAGCGCTCATGACCAATTGTTTTGCCATCATCGCGGATCTGTTTACTCCTGTTGAAAGAGGGACTTGGCAAGGTTTTATGGGGGCAGTATTCGGGCTGTCTTCTATTATAGGGCCCTTTTTGGGTGGGTTTTTAACCGACCAAGTTTCTTGGCGCTGGGTTTTTTATTTGAACATGCCGTTGGGAGGGGTTGTGTTTTTTGTTCTCCTTTTCTTCATGCCTTCTATTCAATCTTCCATAAAAAACCGTTCCATAGATTACGTTGGTGCTTTTTGTTTGACCTTGGGTTTGTTGAGTTTGCTTTTGGCCTTGGTTTGGGGAGGGAACCTCTATCCCTGGAATTCTCCTGAGATTCTTTTGCTATTGGCCTTTGCTTTCATCATTCTTAGTTTTTTTGTCTCGCTAGAGAAAAAAGTGAAGAACCCTATCATCCCAATGGATCTTTTTAAAAACCCAACATTTCGGGTTTCCATTGCTGCAACACTTTTGATTGGAATGGGGATGTTCAGTGTTATTTCTTATATACCCCTTTTTGCTCAAAAGGTGATTGGAACCTCGGCAACGGACTCTGGAACCATTCTTATACCGCTCACTTTGGGAATGATTTTTATGAGCATTGTTTCTGGACAAATCATTTCTCGCACAGGTCGCTATAAAGCGCTGGCACTGGTGGGCATGTTGTTGGCTTCTGCAGCAATGTATGCCCTTTCTAGGATGGATTCGAACACCACATACGAAAGCTTACGCTTACGTATGATCTTCACAGGTTTGGGCCTTGGAATGACCATGCCCGTCTTCAACATTGTTATTCAGAATATTTTTGAACGCTCTAAGATTGGTGTAGTTACTGCTGCCATTCAGCTGTTCCGCAGCGTGGGCGGAACGATGGGGGTTGCTCTTATGGGGGCAATTCTGAACAATCAAATGCTCAAACACCATGGAGATTTGGGATTGGCTATCGGAGACGCGTTTTTCTTTGGCATGCTGGTTTTGTTGGCAGGCTTTTTCTTGACGCTATTCTTGGAGGAAGTTCCCATCCACTCAGAAGCAGAGAACCGTTCGCCTCTCACACAAGCAGGAATCGAATTGGCAGTGGAGTCAGGGGAGTTCTCTGAAAAAAATGAACCACGCTTATGAAAAAAATCGTCCGTGCATTTACTGGAGTTGGAGTTTGTATTTCCGTTCTATTTTTGTTGGATGTGAGTTCCGCTTTTAGTTTTCGATCCATCCCTGTTGAGTTTCTTGCAGATGTCCTCATGCTCCCCCTGCTTCCCCATCTCATGCTTCTTATTATTGCTTGTGGTTTTTGGGATGATAATGGAATTTTACCGTCCAAAATCTGTACTGATCAGGAAATTTTGATTGCCTTTGCAATCGCACTTCTGAGTGTTTTCTTCTATTACCTCCTTGGATTTGCAGTGGCGCTCTTTTGGGAAGGCGCCAGAAAGCTTGTAAAAGGGTTTCGTTCTAAAGATTAAGCTCAAAAAGGAACAGATTTGTTGGCTTTAAAAGCCAGTTTCTGTAGAGCTGCCAGTTTCTTCTGGGGTCACTAGGAGAGAAGCGCAATGGGCTTCTAAAGTAGGTAGGTTGGACCCTAAAACTCCTGGGAAAGTTTCGCAGAAGCGCAATTTCGCTGCCTTTACCCCCTCATCTTGGGGGCGAGTCATGCCATGGGCTTCAATACGAGCAAAATGATCCTCAACAACAGGAGCGCACTCTGTCTTCATGGCTTCATTCAATTCGCTGATTCTATTGTGGAGAACCATGCAGCTTTCTGGGTCCCACGCCCAACCTATTGCAATTGGTTCGCCACCAAGAAAATCAATATATGCATTGTCCCCTCCATTTACCATCGCGAAATCTCGCGAATAGGGGGCAGGATAGAAACGGATATTTCCCTCTGAGTCTTGTGTAGCATCCCACACGTTGTTGTTGCCCACCGCATATCCGTCTCCAAAATATTGGACTTTTTCGTCAGCAATCATAGATAGGACTTTATCTCTATCGACATACGGAGCCACTGCCTCAGAAAACTGAAAAGGATCCGTACTGGCAGTTTGAACTGCATCAGCAAAGGCGGTGAGTTTTTCGTAATCACATGTCGTACCGTTTTTGGCCCACTGACACTCCATTGTTTGTAGGGAACTCAAAGAATATCCTTCAAAACCGTACACACAATCTCCCTCCAGATCTTTTCCATTTGTTTCGCAAATATTGCCATCGTTACTTCGCATTACATTGAGCATCGGAACGCTGACGCAGCTTCCTGTGTTTTCATCAATTCCCCAAACATTGCTGGTAACATGCACGTAGCTTGTGGGTACGGTCATCACTCCATGTCTTGAACTCAGTTCATAGGAGATGGCAGCACTGGGCAAACCCAAGCTTTGTCCAGAATTGATGCGTACGTTGTCGATGTCTCTTCCTGTTGTTGTGTCTTGAATCTCGAAATCTTTGCTGACCTGGTTTAGGTCAAGATTCAAGGTTGGAATGCTTGGAGTGATGTATTCGGGGAGCATTCCTTCTCCTTCGCCATGCCATTCTACCCGAGTCATTCCTCCTGCAATTTTTAGAGAAACAGGTTCGCAAACGGTCCAACTCTTGTTTGCCGGACTCACACACAGTGTGGCCATGGGTTCAGTAGTCGTATCCATTACATCCTCTCCTGGAACATATTGAATCCATCCCCCTTGGTCGAAATTTGCAGCCTCTGCATTAGCTTTTTTTAACTCTTCTTCTTCAATTAAAATGGCAAGATTAACTCCGTCAGCTTCTTTCCCGTAAAAAGCGAAAGGGGGCATTTCTGAAGCAGGAATCGTAGCTTGAATGCCACAAGCTTCTGGACCTAAAAATTGAGAAGATGTTGTTGCAGGAGGAATCTCGTAGGTTATGTTTGTGATAGGGCTTTCGTAAGTGCAGGCCGCTATAGCAGCAAAAGTCAGAGCTTGTATTCCACTAGGAATGTGAATAGAGGTATCTGAATGATCTAAAGATTCATTGGTGGAGAGGTCTTGAGAGTGGGTTTCCATTTTTATTATGTTACGGTTTACTAAAACGTACCTTTTTCAAAAGAGTTGCACTAAATACACGTTCGTCAAAGAAAAGTCCATCACAGCTTCAACTCCTTGGGCATTCCTTTTCGCATGCCGCAGTTATTTCAGCATAAAGCGCTCCGTTTAGCGCTCCAGAATCGAATAAACCGTCTGCATTCGTCTGGCAATCCTCCCAGTTCTGCTTTGCGCTAGGCAGCCCAGCCTTGGTAGAAAAACGAGCCCGCCAGAGCTCAAATCTGGCCCGCCCTTCTCCTGATGGGTCCAGATCTGCAGCAGCTTCTTTTTTGGCTATTAAACGGGCATAAGCCTCCAATGCCTCTGCATCCGTGGGGCCACGCTCAAGAAAAGCGGCAAGTATTCCAGCTTCGCTTTCTAAGTCTAAGCCACTTGGTTCTCCTTCGTGCATACTTTAAGAATGTTAATCTGAATCCAACTGCATTGTGGCCTTTCTTTTTGTGTTCGTAAAGGTTTTGTTGTGTTGACAGTCAATGTTTCCAAGCATATAGTTAGCGTAACTAATTAAATTTTCTGTCAATTTCTCTATTCGAGCTTCTGTTTAAGGTTATGAAGCTGGTGCGCAGTCGTGCACGGGGTGACTTTGAAGTGATGCTTTCTCCTCCTGAATTCATGGCACTTAAATTTTTTGAAGAGCATGCGGGGGAAACTGTTTCGGACTGTGCGGAAGAAATGTGTGTGAGCAGACCTACAGTTTCTGTTTTGATTCAAAAATTAATTAAAAGAGGCTTCCTTACAAAAAAAACAGATTCTAAAGACAAAAGAAGCATTCGTTTGGCACTTTCAAAAAAAGGACAGGAGACCATGGAAAAAGTGCAGGATCATTTGCGTAAAGTGGGGGACCCCGTTTTTGACGTACTCAATGCACAAGAAAAAGAGCAGCTCAAAAAAAACCTTCTTAAAATAATCACTCAGCATTCTCATGAAAGAACGATTTAAAAAAAAATGGCTGCTTCTACTTATTCCTGTAGCTATTTTGCTCTATATCTTTTTTGGGAGAGGGCAAGGAGGGGCTTCTCAAAGTGTGTCTCTGTTCCAGGTAGAAAGAAAAGATCTCTTGGTCACTTTGACCGCAGATGGAGAGATTTTGAGTGATCAATCGGTAGAACTGAACCCACAAAGCAGTGGGAAGGTGACACGCGTTCATGTTGACGAGGGTCAAAAAGTAGCTCAGGGCCAGCTGCTCCTTTCTATGGACGCAACGGAAGAAGCGGTTGATTTGAAAAATGCAAAGCTTGATTTGGAGTTGGCCGAATTGGATCTGGAAGAATTGGAAAAAGCTGCGGATGAGAGCGAACAAAAAAGGGCTGAGAATGACTTGCTCAAGGCTCAAAATGATTTGGAGCAGTTGGGTGTGGACTACGAAATGAACGTGATTGATGCCCAAGTGGATCTTGCAAATGCCAAAGAAGACTTGGCTCAAGAAGTCGTGAATGCCTACAGCTTGGTTTCAGATCTTTTTATAGATCTACCTGGAGTGCTCACAGATATCGAAAGTATTCTCTATGATTATGACTACCAATCCAATCAGCGGAATATAGCCTATTATAAGAATCGAGCGCACGATGGCAGTGTTTTAGAAGAGCAAATCGATGGATGGGAAAACCTCTACAAGGACGCTAGAACTTCTTACAATACTTCTTTTGACCTCTACAACACGGTAAGTGCTTCTTCCACTCAAGAGGAGCTGATTTTATTGATGGACTCTGTTTATGCCACCGTGGAATCCACAAACACTTTGCTGAAAAGTTCCAACGTTATTCTCATTGGTCTTGAGGATAAATATTCCAATGCCAGTGATATTCCTACAACACTCACTGAACACCGGGAAACAGTGGATGCGGCTATTTCTGTAATGAACCCACATCTTGTTACTCTTTCTGAAGAAGTGCAGACCTTGCAAGACATGGAGCAAGACATTGCAGATTTTGAGCGAGACCTTACTGACTTAGGCACGCAATACGAAATGGATGTGCAAGAAGCAAACTTAAGCATTCAGCAAATGCAGCTGGCGCTGGATGAGCTCTTGGAGGGGGCTACGGATGAAGACATCCGTTCTCAAGAAATTGAAGTGGAAAAACGCGAAAACGCCCTTCTTAAGGCTCAAAAAGCTTATGGCGATAAATTCATCTATGCACCTTTTGCGGGCATTGTGACCAGTGTGGATTTGGAATTGGGTCAAAGTGCCAGTACGGCGAGCACGGCATTTACCTTGGTGAGCAGTCAAAAAATGGTAGAGGCCTATTTGAATGAAATCGATATTGCTCAATTGAAAATAGGGCAGCCTGGTACAGCACAGTTTGAAGCCTTCCCAGGGGAGGAAGTGGCCACGGAGTTGGTGTTTATTTCTGAGATGAATAACGCTGAGAGCAATGTGGTTGAATATAAAGCTCACTTTGTGCTGAAGGAGAATGAGCTGGCTCTTAAAGAGGGGATGAGTGCAGAGATTGAGCTGATCTTAGATAAGAAAGAGCAGGTCCTTGTGGTGCCACGATTGGCTATTCTTCTGGAGAGTGATGCAGACTATGTGGAGCGTGCTACCGAAGATTCAAAACTCGTATTTGCCCCAAAAGAAATCTACCTGCGCAGTGCTTTGAACATTCAAAAAATAAAAGTGACTGTGGGTCTTATGAGCAGTTCTGAAGTGGAAATTGTAGAGGGTCTTGAGGAAGGTGCTTGGGTTTTGCTGGTCGCCGATGAAGATGTTGCCTCAGCTGAACGACCTGCAGATCCAGGAAAAATTGATCACCCCGAATGATGAAAAACGTGATTGAGTGCCGTGAGATCCGAAAGAACTACGAAATGGGAAGTGAAACAGTCCATGTTCTTCGTGGCGTGGATCTGTATGTAAAAGAAGGTGAATTTCTTGCGGTGATGGGGCCTTCGGGTTCAGGAAAATCCACATTGATGAATATTTTGGGCTGCTTGGATTCACCCACTTCGGGCAGCTATTTTTTGAATGGCCTAGACGTTTCAAAAATGAATGAAGACGAGCTTGCCTTGGTTCGTTCTCAGGAAATTGGCTTTGTGTTTCAGTCTTTTAATCTTTTGGCGATTCCTGTTTATAACAATGTGGAATTGCCCCTTATTTACAATTCCAGCGTAGCGTCTTCGGAGCGTAAAGCTCTTGTGGAAGCGGCTTTGAATCTTGGGCAAGTTCCTGAGGATCGGTGGAATCACAAACCCAACGAACTTTCTGGTGGTCAACGGCAACGTGTGGCTATTGCGCGCGCCTTGGTGGGGCACCCGTCTATCATTTTGGCAGACGAACCTACCGGGAATTTGGACAGCAAAACTGGAGAACACATTTTAAAAAGTTTCCGTGAGATCAATGCTAAAGAGGGCAAAACCATCATCATGATCACTCATGATTTGCACGTGGCCAAACGTGCAGACCGAATCATTACTCTTAAAGACGGACTGCTCCAATGAAACTAAGAGATCTTCTTTTGCAAACAACGGGCAGCATCACTCAAAACAAAGTGCGCTCCGGGCTCACCATTTTGGGGATTGTCATTGGGATCAGTTCTGTGATTTTACTTTTGGCTTTGGGGAATGGAGCTCAAGCTTCCATTCAGGATCAAATTGCATCCATCGGAAGCCAAGTCATAACTGTGTCTTCCAAAGACAGCAAGTATCCTCTGCATTTTGAGGACAAAGCCCTACTCTCGTCTCAAATCCCAAGAATCATAGCCATTTCTAACGTGCTCCAGTCTCAAGGGGATGTTATTTTTGATGGAGAAGAGGCAAGGGCAACTCTTTATGGAGTCGATCCGGTCTATAAGGATCTACAAGCACTCGACCTGCTTAAGGGGTCTTTTTTCTCTGAGGAAGAAGTGGCCACTAGAGAGAGAATCGTTATTTTGGGCAGTTCCGTTGAAGAAGAACTCTCTTCAACGTCGCTTTTGGGCAAAGAGGTGCGTATTGCAGGATACGACTATTTGGTGATTGGAGTTTTTGACTCAAAAGATTCCAATGATTTTGGTGCGGGTGGGGCGCTCTACATGCCTTTTGAAAGCTATTTAACCTTTGTTTCAAATGAAAAAGGCCCGACGAGCATTGCCTTGAAGGCAGCCACTACTGAAGATATTCCTGCAATCGAGCCCTTTGTACAAACCTTGCTGCATCGGAGTAGAAACCTGGAGGTCAGCAAGGATGTCTTCTCTGTTTTTGACCTCAGCTCCATTGTGAAAACGGCAGCTCAGGTCACACAGATTTTTACATATTTGCTCGCAGCAATCGGCTCTATTTCTCTTTTTGTTGGAGGCATTGGCATCATGAACATGATGCTCACTACAGTCACCGAACGTACCCAAGAAATTGGACTTCGTAAGGCACTGGGTGCACGGGCTAGAGACATTGTATTTCAGTTTCTTGTTGAAGCCATTTTGCTCACTTTGTTGGGAGGCATTGTGGGCATTCTGATTGGGGCCTTCTTCGCTTGGGTGCTTGGCAAAATTATTCCAGACTTTACACCAATAGTCACTTTGGGGTCTGTGCTGCTTGCTACGATTTTTTCTGGATCAGTGGGGCTCTTCTTCGGTTATTATCCCTCACAAAAAGCAGCCAAGCTCAATCCAATTGAAGCGTTGAGGCACGAGTAAAATCCTTGAAAGAAACCCTAGAATTCGGACATGTTCTTCTTCATCTTCTCGAATGGGAAGGGACGCTCATTCGACATGAAGGTCATGTACTTTGAGAACACATAAAACTGGGTGTTCCACATCTCACAAAATTCAGCGATTTCTTTGTGCCGTTTGCCATTCACAACGGTAATTACAAGATTAACAAGAATCAAAACGCCAATGAGTGCACCCCACACTTCCAGGACGAAGCCTGAAACGACTGCAACAACAATGCGCATGAGGGCTTCTGTATTTTCGTTAACGGTTTTCATGTGTAATAAAGGTTATTTGGCTGGCTAAGTGGGTCTAGTACCCTTGGGACTGTCTCATCTTACCTATTCTTGCCGTGAGACACAATCGTAGCATTTCAGGCTAAATGAGACATTTGAGACAGTATAAAAAGGGATGAGTCACAGCAGTAGTCTCAGTTGACTTATAATACTCCCTATGGGTATGCTAGGGTCATATGAGAAAAGAGGTAAAATTCAAAGCCATACGAAGGCTAAAAATCATTGAAGGGCAAATTCGTGGTCTTCAAAAAATGGTTGAGGAGGAGAGCTACTGTGTGGACATCATCACTCAAGCCAGTGCGGTTAAAGAAGGGCTCTCTGGTGTTGAAGATTTGGTTCTAGAGAACCACCTCTCCACTCATGTGATCGAGCAAATGAAAGGTGGGAAAGAAGACCAAGCGGTGCAAGAAATACTGAAGGTCTATAAGCTTGCTCAAAAGAAAAAATAATAGAATCTAAACTCGAAGTATGAAATCACTAAAGACGAAAATATTGTGGATGCTGATTGTAGGCTTGAGCCTACTTCAGTTCTCTTTTGCTCTACTAATGAGTAGTCAAGGACATGAAAATACTTGTGCATTTAGTGAGCACTGCATCCTTGAGTCAGCAGTGAATCAAAGCGAAGCAGTCCTTCCCCTACTACTCACCTTAGCTGTTCCAGTATTTTTTGTTTTCCTTTCTTACTCTGAAAACAAATCCTCCTTAAGTTTTGTACCGCTGCGTCCAGATAGAAATCTTCTCCGGCGTACCTTAAAAGGAGTCATACAGAGAGAGTGAAAGGCGATTGAATCGATTTAGCCTATAACTCACTGATATGAAAAAAATACTTTCACTCCTACTTGGCACGGCACTCATTTTAAGTGCTTGCCAAAGTCAAAATACAGATACGGTGCAAGAAGACAGTTCCCTTGATAAAAAGGTCTATGTTGCCGTAGAAAACGGCAATGAAGTCGCCGTGGTGGACCCTACTTCAGGGACTATTTTAAAAAGAGTAGACATTCCAGGCATGCCTCATAACGTTCAAGTTTCCCCAGATGGAGAAACGGTTTGGGTGACCGTCAACGCAATGGGTGAAGAGGAAGGTGAAAAAGAGGAAATGCATTCGAGCGAAAGCAATCTTGCAGAAGAAGATCAATTGATTGTTATCTCTACAGAGACGGAGCAAGTCATCCAAACGATAAAGTTGGGCACGGATCTGCACCTTGCCCATGTCGTGCTCAGTCCTGACAATCAATGGGCCTACGCAGCAGCACAAGAAGAAGGTGAGATCTTCATAGTAAATGCAAAAACATACACACTTGAAAAAACAATAGAGCTTCCAGAAGGAGCTGAGCCTCATGGTTTGCGATTAAATACCGATGGAAGTGTTGCTTACATCGCTCTCATGGGATCAAAAGGCATGGGTATTTTGAACTTTGGAACGGAGGCGTTTGAAATTGTAAATTTTGAAGATGCGGTAGTGCAAACTGGAGTCACTCTCGACGGGAAGTGGGCATTCGCCTCTCTTTATTCCACCAAACAGTTGGGACTTTATAACGTAGAAACAAAAACGGTCAGCAAAGTGGCACTGCCAGAAGCCAAAGGACCAGTACAAGTTTATGCAACTCCCAATTCTCGTTATGTGTATGTGGCGGATCAAGGCTTTTACTTCGATCAGCCCACAAACGATAAAGTCTATAAGGTCGATCTAGAGTCTCAAGAAGTTGTGGCAACCATCCTTGCTGGAGAAGGACCCCATGGAGTAGCCATCTCCAAAGATGGTTCACAAGTTTACATCACCAATATTGTGAGTGGAGATCTTTCCATTATTGATACAAAAACGGATCAAGTAATCAAAACCATCGAAATAGGGAAAGCCCCCAATGGAGTGAGTGTTTGGGAGCGAGAAACAAGTGAAGCATCGGTTTCTGTGACTGAGGTGGATGGCATCTCTCACTCACATGGAATAGCCGTAGCGATTGATGACTCAAACAAACTGTATATTGCCACTCACGAAGGGTTGTTGGTTTTAGAAAACGAAAAAGATTTATATCGGATTGGAGAAACTACGAATGATTTGATGGGCTTCACAATCAACAGCAAAGACCCTCTCACTTTCTACGCCAGTGGACATCCTTCCTTTGGTGGTAATAGTGGCCTTCAAAAGACAACGGATGGCGGTGAAACTTGGAGTAAAGTATCGGACGGAATCGATGGGCCCGTTGATTTTCATGCCATGACAGTCAGTTCAGTGAACGCGAATATTGTTTATGGTTACTTCCACTCGAAAATTCAAAAAAGCATCGACAGTGGCAAAACATGGTCACTGCTCACAAACCAACCGGAAAGCATCTTCAGTCTAGTGGCCGACAGGGTGGACGATCAAACCGTCTACGCAAACACGAAACAGGGAATTTGGGTGAGTAAAGATGGCGGTGAAACGTGGACAATCCTTTCAGAGGATTTGGTATCCAGCGCAGTTTTGACATTGGTTCAAAATCCTCAAGATGCGAACCAAATGCTCAGTTTTTCCGATACCTTCGGCCTAGCTTCCAGTAGTGATGCTGGAAAGACATGGGCCTCTGTTTCAGGAGCACCAAACGCCATTTTCTACTTCATAACTTATTCGTCCAGTAACCCCAAGCTTGTTTACGCTATAGATGAGAACAATAAGGTCTATAAGAGTGAAGACAGCGGATTGAACTGGCAAAAAATCTACTAATCCAATTAATACAATGAAAAAAATCTCACTTCTTCTCGCTTTTTTCACCCTCACTCTTCTAACGGCCTGTCAGAATACGACCCAAGAAGGTGCTGTGGAAGAAACTTCTGAAGCACCTTTGGCCTCAAGCACTCAAATCGTAGAGCTGAAGGATGGGGACGCCTACGATCTTGAATCCTCATTTGTTGAGAAAGAACTCAATGGCTCACTCTACAAAATGTTGGCTTATAACGGCTCCATTCCAGGGCCAACCCTTAAAGTGAAGCAAGATTCAACCATCACGATCAATTTTACAAACAACACAGACATCGAAACCACTCTCCATTCACACGGAGTACGTTTGGACAATGCTTTCGATGGAGTCCCACACGTGACCCAAGAGGCAATCCAGCCGGGTGAAACGTTCACATACTCAGTTCGCTTCGACGACGCTGGTGTGTTTTGGTACCACCCTCATTTAAGAGAAGACTACGCCCAAGACATGGGACTCTACGGCAACTACATCATCGTCGCCGATGAAGAAGATTGGTCCCCAGTTAATAGAGAAGAAACCTTAATGGTCGATGACATTCTTATGCAAGGAAACGAACTGGATTCCTACTCCTTTGATGAAGTCACTCACACCCTCATGGGTCGCTTTGGAAACACCATGCTGGTGAACGGCAGCACGGATTACAACCTGACGGCAAAGAAAGGTGAAGTCATACGCTTTTACATCACGAACACGGCCAATACACGAGTTTTCAATCTAAGCATCCCAGGAGCGCAAATGAAATTGGTTGGAGCAGACAATGGACTCTATGAACACGACGAATGGGCAGAAGAGGTTTTGCTCGGGCCATCCGAGCGCGCAATCGTAGAGGTGATGTTTTCAGAATCAGGTGACTTCTCCCTAGTCCACAAAACGCCAGATAGAACTTATACCTTGGCAGACTTCCACGTCTCCGATGAGGAGGTCTCTGAATCTTATGCAGCCGACTTCAATACCCTCAAAACACACCAGAGCACCATCGCCAGCATTGATCCTTACCGAGCCAGCTTTGGGAAAGCTGCAGACAAATCCTTAAGTATTGATCTAGAAATGGAGAGTATGAGCGGAATGCATTCGATGCATGGTGGAATGATGATGGATGATTCAGAGATGGGCATGATGAGTGACGGTGAACCGATTGAATGGGAAGACACCATGAGCATGATGAACAGCACATCGAATACCGACACGCTGGAATGGCAACTCATCGACGAAGAAACGAAAAAGACAAACGAAGACATCGACGACTGGAACTTCACACAGGGAGAAGTAGTGAAAATTCAAATAGCCAATCCCAACGATACTATGCACCCCATGCAGCACCCGATCCATATCCACGGTCAACGCTTCCTCGTCTTATCTATGGATGGGGAAAAATCCGAGAACTTGGTTTGGAAAGACACCGTACTTATCCCGTCAGGGTCTACGGTTGAACTTCTAGTGGTCATGGACAACCCTGGAGACTGGATGATTCACTGCCATATTCCAGAGCATCTTGAAAGCGGCATGATGATGCCTTTCAAAGTTTCCTCTCTTTGAGTTTTGACTCTTTTACCACCTCCTCATGTTTAATCAAGAATTCAAAGCGAAAGTTGTACACCGGCAAACCAGTAGTTTAGTAGAGCTTATTTGTCTCATCAATAACAATTAAATTTATGGAAAACTCATCATGTTGCGGTAATAAAAATTCATCTCCAGTTAAGGATGTAGTCTGTGGCATGGAACTCAATCCTACAGAGGAAACTCTCCAAGTCGCTCACAAAGGATGCATCTACTATTTTTGTAGCACGGGTTGCAAGGATCAATTCGTCACTGATCCAGAAAAATACCTCAGTACGGCAGCTAATTAATCATTTAACCTAAAAATATGAAACTATCTAAATCAATGCACATCATCAGTGTCTTAGTAGGACTCACCGGGGTGCTTACCTTCGTCGCTTCCATCCTCGGTGGAGCAGACAATCTTGTATTCGGAATTACAAAAGCAGACGCTTTAGCTTGCACTGCAATTCTTATTCTCATCGCAATTTGGACCCAAATTGCCACTATTCACCACATGATGCTTGAGAAGAGAGGAGAAATTATTTAATCAAAATAAGATGCATCACAAAAACCATCCGAATCATTCTGAATCAAGTTCGGGATACACCTGTCCTATGCACCCCGAGGTGCATCAGGATAAACCAGGTATGTGTCCCGAATGTGGGATGAATTTAGTCCCTGCTGCCTCAAAAGCAGAGCTTCATCAAGACCACGACAAACATGCGGGTCACAAAACGAGTTCCTTTTTAAAAAAATTCTGGGTCAGTCTAGTGATTACGATTCCTGTTTTCTTATATTCGGAAATGGCCTCGATGGTTTTCGGTCTAGAAGCTCCAAAGTTCCCAGGATACCAATACGTATCCCTGGGGCTTGGGAGCATTATCTTTTTTTACTGCGGATGGATTTTTCTAGCTAGCGCTTACCGAGAACTGCGGGCCAAACTTCCAGGAATGATGACACTGATTGCGCTCGCAACTACAGCGGCCTATCTCTTCAGTTTCTTTGCAATCATATCTGGAGAAAGTCACGACCTTCTATTTGAGCTAGCCTCGCTTATCACCATCATGCTGCTCGGGCACTGGATTGAAATGAAATCCGTACAAGGAGCACAGGGAGCACTCAAAGAACTGGCAAAACTTCTTCCAGATCAAGCGGAAGTGGTGAGAGGAGATAAGACGGAAATCATCCCTTTGAGCAAACTTCGCGTGGGCGATATTGTACTCGTTAAACCAGGGGCGAAAGTTCCTGCAGACGGAAAAATCATTGAAGGCCGTTCAGATTTAAATGAAGCGATCATCACGGGCGAATCCAAACCCATTGAAAAAACAGTCGGTACAAATGTAATTGCGGGTTCAATCAATGGAGATGGCAGTCTTAAAGTAGAGATCGATAAAATCGGTGAACACACCTTTTTGGCTGGAGTCATGCGGCTCGTTGCAGATGCACAGGCTTCCAAATCAAAACTACAAATCCTCTCTGACCGAGCAGCTTTCTACCTCACTCTCATTGCTATTGTGGTTGGCTCTATTACTTTTGCCGTATGGCTTTTGGTGGGAGCTGGAGTGGTGACAGCAACAGAGCGTTTAGTGGCGGTGCTCGTGATCACTTGTCCTCACGCCTTGGGATTGGCTGTTCCATTGGTTGCATCCATTTCTACAACCATGGCTGCCCGAAACGGCCTCTTGGTGAAGCAAAGATTGGCTTTGGAGGCTGCTAGAAACATCAATACCGTTTTATTCGATAAAACAGGAACCCTCACAAAAGGAGAATTTGGAATCGATACCATTCTCACCAACGGAAACACAGAAGAAGAAGTCCTGCAAACGGCTGCCTCCGTGAACAGCCAGTCCGAACACCCTTTAGCCAAAGCAATGGTGCAGGAAGCGCAAAAAAGAAAGCTGACCATTCTTCCACTAAAAGACTTCGCTCGAGTGGCTGGTAAGGGGGCAAAAGGTAAAGTGGAGGGTAAAGATACTTATGTGGGTAATGAAGATTTTCTGAAAGAGCACCACATTGTTCTAGAGGAAAAATACCAAAACAAGATGGGATCTCTAGCTAAAGACGGTAAAACCGTCATTCATGTTATCAGCGAAGGAAAATTGCTTGGCAGCATAGCTCTTGCCGATGTAATCCGGGAAGAATCCAGAGAAGCTATAAAAACGCTCAAAAACCTGGGCATCAAAACGGCAATGATCACCGGCGATTCGGAGGACGTTGCCGCTTGGGTAGCCAAAGAACTGGAGCTGGATGAATACTTTGCAAGTGTAAAACCAGAGCAAAAAGCAGAAAAAGTGAAACTTCTCCAAAGCAAAGGCCAAAAAGTAGCCATGGTGGGAGATGGAGTGAATGATGCGCCAGCCCTGACTCAAGCGGATCTAGGTATAGCCATCGGAGCCGGCACCAATGTAGCGATCGAGTCTGCCGGAATTATTTTGGTTAAAAACGACCCTCGGGACATTCCAAAAATATTTAGATTATCTGAACTCACTTATCGCAAGATGATTCAAAATCTTTTCTGGGCAACGGGGTATAATGTAATCGCTATTCCACTCGCTGCGGGTGTTCTAGCCTCTAAAGGGATAGTACTCGAGCCAGCTATTGCCGCTGTTCTCATGAGCGTATCCACGGTGATCGTTGCTTTTAATGCCGTTTTGCTCCGAAGAAATTCACTTAGCATCAAGTGATCTCGAACAGTTTTTTCTTTCCCTTTGCCCCGGAAATCAAATGAATGCCTGACCGTGGAATTTTCAAATACGCGGCCAGCAGTTTAATGATCGCTGCGTTGGCTTTGCCCTCCACAGGAGCTTTCTTTGTCCAGACCTTATATCCTGTTTCTATCTTTTCAACTTTTTCGAACTTTGCGTTGGGTCTAGCTACCACGGTAATCTTCATAACAAAACTTTTACTCACAAACTTTACTACAAATCTACAAAGTATGAAGTGAAATCACTTCATCATAAGGCTTTAAAAGAAGTATATATCCCTATAGGGTCTATAAAATGTGACATTTGAGAGAGTAAAAAAGGTTGAAAAAAGAATGAGGTGAGCGTATGCTTACCACGATTTCTCTAACAACCTACGTATGGCAAACTACACGGTTTCAAAAAGCAAAGAAAATGACCAATGGGGCATCAAAAAAGATGGTGCCAGCAAAGTAAGCGGCTACGCCGACACCCAGAAACAAGCGGAACAGCAGGCAAAAGAGTTTTCAAAAAATTCTGGCGGAGGCGAAGTACGAACAAAAGGGCTAGATGGAAAATTTAGAGATAGCGATACAATCGCTCCCGCTAAGGACCCTTTCCCACCCAGAGATAAAAAACACTAAAATGGATGAAAGGATGATTAAACCAGAATTGCTGGAGCCTCTTTTAAAAGCAGCTGACTTTTCAGAGGGAGGTTTGATCATAGGAGTTCTTGCTAAAGCACCAAGGTTTTTTCCAGGGCTAGTAGAAATCGGTCTTGAGAAAGTTGATTCAACTGAGAAGGGAGTCTACCGAATCCTCCGGTCGATATTAAATGTCACTTCCATGCATGTCATCGATCAAAAAAGGTGGCCAGAAATACCAAAAGATTTTTTCCAATTCTTAGGCAAGGCTTTAGCTCATCCTACGAAAAGTGTCAGGAAACGAGCACTGCAAATAGGGGTTACTGTCGCAGCAGTACTCTATGGGGAGTTCAGGATTTCGAGACAAGTCCATCAACGAGAGCTTCTTAATGAGTTCGGACAGGTACCTATGGCCTTCTTTCAAGGCGAAGACTTTGAAAACTTCATTCAAGATGACTGGGTTTCAATCTCGAGATGGGCGGGATGGAAATATCAAATTGATTATCCACAAAACCTGGCAATCCTAGAAGAGATATTTGGCTCTATTTGGCCAGGGTTTAAAGTGAACCCTTAAGATCATCAAAGACTCCAGCTCGAAGCAGCACTTTGTACACCGCCTCCCACAACCCCTCCGGAGTTTTTTCGGCATATTTACAGGTCAAAGTAATCTTACTCCGGTTGGTGTAAATAATAGTCTTGTCTTTGTAGACGATTTTTCTTGGTTTAATAAGGTTAGGGGTTAGATTCGAGTAGTAAACGCGTACCAAATGTTGTTGTGATTGATGCTCTCCTGAAACCGAGTGCCAGTAACCGTTAATCAAACTGAATAGTCCTTTCCTCCTGACGAGTACTAAAACGGCCATCCTCATGTTTGACCAAAGTGGACTTCGGCTTTGAGCCTAGGATCGGATTTTCCTTGATGAGAAAAACAAAACAGTAGGCATCGTCACCTTGAGATGTGATGACCCTGGCTTTCAACTTGCCTTGTCGGATGAGCTTCCGTGCAGCTTGATACTTGATCTTAAAGTAGTGGTCCAGCTCCCACATTGAATACCACGAGTCTTTGTCCTGACAGATTTTCCCAGGCACTATCCGCTTTTCTACAGCACGCTGGCATATCAAGCACTTGATTCCATATTTATCGTACCAAGTTTCTTCGTCGCTCACGTACTTTCCGCAAATAAAACAGTTATAAGGGCCGCCCTTGATGTGAAAGCCTTTAGGCTCATCTTTCAGCCTAAGTTTCCTTGCACGGTCTTCTCGTTCACCTTTGAGTAAAACCTCAAAAAGACCGATTAGATTACTGGCCGATTCGTATGCTTCCGCATGTGAAATTTCTTTTCCATACTCCTTTTTATAAATTTCTTGTAATTCACGTACGGCTTCATCAGGCAAGTTCATATAAGTTAAGGTTAGTGAAGTGAATTTAGACCTAAAACAGCACTGACAGCATTTTCAAAAGCACGCTCGTTTTCTTCTTCGTCTTCGCAAAAAGTAACGGTAAAGCGGATCTTGCCTCTCTGCTGTTTTTTAGTGCGTTTAGCCATACACGAAAATATGAAAAAACATGATATATTTTAGCATAGAGCAGTTTAACCTTCCAAAATTGTGAATATAGAAGAAACTATTTCAATCTCAGAGGAGATTAGTTTGATGGTTGAAAAGGACGCCATTATTTATAGGAACGAATTCGAGGCATTCAGGGCTAAGTTTGAGGAAGGCAAAAAAGATGAGGAGCTAATTTTTGCCTTTATATTTCTGCAAGTTTACATCGAGTGTTTTTTGCATCAAAACATGAGAAGGGTGATGCAACTAGAATTTGAATTCAGACGGCCCGATTTGTTCCAAATATGGGAAAAAACTGAAAAAGATATGCACATTAAAGAAAAGATTGGATTTTTTATTTCCTTTTTCATCTCTGGTGAAAAGGCGATAGAAGCCCGAAAAGAAATCCTAAGTCAGGTTCGACATATAGGGAAAATTAGAAATATGTTGGTACATGGTCATGCCCTAACCAGGAAGATTTCAGAAGGAAAGGAAAAGAAATCTGCCGCTTTATCTTCTCTTAATGTAGAAACAATGAATGGTGTTATAGCTGCTGCAAACCGCCTTGGAGAAGTTTGGAATGAACTGCTGGATGAAATCGGCAAAGAATGTAAAGCACTCAGGAGTACAAATATGTTTAAATTTAATTCCATAAACACGAAAAAAGCATGATCGATAAAAAACAAGTCGACGAGTGGAAACAGCTCGTACTCACCAATCCCAAGCGATTACAGGAAGAGGAAGAGGTGATCGGTAAGTACGGCCAGATCTTTCATCCATCAAACCTTGACCGACTCACAAAGGAAGATTTCAAATCATTCCTTGTAATCAAGAATAATCGGCATTGGGATGGAATCCATCGTCAGAGCAACATGATAACAGAAAACATGCCGAGGCTCATTGGAGCTTTGAAGATACTCTTGGACGAAACACGGTCTCTTAAGGAACGTTTAAACGATTTATTCTCGCCAAAAGGACCTTCAATGATTAAGGGTTTGGGTAGAGCGATAGTAACACCCATTCTATTGGTCGTTTATCCAGAAAGGTATGGCGTGTTCAATACAAAAAGCGAGGCAGGCTTGGAAGCTGCAGGGTTGTTGCCGAATTTGAAAGGAAAAAGTTTCGCAGAGAGATATGTTCTTGTGAACGAAGCACTTAAAGCCTTTTCAAAGGAACATGGTCTAACACTTTGGCAGACCGACGATATCCTCGGTTGGCTTTCATTTTCTGATAAACCTATTGGCCGAGAGGAAGATGAAGATTCGGCAGAAGTGGAAGCAATACTCCAAAAAGAGGGTGTAACAGATATAGCTGAGTTTGGACTAGAAAAATTCCTGGAAGACTTCCTTGTGTACAACTGGGAGAAAACTTCATTGGGCAAAACTTACGCAATTCTTGAGAAAGACGGCGACTTAATCGGCCAGCAATATGATACTGAAATCGTTGGCCGCATCGATATCCTCGCTAAAAGTAAGGATGGAAAAGAATGGCTGGTGATTGAGCTTAAGAGGGGCAGATCTAGCGATGAAGTTGTGGGTCAGGTCTTAAGGTATATCGGCTTCGTATCCGAACATTTAGCGAGCGAAGGTGAAACGGTAAAAGGACTCATCATTCTAGGTTCCCACGACGACCGTATCCGTTATGCGCTTAAAACACTTCCAAATGTTTCATTGCAAACATATGAAGTGAATTTCAAGTTAAATAACATGGAATGATTACTCCACATTTTATGGCAAGCTCGGAAGGCGGGTCTTTACCTGAGGTGTTCTAAAATCTGCAATGTGCGGAAAAAGACATTTCCACAGTCAGCCGTCGTCGTTCGTGCCAAGGCTTTCAGCGCATCCACTTTTTTTGTATATTCATCATTGATTATCAGCTCTAAATCAGTGAGTTGAGTGATTCCATTTGTGATTGTCCCTTTGGGAATTCGTGGGGACCAGAACATGAACCGTTTATTTTTGAAATGAGACAGAAATTCTTCAGCGTACTCTTTTTGCCTCTGGTGTTTATCCTGAATTTTTTTGACAGTTCCTATGTTTCCATTGGCATAAAGTAGGCCATTCAAATGAGTCGTGACTTCACAAATAAAAACAGTGTTCGTTTTGAAATTCATTCCAATGACATCCAGCTCACCCAGCCCTTTGACTCCACCGCCAGTAGGTCTGACATTGTAGTCAATCACATCACATTTTTCAATTAGCTTGAGGTAAGCTCCGACGATGTACTCTCCGATATCAGTTTTCATCATGTAAATTAATGAGTCTTTTCTTAATACGTGATACGACCGATCAGTTTCCCACGAATTTGGCAGTTCTCCACTGCAATGGACTCGAAATCATCGTTCTCTGGTTTCAAAATGACGGATTGTGGCCTCTTGTAGACCCGCTTCAATGTGGCTCGTTCCTCCGTAGGATCATCACCTAAAATGACTACTCCAATATCTCCATCATCCACATCGTTTTGCTTCCGAATGATGAGGATATCTTTATGGCTGATACCAGCATTGATCATGCTGAAGCCTTCTGCATAAAGTCCATAAAATGGGCCAGGCCCTTTGAGCATAGCTTTTGGAACGTTAATTGGCTCAGCCGCTTCTTCAAATACTTGAATGGGTTCTCCACAGGCAATTTTCCCAAGGATTGGGATACCTTGGGTATGACCAAAAAGCTCAACACCACGCCCTTCTGATTTAGAAGATGATTTCAGGTAGCCCTTTTTTTCTAGGTTTTTGATGTGATTGTATACAACGCTTGGAGACACATCCAAATCCCTTCCCGCTTCTTCATAAGTGGGAGGCCGATGGTTTTCTTGAAAGAATGTCTCGTAATAACGAAATACCTTTTGTTGGCTTGCAGTGAGACTTTCGAGCATGGCGTAGATTAACTTCATTTACATGATATCACTTTAAGTAGTACAGAGTCCACCTGTTTTCGTAATAAGTTCTTGCATATTCTCTTTTTATTCGCTATAGTTCGCTCGTTTCTTAATTTTACAGATATGGCAGCTAACCCTCCGAAAGGTGACGGTAGACGACATGGGGCTGTCCGTGACCGCAAGCAAGTTTATAACCCCAAGACGGACGTTTGGACCAAAATGGGAGATGACGGAAAATTTATGGACGGTAAGAGGTCACCCGGGCCATTCAAAGGCGTCACTAAAGTCAATAAACCTTAACCAAAACTATCATGGCAGATCTAGAGGTAACATGTATCATTAAGCCCAATCTCGACAGCACTCATGAGCACATCACCCATCTGGGTGGGTATGGCTGGTTTGCGACAAGGGAAAAGGTCATTCAAAACATCGAAAATAATACGGATACGTTTTATGTTTTAGATCCGACCAATCGTCGTCGATCCGATGTTGGAGTTGTGCGTCAGCTTGGACAGAATCCTTATTTGCGGACTTATGCGGATGGATATTATAACAACAATCTTCTTTCTTTAGATCAATGCCCAACCCGTTAAGATCTAGCAGTTAATAAAATGTAGACATGCAAAGCTTCAACAATATGGTCACAGCCTCGGGGATGCAAATGGATTACGCTGGAGCGAATAGCATGAGCGATTTTATCGAAAGACTGAACGACGTGGCCGACATCCTAAAGGAGTTCGAAGAAGCGCTATTGGAACCAGTAAGAGTAATACACGGATGGATCAAGGGTGACACATTTGATTTAGAACTGGAAACAGTCCAAATCATGCGCTCAAAACCTAGAGAGCTAGCCATTGTTTTTAAGCCTGATTGTGTAGTTGTTTGTGGCAAGAAAATTTATCCAAAAATGAATTCCGTTCACGTTTTAGTGATACGAGCATTGATTGAAACACAGGATGAGTTTGGAATTTGTACGGAGCGACAGATAGAGAATCTTCTTCGGGATCAGGGTCTGCCACCACGTGAAGGAGAAAAAATGAAAGATAGAATCCGTTTAGGGATCAGAGCGGCTAAAAGATTTTTGAATTTAGAAGATAGTCAAATCGGCCTGAATGGGGTGTTTGCAAAGAGAATACGAAACAGGGGTTATCTTGTAGATAATACAGTGAGGACATAATTCAAAAACGGGAGAAGTGTGTTTGAAAACGGGAGATTCTCCCGTTTTTTTGTTCATAGCAAAATGGGGACGATTTTTTAACCCCACTCAAATGGACAATCCAAAATCAGTTCTCGTTCCAATTAAAAATCTTAACCCTTCTCCCTACAATCCTAGAAAAATAACCCCAGAAGCATTTGAACAGATCAAGGAAAGTATAAAACGCTTCGGTTTGTTGGGGCCAATTATCGTCAACAACGCTCCCAATCGGAAAAACATCGTAATTGGAGGACACCAGAGAATGAAAGCAGCGGCTGATTTAGGCTTTGATCAAATACCAGTACTCTATGTGAACATTCCTGATGAAGACCGAGAGCGTGAATTGAATATAAGATTGAACAAAAATACAGGAGAATGGGATTTTGACCTTCTCCGTGAGTTCGATCTAGACCTTCTCACAGATGTTGGATTCTCTTCTGAGGAGCTTCAGCATCTCTGGGACGACGTATCCGAAACAGAAGATGACGATTTCGATCTAGAAGAAGAACTGAAGGAGATCAAAGAAGTTTTCGTAAAGGAAGGCGACTACTATCAG
Source organism: uncultured Candidatus Peribacteria bacterium (assembly GCA_964387375.1). Lineage (GTDB taxonomy): Bacteria > Patescibacteriota > Gracilibacteria > UBA1369 > 2-02-FULL-48-14 > CAYLWB01. The sequence continues at coordinate 52,859 of CAYLWB010000002.1, read as the reverse complement.
TTAGGCCAGCATCTGCTGGCCTGTGGGGACAGCACTGATCCAAAAGTCGTGCAAAAACTTGTTGGCGACAAAAAAGTTCACTTCGTCACACTCGATCCACCTTATAACCTAAAAGTGGACTATAACAAGGGGATAGGTACAAAAGGAAAATACGGCGGGACTGTCGTCGATGACAACAAATCAGATGAGGATTACCGAAGCTTCCTCAGCAAGATTTTAGAAAACACTGTAGCCGTTTCTCAACCAGACTGCCATTACTTCACATTCTCGGATCAGAACTACATTGGACTGATCCAAAGTTTGTATGCGGAGTGCGGAATCAAACAGCAACGGGTATGCCTATGGCTGAAAAATTCCGCAATGGTCACTCCTCAAATCGCATTCAACCGATGCTATGAGCCTTGTTGCTACGGCACACGAGGTAAACCATTTCTTTCCAGCTATCACACTTCCTTTGCAGAAATCATGAACAAAGAGGTCGGCACAGGCAACCGTGCACACGACGACATCCTAGATTTGTTAGACATTTGGTTAGAAAAACGGCTCCCTTCAGCCAAATATTCACATCCAACGGAGAAAAGTCCCACTATCTACGAACGCATGCTCAGACGCTGCACCAAACCAGGCGATTACGTCCTGGAACTCTTCGGAGGTAGTGGCTCAATCATGGCAGCATGCCAGCAAATGAACCGTCGGTGCCTTCTCGTTGAACTAGATCCTTTATTCGCCTCACTTATCATCACACGCTATGAAAAATTCACCAATTCAAAGGCCCTCAAACTCAATTGAGCGAGGGAGCTTAATACAACTCGGTGAACATTCTTTACTTTGTGGCGATGCCACAAGTGAAGCAGATGTTCAAAAGCTCATGCAAGGCCAGAAAATAGATCTAATCGCCACAGATGTGCCGTATGGAGTGGCCGTAGTCCAAAGCAAAGATGAACTGTCTAGCCGTCACATTCCCATTGCCAATGACCAACTTCAATCTCACGCAGAATACACGAAGTTCACACAGGATTGGCTAAGGGCCTGTAAGCCGTATCTTGCAGAGAAAAATGCTTTTTATATCTTCAACTGCGACCGCATGATTCACGCTCTCCTAGACGGGCTGAAGGCTGAGCAGTTTTTGTTCAAGCAGCTTCTCATTTGGCTAAAAACATCAGCAAACATAGGAAGGCTCGACTACCTACCACAGACAGAGCTTATCGCTTACGGGTGGCATGGGACTCACAAGTTTTACAAGTCCAAGGATAAGAACATTCTAATTTATCCAAAGACGAAGAATAACAAACTCCACCCAACTATGAAACCTATGCCGCTCATGCGTCACTTGATTTTAAATTCCTCAAAAATTGGCGGCACCGTCTTTGACCCATTTGCGGGCTCGGGTAGCACCTTGATTGCTGCAGAGCAGGCCAAACGCCGATGCTTTGCTATGGAGCTTGAACCGAAGTACTGCCAAGTCATCGTCGATCGGTTCAAAAAAATGACAGGGATTGAGCCTATCTTCTTAACGCCATGACCATGACAACAGAAACCAAGCAGGATATTCGCAAAGAACAACTGATAAACCAGTTGAAGAAAATGCCGATCGTCCGTGCGGCTTGTGAAAAAATGGGCGTCAGTAGAGCCACCTATTACAGGTGGATCGACCATGATCAAGAGTTCAGAGAAGCCGCTGAAACTGCCCTGCAAGGCGGTAAAGATGAGGTGAATGACGTCGCTGAAGCACAACTAATAAAAGCCATCCAGTCGGGAAATATGACTGGGATAATTTACTGGCTAAAAAATCATCACATTGATTACAACTCCAAACTAGCACAAAAACAACTTCTTCAGAAGAGAAGTGACATACTCAATAACAAAGAAACAGAAATTTTACAAAATGCTCTCAAGCTTTTGAATGCCAAAAATTCCTTTACCCCACCACCCAATGAATGAACCCCTCTTTGAAGCACTGAAAAGTGCAAAAGTCCGCCGAGAACTTACTCGCCACTCCATCAAGGCCTATATGTCCGTCTACTTCCACGAACATATGGAGTACAATTTCGCACCTTTCCACCAAAGCTACTTTGACGCTTGCGAAGAAACCAAGTTCAAGTACGTGATTGTAAGTGCCTTTCGTGAGTCCGCTAAAACAACAGTTTTTACAACCTGCCTCCCTCTATGGTCCATCATGGGCGTTCAAAAACTCAAGTTCGTTCTCATTGTTGCAAAGACGAAAGACCAAGCAGAGCGTTATTTGGAAAACATACAGATCGAATTAGGGAAGAATGAGCTGTTAAAACAAGATCTTGGGCCGTTTAAAATTGAAAAAAATGGCGAAGGTCAGACATGGTCCAGTACCGACGTTGATCTTCCTTACTACGGCGCAAGAATAACCATCGTATCTCAGAATCAGGGGTATCGTGGGATAAAGTTCGGACATAACCGTCCCGAACTCATCATTTGTGATGATCTTGAAGATGTGGATTCGGTACGATCCCAAGATATACGTGACAAAATGTATCGAAAAATACTAGCGGATCTGATGCCAGCGGGACACAATTTACGAACACGTTTCTTTTTTATCGGAAACATAATCCATGAAGAGTCCTACCTTCTAAGGCTAAAGGAGAGTTTGGTAGATAAGGGGGGTGAAGGCCTCTTCCTCAAAATCCCTCTGCTGGATGAAAATGGAAAATCTCGCTGGCCTGAGAAATTTCCAGATAATAAAATGGAACAATTGCGAATGAAAGTTGGGGGAACGCTCATGTTTAATAGAGAGTACTTGCTGATGCCCAGCTCTGAATACGAGATGATCGTCCATCCAAAATGGATAAAGCGAGAAGAAGAGTTGCCAAGTGGACCTGAGTGCCGTTTGGAAGAAATGGTGATTGCCATAGACCCCGCCTTCTCCCTGAAAGAAAGTGCAGACTTTACGGCCGTAGTAGCGGCCTATGTTTATCTTATTAGGGGAAGATATGAAGTCCATTTTTTACCGAAATATTTAGAAAGGAGGCTTTCGATGCCAGATTTAATCCAAAAACTAAAATGGTTCATCTATAAGTACGGTCAGAAGGGAAAATTGACCATCAAAATCATCGTGGAATCCAATGGGGCGCAGGAACTATTGGCTAGCAATATTGAAACGGAATTGTCTGAAAATGGTGATATCCATGTGTGTAGGGTAAAAAATCACTCAACAGATAAAGTAGGTCGCTTGCAGGCAGCCACATTTCCAATGGAGAGAGGTCATGTCTTTTTTCCAAAAGACTACGATTACCCAATACGGCAGTTGCTGAACTTCCATGAGGGGCTGAAGCACGATGACTTACCAGACGCAATTTCCATGCTTATAAACACAATGCATCAGTTTTATGGGGGATTCACCAAAGAGAGTACAGGTGGGAACATAATTCGATTTAAGACTAGACATTAAGCTCCGCTCTGGCATCTGTGTGTTGGGATTTAACCTAATACATATGCAAATCCATTCACAACAGAGGCCGAGTGTTGTAGGATACGCATGCAGTCCTACATTTCATTCTCACACGTATTTATACGTCAATTCAGTGCAAGCTGGGGCAACCTACTTGCCTGCTGAATTGACTCTGTGTGAGCCAAGAATGTGGGACTGCCAAGTCAGGTTGTCCCTTTTGTTTATAAACCCAAAAATATGACGATCATCGTATCTCAATCAGGGAGAAATGCTCAGAAACTTGAGCAGTCCAATTTCGACAAGGAGGATCACCTGCAACAGTATATTTACGAAAATCCAGGTTCCATTCCGCTTTATGATATCAAGGAGGACATCAAGCTTCTTATCTTAGTGAGAGAGTATCAGACGGATAGCGGCCCCATCGACGCTCTGGGAGTTGATGCGGAAGGAAACATCTATCTTGTGGAAACCAAGTTGTACAAAAATGCAGATAAAAGAACCGTGGTTGCTCAGGTTTTGGACTACGGAGCTTCACTCTGGAAACGAGGGAGTGATTTCCCAGAGTTCACATCTGCAATTGATCGAGCTAGCCAGAAGTTTTTCCACATGCCAGTGGATGAGAAGCTCAAAGAGTTCTTTGGATTTGAACAAGACGATCTGGGCTTCTTTTGGGAGAGCGTGAAAAGCAACCTGAATGAAGGGAATTTCAAATTCGTTGTGTTGATGGACAAACTGCACGATCGCCTCAAGGATCTCATCGTATTCCTGAATCAGAACAGCCAATTTGATGTCTATGCGGTGGAGCTTGAGTACTACAAACACGATACTTTTGAGATCATGATCCCGAAGATTTTCGGGGCTGAAGTGAAGAAAGACATAGCAGTGAAAACCAGTAATACTCCCAAGAGATCTTGGACAATGGAGAGCGTGATTGCGGATGCCAAGAGCAGACTGAGCAAGGAACAATTTGATTGCTTCATTAAGCTCAAAAACTTCCTGCAAGAAACGGCGGATGAAGTTTCCTTCGGAACGGGTGTGAAGGCAGGCTCTATCAAACCAAAATACTTCAATAAATGTCCTCGAGTATTCCTAACGGCTTCCTCAGATGGGAGTGTGGCCCTATACTTCAATTATCTCAATGACGATGATCAGCGTCTAAAATTCTACCAAGCATTAAAGGCCGCAGGTGTGAGCTTCATAGATCGAATAAACCCGAGTGATTTTGCAGATTTATATCCAAAGGTGGATTAGGTCGCTTTAAATTGCGACAGGCTCATTGAGGGACTGAGAGCATTTCTGAATGACTAGCAGTGCTTAGCCAGCTCGTCTTTGAGTACCATCATGGCAACACAGTCGTCCTCATTGTAATCAAGAATCCGCTGCATTTTTTCGTGTGATTGGTCTTTGCACCATTCATTGAACCATTGAATGGAGGCGGCCCCAGAGGGATTGGCATCTCGCCAATTAAAGCCTAAATGTTGGGCCAAAGTTTTTACGGAGTAGTTGTAGGTAGGCCATTCGGTGTGCTTTTTGACCAACTCATAGAGGTCTATGGATGCATCATTATCAAAGAAGTACTCAAGCTCATCTTCATCAACGATGCCCGGGAACTTTTTCATTAAGTTTCGGAACTGGGTCCGTTCATATTTACTGTAGTAGTAGACGGCAAAGTCGCCACCCAGAGAGCGGATATAATCCCAGAACTTTTGAAAGGCTTCACGCTCCTCAGCATTGCTCACGCCCTTTGCTAGGAAGGAGTGAAATTTGGTATTTGCATTGTCGCCGTTTCTCCGCTCTACAACTCCGTGGAGGTAGACTATGTTTTGAGTGGGATCGGTCTCTATATCGAAATAGAGTTCAATGTTTCGCTGAGGGAGTGTGTAGGGGGTCGTCACCAGCATGTCTTTGGATCCGCTGGAAAGCAGCTCAGCTCGTTGATGGAGTTTGCGAAGAGTGGATTCACCGATGCCAGGCAAGTTTACTTTGCCTTTCGCATCAATGTGATCTTCAGGATCCAAAGCTGCGAGTTCATGAACTGTGGAAACCAGTCCTTCAAATGCCTCTTGCTTGGCACGACCAAGCTCAGGGATGAGGGAAAGATAGTCTCCATCAATGCAGATTTTTTTGCAGTTGCTATACCAAACGCACATTTTGCATGTTGCTCCAAGTGCAGGTTTTGTTTGAATCTTTTTGAGCAAGATATTCCTCGTGACCATAAGGACTTCTTCATACTCTTCCCACCAAGTCACCTTAGCCGTTTTACTTTTTGGTTTGTCGAGTTCGTACAAAACCATCTTACCTGTGCTGTCGAAGATTTTTCCATGGTAGTGAGTGGCAAAACCAAGCTGCCTGAGTGCATCTACATAAAGTGCCAGTTGCAGTGCATAGTGCCGTTTAGGCTTTCCTTCGGTGAAATCGTCTCCTCCCTCCAGACCCATCCCTGATTTAATATCTACAGGCATATATTCCCCATTGGGCTGGAGTTCCAGCAGGTCGGGTTCTCCAAGCAATTCACCTACTTCCAAGCGTCCGTGGTAAATAAGCGGCTCTTTACGATTCATAGCATCCAAAGTGGCCTGTGCACGCTCTTCCTTGGGAAGGATAGATAGGTCTAAAACAGACTGGTCGCCCTCCATGTTTTCAAGGACTTCTTTTTCGTACTGAGTCCCTTGCTCCCAGAGGAGCTGAACGAATTCATTCGGATCATCTCTCAGGTTCGGGTTGTCATGAGCATCCCGCCAAACCCTGTGGGGGCAGGCATCGTAGTTGTAGAGGTGAGATGCGGTGATTTTCATGGTCATTGACGTTCATTTTCGTCTAAAGTTTTTCCGGAACTATCCTTCCAGAAAGTCCAACCGTTAATATTTCCTCCCCGTACGATCGCTCCTGCTGCAGATGGACTTTTAAATAGATAGTCCTGCATCAGCTCGTAGGTCTGGTTTGGGCCCTCTTTGAGAACACCAGATTTAAGAAGCTCATCTCTTAGGGCTTGAACCCAAGGGCCAGCACTTTTTTGTGTTTTAGATTCAACACAAGAACCTTTGTAAATTAGAAAGCCCTCTGAAAGATATTTCCCTTTTGCATGAACGGAACCCTTTGAGTACGAGTACGTCACATCTTCAGATTGTTCGCTTTGCTGTGGAGGCAAAAGAATATTCCACCCAAGCGAAGAGAGAATAATTTTCATCTCAATCAGGAAATTATCTGCATCTGCTTCATCCATTTCTGGAAGCTTTATGGAGGCAGGGATAGAGCTATTCGCCACATGGCAGCGTTTAATATCTCTTGCGATTCTGTAGGCATTGTACTCCAAAAATTTCACATGAGCCTTTGTGAGTGAGTTGTCCTTCGTCACAAAGCACACAGTTTCCGTCCAGAAATCTTTAGTATCGTCTTTGTTGTGCTGAATAAGCCTTGCATAAATGTTTTCAGCTTCACCAATGTAGACACTTGGCAGCTCTTGATCTGGCTCTTGGCCAAATAGAAAATATACGCCTGTATTGCTGAGTTCAGCACGGTTAGCCATCGTCTTGAGAGTCTTTCTTGAGAAAACAAAAGCTTGAATGAGCTTCCCAGAAATATCTGCAATTCTTAACCCCAGGGGATGGCCTTCAGGGAGGAAAATACGTATTGTTTGAGCTGGCATTGCGAAAAACATGGTGGGATCATATCAAAATGGACTGCTCTTGAATAGAAAAGACCGAAAGTTGGTGTTGAGGGAGTTTTCGAGCGTTAGTTTTCCCAAAAGCAGTCTTTTCTGATAAGCTGTGCTGCATAACAGTTGCAAATGAGCATAGACAAAAAAACCCTTTCTGAACAAGACATACGAACGAAATACATCACGCCTGCGATCAGGAATGCTGGATGGGATGAGATGACTCAGCTAAGAGAGGAAGTTTTTTTTACAGATGGAAGAATTCAAGTTCAAGGTAGAATTGTGAAGCGTGGTGATGCAAAAAAGGCTGACTACGTCCTTTATTATAAGCGAAATCTGCCGCTTGCCGTATTGGAAGCCAAGGACAATAGTCATTCAATTTCGAGTGGCATTCAGCAAGCGCTAGATTATGCAGAGATCTTAGACGTACCATTTGCATATAGTTCAAATGGAGATGGATTTCTAGAGCATGATTTCCTCACAGGAAAGGAGCGTCAACTTAGTCTGGAAGAATTGCCAAGCCCAGAAGAGCTGTATGAGCGATACAAAAAGGGAAAGGGAATTGATGAAGCTGTTGAGAAAGTAATTCAGACACCATATTACTCTGATGGTAGCAATAAAACGCCCAGATACTATCAGGAGATAGCAATCAATCGCACTGTTGAGGCGGTCGCGAAAGGTCAAAAGCGAATCATTACCGTTATGGCCACAGGTACAGGTAAAACCCTGGTGGCGGGGCAAATTATTTGGCGTCTTTGGAAATCAAGGCGGGCAAAAAGGATTTTGTTTTTAGCAGATAGAAATATCCTGGTAGATCAAACCATGGTTAATGATTTTAAGCATTTTGGAGATAAAATGATCAAAATTCAAAGAGGCAACATTAGTAAAGCCCATGAAATTTACATGGGACTATATCAGTCGCTTACTGGGAACGAGGAAGAGAAAAACGCTTATAAAGCTTTTAGCCCAGATTTCTTTGACCTAATCGTTATCGACGAATGTCACAGAGGGAGCGCTTCGGCGGACTCTGCTTGGCGTGAAGTATTAGATTATTTTGAAAATGCTGTGCACATTGGGCTTACTGCGACACCAAAAGAGACACAGAAAGTGTCGAATCAGGAATACTTTGGGGAGCCTATTTATACCTACTCACTTAAGCAGGGAATCGAGGATGGTTTTTTGGCTCCATATAAGGTTGTTAAAGTCTTATTAGACAAAGATGTTGGTGGATACCGTCCAAGCATTATGGATAGGGACAGAGAGGGGCGAGAAATTGAGGATAAAGAGTATACGGGAAAAGATTTCGATAGAAGTATAGTTCTCACCAAGCGTACGAAGTTAGTAGCGAAGGAGATTACCGAGTATTTGAAAAAGACGGACCGTTATGCAAAAACGATAGTTTTTTGTGTAGACATTGAGCATGCAGAACGTATACGTGAGGCGCTAATCGAATTGAATAGTGATCTTGTAAAGGAAAATAGAAAATATGTGATGAAAATAACGGGAGATGATAAGGAAGGAAAAGCGGAGCTGGACAATTTCATTGATCCAGAGAACCCATATCCAACGATAGTTACAACAAGCAAGTTGATGACGACAGGAGTTGATGCTCAGACCTGTAAGCTCGTTGTCTTAGATGCGAACATTGGGTCAATGACAGAATTCAAACAGATTATTGGTCGGGGAACACGTATCAATGAAGAATTTGGGAAAACACACTTTACGATTTTGGATTTCAGAAATGTAACCAAGCTTTTTGCCGATCCCGACTTTGATGGGGAGCCAATTCAGGTCAAAGAAATTAAAGAAGGAGAAGAGATTGAGGTTGAGATTGAAGATGCCGATATCAGTGCAGAGCTAGTTATAGAAGAAGAACCGCCGACAGAATTGCGTCCAGATATTATTGAGGCAGGTGAAATCGAAGAAAGTCATCGAGAAAAAATATACGTAGATGAAGTTCCTGTGGATGTTGCTTATAAGCACACACAGTATTTAGACGCAAATGGCAAACTCATTACGGAATCTCTTAAGGACTACACAAGAAAGCAAATTAGGAAAAAATATGAATCATTAGATGACTTTTTACAGAACTGGAGCAAGCAGAAACGAAAGTACTATATTTTTGAAGAGATGATTTCACAGGGCATCATGCTTGAAGAGCTACAGAAAGATATTGGTATTGAGCTGGATCTATTCGACATGATCATGCATGTTGCCTTTGACAAGAAAAAACTCATGACGAGAGCGGAAAGAGCAAAGCACGTCAGGAAGAAGAATTACCTGAAAAAATATTCAGCAAAAGCTCGTAAAGTGTTGGATGCACTTCTAGATAAATATGCAGATGAAGGATTAGAGCACATTGAAAATATCAATATACTGCGAGTGGATCCTTTTAGTGCCCTGGGATCACCAGTGGAGCTTGTGAACGAATTTGGTGGGAGAGCAAAGTATTTAAAAGCTGTTTCAGAGCTTGAAGAGGAAATTTACAACATTAATGTCTAAAACGTATGTCTAATCTATCTGGAATAATAAAATCTATTCAGAATACCATGCGTAAAGATCATGGGGTGGATGGTGACGCTCAAAGACTATCTCAGTTGGTATGGATGTTATTTTTGAAGATTTTTGATGAAACAGAGGAAGAGAAAGAGCTGCTAGATGCCAATTATAAATCACCAATTCCAGAAGAGCTTCGCTGGAGGACATGGGCTAGTGATGACGAAGGAATTACTGGTGATGAATTATTGGGCTTCGTTAACAACAAGCTCTTTCCTGAGTTTAAGAACTTGGAATACACAATAAGTGACAATGAAGCTGGCTTTATTGTGAGGTCTGTTTTTGAAGACAGCTTTAATTACATGAAAAATGGAACTCTGATACGTCAGGTGATCAATAAGATTAACGATATTGATTTCAACCGAAAGGCGGATCGTGATCAATTTGGCTTGATATATGAAGAGTTGCTTAGAAGCCTGCAAAGTGCAGGAAATGCTGGTGAGTTTTACACCCCTAGGGCAATCACTGAATTTATTGTCGAAATGGTGAACCCAAGGTTGGGTGAGCGCGTGTACGACCCTGCCTGTGGTACTGGTGGGTTTTTAACATCCGTCATTGAACATATTCGCAGGAACGATGTTCATACAGCCGAAGACGAAGTATTGATACAACAAACGGTTAGAGGGAATGAATTAAAACCGTTGCCCCATATGTTGTGTATCACGAACATGATGCTCCATGGGCTTTCTGCCCCAACAAATATCAAAAGAGGTGATTCTTTAGCTCAACCTTTGAAAGATATTGGCCCTAAAGATCGTGTGGATTGCATTGTGGCAAATCCTCCATTTGGCGGGACTGTTGAGGGTGGCATCCTAACTAACTTTCCTGCAATTTTCAGAACAAAAGAAACAGCTGATTTATTCTTACTGCTGTTCATTAAACTGCTCAAACCAGGAGGGAGAGCCGGGATTGTTCTTCCTGATGGGTCACTAACAGGAGATGGAGTAAAGGAAAGAATTAGAGAGCGACTTTTGACAGAATGTAATGTTCATACGATCATACGGCTTCCTAATTCGGTTTTTGCGCCGTATGCAACGGTTGCAACAAACTTGCTTTTCTTCACAAAAGGTGAGCCCACTTCTGAAGTTTGTTATTACCAGCACAGGCTACCAGAGGGTCAAAAGTCATATTCAAAAACAAAGCCGATCATGCTTAAAGAGTTTGATCCGATTAAGCGGTGGTGGGAGGAGCGCAATGAAAGCGATGTTTCGTGGAAGGTTTTGATTAAAGATATACAAGAGAATGGTTGGGGCCTTGATATTAAAAATCCACATATGAAAGATGTGGAAATTGAACAATCAACTGAAGAATTGATTTTTCAACTAGAAGCTTCATTTGAAGAAAGCAAAAAGATACTCTTCTCTTTAAAGGGTGAGTTATGAGTGAGTGGCAAAAAGTAAAAATTGGCGATTTTTTAAAAAGGATTAAGAGGCCTGTTGTCTTGGAAGATGAAAAAGAATATAAGCTTGTCACGATTCAACTTCATCATAAAGGAGTAAAGCTTCGAGGCCATAAAAAAGGGAATGAGATTAAATCAAAAATGTATGAAGTGAAGGTCGGAGATTTTATTTTATCTGGAATTGATGCTCGAAACGGGGCTTTTGGAATCGTCGGAGATGAGTTGGATGGAGCAATTGTCACAAATGACTTTTGGTATTTTAGATTAAATGAGGGACTGATTGATAAGCATTTTTTCTTGGAACTTACTTCCACAAAATGGTTTGACGAAATTTGCAGACTTGGAAGTGATGGAACAACACAAAGGATTCGGCTTCAAAAAACAAAGTTCTTCAATCAAGAGATTTATTTACCTTCTGTCGACAAGCAAAAGGAAGTTTCTAAAAAATTTATTTCAATAAAACAAAAGAAGGAAGGGTTAGAGAAGGAATGTTCTTCACAGAAATCTATTCTGACTCTTCTCCGCCAACAAGTCCTCCAAGATGCGATTTCAGGAAAACTCACAGAGGACTGGCGAGCGGAAAATCCTATCACCGAGCCTGCGAGCAGACTACTCGAACAAATCAATGCCGAGAAAGAAAAGCTGATTGCGGAAAAGAAGATTAAAAAGGAAAAATCCTTGCCAAAAATTGCAGATGATGAGGTTCCGTTTGAGTTGCCAGAGGGGTGGGGTTGGTGTCGTTTGGGAGAGATAAAATATCTGTCAGAATATGGTACTTCGCAAAAAGCTGATTTAAATACTAAAGGTGTTCCCGTGTTGGCAATGGGCAATATTTTTAATGGAAAAGTTATCCTGAATGCGAAAAAAAATTTATCACTCGAAAGTTCTGATTTGCCAAGACTTTTACTAAAAAAGGATGATCTGTTGTTCAATAGAACAAATAGCTGGGAGCTTGTTGGAAAAACAGGAGTCTACGAAGGTGAAGATGATGAATATACCTTCGCTTCATATCTTATCAGGCTCCGATTTTTTGAAGAATCAATTTCTCCCTATTTTGTAAATTTATATCTAAATACTCGAATATTTCGTGAAACTCAAATCGAACCTCAAATTGTCCAACAATGTGGGCAAGCAAACTTTAATGGATCAAAACTAGCTAATACGATTTTTCCTCTCCCCCCACGTGCCGAACAAAGGGCGATCGTTGCCAAAGTTGGGAGGCTTATGGAGTATGTATCCCAACTTGAGGAAAAAATCGCACAGAACGCAAACAATGCCGAAACGCTAATGCAGGTGTTTTTGGGTGAGGTTTTTCAAAGCCAAATATAGTTATCTACTAGCTATCACGATCCATTGTGTCATCTATGTGGGTAGGATTTAACCCACCTACCATGACAGATTTAGATGAACCCCTTAAGTACTGCCTTTACGCACGGAAATCGTCGGAATCGGACGAAAAACAGGCCATGAGCATCGATTCTCAGATTCATGAGATGCTCCAAATTGCTGAGCACGAAAAGCTCACCATTGTAGAGATCATGCAGGAGAGCAAAAGTGCAAAAGCCAAAGGAGTGAGAGTAAAGTTCAATGAAATGCTGAAAGGCCTCGGTGATGGAAAGTTCAACGCCATTTTAACGTGGGCTCCAGACCGTCTGAGCAGAAATGCTGGAGATTTGGGAGATATTGTTGATCTTATGGATGAAGGCCGACTGGTGAACATCCGTACTCACGGACAAACTTTCATAAATTCACCCAATGAGAAGTTCCTGCTTATGATTTTGTGCAGTCAGGCAAAGCTTGAGAATGACAATCGAGGCAAGAATGTGAAGCGAGGTTTACGGGCCAAATGTGAACGAGGCAAACGGCCAGGCATTCAGCCCATTGGTTACAAGCTATATCGCGATCCAGAGAACCTTTCGGCGGAAACCAAGATACTTATAGATCCCGAACGGGCTCCATTCATCAAAAAAATGTTCGAATACCTCACGATCAACGGCTTTAGTGGGAGACAAATCAATGAGTATTTAACAGACGAGGGATTCAGGACGAGGAAAGGTAAAAATGTGACCCTCAGCATGACGTATAGGATCTTCAAAGAAAGATTCTATTACGGTGAATTTGAGTACCCAGAGGGGAGCGGCAATTGGTATGAGGGCACGCATGAGCCGATCATCACAAAAGAACAGTGGGAAGCGGCCCAGAAGGCAATCAAGACCTTTGAAAGGAGCAAGTGGGGTAACAAGAGCTTCTATTTCAGCAAACTATTCAAGTGTGGGGCATGCAACTCGGGAGTGTGTGGAGAAACTCACGTGAATAGGCACGGCAAAAGCTACACCTACTACAAGTGTACCAAATACGGTGGAACGAAACGATGTGACGAAAAGTACATCCGCGAAGAAGAGCTGATTCAAAGCATTGCTCAGCTAGTCGACCAATTCAAAAGCAAAGAACTGAGGATCCATAAGAAAATAACTCGGGAAGTTCAAAAAATGAACGAACTTCACGAAATCACGATGGGCGAAGGAGCGAAAAGAATCACGGAACAAGAATACATTCACTACATCTTGAAGAGCGGAACTCCAGTAGAGAAAAGGGATTTTCTGGCAACTTTGGAGGGCCAACTTTTTCTGAAAGAAGGCAAAGTTTGGTTCAAAAACGAAGATATTGAGTTGGTCACCACGCTACAGGTGCAGATTTCTCCTAATGCCCCTGCGCCTGTAGGGAGCGGGAATTGAACCCTTGGCAGATTCTTTTGCTTTTAACAGAAGCACTTTTATGGAGACCACTATGAAAATTCGAGTATCCATCGCCCTAGGTACTCGGGTCATAGGTCCAAATCATGCACGTATTGGCTGGGGCGGTAGGATTCGAACCCACGAATGCCGGGACCAAAACCCGGTGCCTTACCACTTGGCGACGCCCCAACGCTCATGCGCAAAACTGCGCCCTGCAAATCTAATTAAAGGGTGGGGTAAAGTCAATTTCTTATTTTTGGGAGGGGGTTGCTGGAGGCTCAGCCATCTTTTGGCGGTTCTTTTCAAGTGCCCTTAGATCTGTCCAACTGCAGCGAATCACTGCAGGTTGAACGTGTTCCAGAGTGCCATTGGGGTGCCTCACATGCATGGCAGCAACAAAATCCACAGTGACCACATAGGGAGCCTTGCCATCTGTTCCATAAAAATAAAAGCTTTGCGTGCCCAAACCACCCAAGGCTTCGGCTTGCACAAAAACTTCCTGAGCAGCTTGCACCCCATTGGGGCTGTTTGGATCTGTTTTTTCAAGTTGCAGTCCAAATTTGGCTAAAAGGTCACGTAATGCAGCCTCCACACGAGCATGAAATGCAACGGTGCTAACCCTGGCCAAATCGCCCCCACGAGCCAGGCGGCTCAATTCAGCAAACAAACGTTCACCAGGATTGCCAAGCTCCGGAGGTTCTTGCCCAGAACCTTGATTTCCAGAATCCAATTTTTTTGCTGGATGACCCATACATATCCATCCTACGCATTTTATGAGGGCTCGCAAATTAAACCCCTAGCGCTTCTTCGATTTTGTTGATTTCTTGTTCTAAATCCTTTTGAACTTGCTCCTCGTAGCCCTTGGGCAAGGAATCCACAGGCACTTCAGTGAGGGGGAGTTGTGTGAGAGGGTCGATTGGAGCACCATCCAGCCACATTTCAAAGTGGAGGTGGGGTCCCGTGGTGCGTCCGCCGGCTCCAACGCTACCTGGTTGGCCACCCGTCCAGCCGATGATGTCGTCTTGCTTAACATAGTCGCCCACTTGCACATTCACTCCAGAAACGTGTCCGTACACCGTATGGATGGAGTTCGCATGCACCAGTGTGATGCTGGCATACTCAGCAGAATCGGGGCGAAAGACCACTCGTTCTACAATACCTTCTGCCACCGCATGGATGGGGGTTTTGGCTTTGGCGCGAATATCGATGGCGTGGTGGGGCACTCCAAAGGCAGCTTGGTAGTGAGTGTCGTAAAAGTAGGCCGTGAGCCCCGCTCGAGGGGAAACGGGCCAAATGAAATCCACAAAATCTCCAATGGAAGAAAGATCCATTTGTTCAGCCAATTCTTTTTCGAGCTTGGCGACCACTGCAGCTTCTTCTTCGGAAAGGCTGCCGCGTTTTTCTTCGATAGCCAGTTTTAGATCTTCAATGTTCTTTTGGTAGGCGTCGATTTCTCCAGTTAAATCTTCTTCACGTTCGTTTTTGGAATTCAACATGGTTTCCAAGAGATCCGCTTGGTCGCTCGTTTCCTCCAGGAGAATATTTTTAGCCACCAACTGCTCTTCTAAGGTGAGTTTTTCTTCAGCTAAACGCACGTCCAAAAGGTCCAACTCATCTTGTTTTGCAAAGAGACTGTCTTGAGTGGCCTCCAGTTCAAGTGAAAGGGTTTCCATTTTATCCATTTGAATGCGGTTTTCGTCCTCCACGAGGTCCAAAAAACTCACTTCTTGCAGATTTTCTGAAACGGTTTTTGAGCTGGCCAAGAGGCTCACCCAATCGCTTTCATCTGCGTTAAAATAGCTGTCGCGCTTCAGGTAGAGCAGCAGCATCAAATCGCCAACGAGAGCCTTTTGATCTTCAAACTGCAATTCCAAGTCGGCCAAGTCTTCTTCGAGCGCATCCAAGTCCATGGTGTTTTCCTCCTTTTGAGATTTCACACTCAGGATTTGTTTCCCAGAGTCTTTGATTTTCTTCTCTAGATCTTCCACACTAGCGGTCAGTTCTTCTTCGGTATCTTGCACTTCGGTCAATTCCTCCGCAGCCACCTTCACATTGCTCTGGAACAGAAAATAGCGATATTGCGCTTGAGCAAGCTCTAATTTGAGCTGTGAAAGCGTGCTGATGTCCTGAACAACGGCATTCACAGCCTCCGAATACGTCGTTCCCTCTTCTTTTTGACCTGGACGCACCTCTGCGGCACGAACAACAGGTCCAAAGAGCAGGGTGAGGAGGGAAAGGGCGATGAATAGGCGTTTCATTCAATACGAAAAAATCCCTCAATTGTACCATAAAACAGGGAAAAATTCAATTATTTGGCGGCCAGTCTCTGCTGCATTGTAGCTGATCCCTGGAGAGGACTGCTTGTCACTTTGCCCGCTGTCCACATATCTGTTCCAGAAAGGTTAAACTCTGCTTGCACAAAAATGCTTCCGGTAGTTTTTGTAGGGTATGTTTTGTGTTCAATGCGGAAATAGGGTCCTCTGGGTCCAATTTCATAGTGAACACCTCTTCGGGTATCACCATCTACGTGCGCCCAAACAGCATGAGGTGTTCGCTCTCTGTTCTTTTCCAGGTTAACCCCCTCTAATGCACGTCTGGCTTCGTCTATTATAGCACGAATTGGACCACGCACATCCTCTGGCTCTCTCTGCAAATCTGGGTTTGCAGCCATTCTATTTAAAATTTCCAGGATAGGAACTTGATTTTCTTTTGGAGAATTTGTGCTCATGCCAATAGTAAAAACGCTTTTTAGTTTTTCGTCAAGCCCTCCACGATCTTTTTATTTGCGGCTGGAAAGGCGTAATTGCGCAGTGTATCTTTCTGTAGCCATTTCCCGTCGACGGCCGCTTTCAATTCTGGTTCGCCCGAAGCCCAATCCGCCAAAAAACAATGTAGCTCCACTTTGAAACGGGTATAGGCGTGCTTCACCACCATGAAGGGTCGCAGGTTTTCAACCTCCACGCCCAATTCTTCGCGTAGCTCGCGGCGCAAAGCGATCTCAATTTCCTCTCCGTTTTCTACTTTCCCACCTGGAAATTCCCAAAGCCCCGCCATCAAGCCAGTGGGTGGGCGTTTTTGAATGAAGACCTTTCCATTCCGTTCCATCACCGCGATGGCCACCTGGATTGGGGTGCTCTTTGCACGCACTTTGGGCACCGGCAGTTCGGTGACTTTTTCTGTACGTAGGGCAAAACAGTCCTTTTGAAGGGGGCATTCGCTGCAGCGAGGATTTTTTGGAGTACAAATAAGAGCCCCGAGCTCCATAAGTCCCTGATTGAACTCGCGGGCTTCTCCCTTGGGCAGTCGCTCTGCAGCACGTTTCCAAAACCAGTCTGCATGAGTGCTGGGATCTTTTTTAAAACCCTCTACACGGGCCAAAACTCGCACCACGTTGCCATCTACAAGGGCTTCATCTTCTTTAAAAGCAATGCTCGCAATGGCGGCTGCCGTATAGGGGCCGACTCCAGGCAAGCTGAGCAGCGCCTCTTTTTTAGAAGGAATTTTGCCTCCAAACTCACTCACAATTTTCTGCGCGGCCTTTCGCAAATTCAAAGCGCGGCTGTAGTAGCCGAGGCCCTGCCACAGGTGCAAAAGTTCATCTTCGCTCGCTGCGGCCAAATCCGCCACCGTGGGAAAAGCCTGCATCCAGCGTTCAAAATAAGGAAGCACGGTCTTAACCTGGGTCTGCTGCAGCATCACTTCCGAAATCCAAACCTGGTAAGGGTCGTAGCCTTTGCGCCAGGGAAGGGGGCGCTGCGCGAGTCGGAACCAAGCTATGAGTTTTTGTGGCCAAGTCATCCACTAGAGAATAGCACAAAAATTCCCTTGCAAAATCCATCTTTTCCCCCTAAAATCCCTCTGCTTTAGGTTTTTAAAAAGCACTATGGCACATAAAAAGGCTGGAGGTTCCAGCAAAAACGGACGAGACTCGAATGCGAAGCGACTTGGAATCAAGCGTTTCGGTGACCAGGTTGTAAGTGTTGGACAAATCATTGTTCGACAAAAGGGTACAAAATGGCACCCAGGACAAAATGTCTCTATGGGTCGTGATTTCACTCTCTTTGCAGCTAAGTCTGGAGTGGTTAAGTTCACTGAGAAACGTCGCAAGAAGTTTGATGGTGAATTCCAACGAGATACTTTGGTACACGTTGTTACAGCGTAAACTTCATTGATTTCAACCTTTTAAAAAGCTATCCTAGGATGGCTTTTCTTTTATAGCTTCACATGTCTCTGGAATCATTCTTCGGTCTGGAAGAAGGCGAATCCCAAGGAAACGCTGAGGCTTCAGAGAAGTTTCGTGAACAGATGCGCAAAAGTGCCAAGGCGATTGCAGCCATGGGTGTGCATCAACAAATACAAAAGAAAAAGGAAGACCAGCTCGCCCGCCTCTTAGTAAAACTGCTTCAAGATGACAACAAAGGGGACGTTATTTTTTTGGTGGTGAAGCTGCTTCAAGAAAATGTGCCTGGGGCATTCATTCTTGCAATCCTTTCCATTTCCGATGCTGAGCTTGAAGAAGAGCTAAAAAAAGCACTTGCCGAAACGCCAGTGGCTCATGCCCTTGATATAGATTTGCCCATGCAGTTGAGCCTTCCTCAAGAACTGCAGGAGGAGTTGCACAGTTGGATGAAACTTCTTTTACACAGTGGCCTCATGTTGCCTGGGAAAACCTTGGCGACGGTACTCACTCACGAACAGAAGCTCAAATCCATTGTATTGGATCTTTTTGATTATTCTTTAGAGCTTTATTTTGAACGCCACGGTATGCAAACCAGTGAAGAGCAGGTTCGATCCTTTGGCCTCTTGAGTCTTCAGGCTGTTTTGATTAAATTGAGAGAAGTCGCTCTTCAAAAAACAGACGAGGAAATCATTGAAACTCCTCTTGAAGAAGGTGTTCCTTCTAGTCTCTAGTCCCTCACGCCACTTTTATGTCTTCGGACCTCGCCGTTTTGGGCCTAGGAACTCTAGGTGCCACTCTCGCAAAAAGCCTTGCAAAAAAGGGCTTTAAGTTGACCGTATGGGATCAAAATCGTAAAAAATTAAATGATTTTATAGGGAGCTATGGCGAAGAGGCTTTTTTTGCTCCGCATAGCTTTGAAGATTTTGTAGAGAGTTTAGAAACTCCACGTAAAGTTCTTGTCACTGTGACTTCAGTCTCAGGCAATGAAGAAGCTCTGCGCCAGATGAGAAATGTGTTGGAGCCAGGGGATTGCGTTTTAGACATGGGCTCTAAACTTTTTTCTCGTACTGAAGAGCTGCAAGGTGAACTTTCTGAACGGGGGATTTTTCTGCTTTCTTCGAGTTTGCCTTCTAAGCTTTGGCTCAGTGGCCCCGAAGAGGCTTGGCGTCTCTTTGAACCCCTGCTTCTTCCTATTGCAGGAGAAGATTTGAACGGACGTGCAAGCGTGGGGTATGTGGGGAAGGGCGCTTCTGCTCATTATGTGACCATGCTTTATGGAGCGTTTGAGGCTGTTGAACGACAAGCGTTTGTAGAAGCTTACGATATTTTGAAAACCCTCTACCGTCTTCGTGAAGAGGAAGTGATCGAGATTCTTGCGGAGTGGAAACTGCCTTTTCCATCGGAACCTGAAAAAAACAATGCTGCCTGGATTATAGAAGAAGCCATCCGTTTGGGTGTACCCACTCCGACTCTAACTGCAGCACTTTTCGCTCAACAGCATAAAAAAAGAGGAGAGAATCAAGCACAAACTCCTGAGCTCAATGCTGCGAATGTTTTTGTTCCAAAAATGCTGCTCTCCGAGATGAAAGACCATCTAAAAAAGGCATTATTTGCCACTCGTGCTTCGAGTTTTCAACAGGGAATGGCTCTGCTGAAAGAAGCCAATCAGTCTTACGCTTTCGACTTTAACTTTGCTGAGTTTCTTCGTATTGGAAAATTCCAAGAAGCTGAAATGGAAGCTCATCTAAACGATGCGGAAAAATCTTGGGGTGCGGCTGTCTCCATGGCAACTTTAGGAGGTGTTCCTGTACATGTGCTTTCTAGTGCCCTATTTCATTTTGAAACAGCGCGCCGAGAACATCTTTCTCGTTCTCTCTTTGAAGCACTGCAAGAAGCTCCACACCAACTTGCTCCGCTTCAAAATCCTGGCCAATTTTGAGCAGGAGTGTTAGTGTGAGGCCACTTTAATTTATGCTCTATGAAAAGACTTTTTGCTGTTGTGGGGACCCTTTTTCTTTTGACTGCTTGTAACTCTGTAGAGGAGCTGGGAGTTTCTAAAGAAGTGATGAATGCAAACCCAGAGATCAAAGATCTTTCTTTGGCATGGGATCAGATCACTTATGCTGCACAAACTCAAGATTGTGAAGCTTTTCTAAGTCATACCCTCAGTGACTCAGGAATCACTGAGTCAGATTGTAAAGAAGCAGGACGCGCTTTAGAGGAGGGCATTCCAAGCATCGATTGGGAACGCAGTGAATTCAATGGAGATCGCAGCCGAGTTAAACTTTACCAAATGGAGGAAGGAGACTTGGCCTACTTTGTTTTGGAAGACAAGAAGTGGTTCTTGGAAAATGACTTCTGGAACAATCTCTAAAAATGCGCCTCAACGGTACAGGCATTTACCTTTTGGGAGTGAATCCTTCGGAGCAACCTAGAACTCGCTTCGCCACAATGTGGTTCACTGTTCTATATCTGCCCATTTTTCCTCTGTGGAGAGGGGAAATCCAGCCTGTTCGGCACTCAGGAAACAGCTTTGACTACCACGTTTTGAGGAAGACGCCTTTGGACTGGAGTGAAATTTTTAAAACCTATGTATTTTCTTGGGTTTTGGTGCCAGCGGTTGGGGTCACACCTGCCCTTCTTGCAATTCCAGAGATTCACCAAGCCCTTGGAATTCCAGAGTTTATGGGAATACCCATGAGGATTTTTGCACTGCTTTGGGTGAGTTTTCTCAGTTGGCGTCTTGTCGACTGGAACAAAAACCGATGGTACGACCAATCTTTATAGAAGGCTCTTAGCAGCTTCTGCAAGTGCTTCCGCTGTGAGGCCCATTTTTTCGTAGAGTTGCTCCACAGTGCCCGAAAGGGAGTAGTGGCTCACTCCAAGATGTTTCATTTTCACCTCCGTTCCAAGAAGGGCCTTGTTTATAAAATGTGCAAGGCCAGTGTCTACATGATGGTCGTGGATACTCACCAGGCGACCGGTTTTTTTAACACTCTTTAAAAGAGTCTCTGCATCGAAAGGTATAAAACTACTCACTGCCAAAACCTCGATATCTCCACCCAAGAATTCTGCAGCTTTTAGAGCTACAGTCACCATTGGGCCTGCTGCTACCAAAGTGAGTTTGGAACCCTCACGCAGCACATCTATTTTTTCATTGAAGCGATAGTCTTTGTCGAAAAAGGGAGTGCCGTCTGTCTTTGTGAGAATAGAGGCCTTGGAGCGCCCCATGCGAACATAAACATTCCCATAGTGCGAAGCTGCAAAACGAATGAGATGGTCACATTGGTTTGGGTCAGCAGGTTCGTAAATTTTAGTATGAAAAAAGCCAGCAAAAGAGCTGATGTCATCAATAGCTTGATGGGTGGGACCATCTTCTCCTACAGAAAGTCCACAATGTGTAGCCACCATTTTCACATTGGTTTCATTGATGTCATTCACTCGAGCCTGATCTTTAGCTCGGCTGGTCATAAAAGCTCCAAATACACTGCAGAAAGGAACGAAACCTTGCAAAGAAAGTCCTCCACTCGCACTGACCATGTGTTGTTCGGAAATCCCGCATTCAAAATGACGATCTGGGAACTCTTTTTGGAGCAGGTCTGTACGCACACTGCCGGCGACATCCGCTGTGAGTGCCACAATGTGAGGGTTGTTTTTGGCTAAATCTGCGAGTGCTTTTCCGTAGGCCCCACGACAGTCCGTTTGTACTTCTGGTGTGTTTATAAAAGGTTCTCCTGGCAGCACTGGGGTCTTGAGATCTTCTTCGGCAGTGTGTGGAGTACGAATGTTCTTTGGGAGTTGAGACAGCCCTTCTTCCAAAATCCTAGACTCGTCTGCATCCAGTTCCAAGCGGGTCAATGCGGCCTCTGCATCTTCTTTTTTAGGAGCTTTCCCATGCCAAGTCGCCTCATGTCTTAGACCTGTTTCTTCCATAAAAGACACCCCTTTGCCCATGAATGTTTTTCCTAGAATAAGGGTTGGCGTCTCACTTTTTGCTGCACTTCCAAGAGCTCTCCACATGGCTTGAAAGTCATGGCCATCCACCTCAAGAACCTGCCAACCAGAAGCCGCATAGTGGCCAGCAATATTGGTGGGCATGATGCAAGCCAGTGAGTCGGTAAGCTGTACCTCGTTGTAGTCGATAAAAAGTACCAAACGCTTGAGAGCATATTTCGCAGCAAAGTTCATCATTTCGTAAGCTTGTCCTTCTTGCTGTTCGCCGTCTCCCATAAGTAAAAAGGTCAAGCGGTCTTCCTTGTGAATCACATCGCCCAGAGCTAAACCGTTCGCCACGCTTCCACCAATCCCTAATGGGCCAGTCCCATAGTGCACTCCCTGAATTTTCCGATTCACGTGACCTTCATAGAGATCGTCAGGCTTGCGAAAACTTTGTAGCACCCGATTTTTTGGGATAACGCCCAGTTCTGCCAAAACCGCATACACGGCGGGGGAAATGTGCCCGTTGGAAACCACCACGCGTTCGTTGCTTTGACAAACACGCATTGCGTAGATCAGTGCCAAGTAATCGACGCTGGAAAGAGATCCTCCAGGGTGTCCAGATTGAGCATTCGTCACCATAGTGATGATGGATCGGCGACAAGACTTAGCGAAGGCTCGTAAAAAAGCCAACTGCTCATCGTTTAGGGGTTGTCCAAGTTCTGGAAGCTTCATTGCGAGAGGAGCTTTTTAGTAATGTTTTTACCCAGTTCCACACCAGGCTGGTTGAATGCGTTTATCCTATAGTACTCGCCCAAAAAGGCAATACTGGCTTCAAAGAGCATAAAAAGTTGTCCCAAGTGGTATTCGTTGATTTCGGGGATGGTGATTTGAATGTTTGGTTTTTTGTATTCCGTAAGGGCTTCTGCTGTACCTTGGCATTCAGTACGCAGGAGCTTGTGGAAAGAAATTTCAGACAGATAGTTCAAAGAAGGGCGCTCTACTTTTGGGATCATAGGCCCACCTTCTTTTTCAACGTCGATCAAAATAATCAGCTTGTCTGTGGGGCCCTCGTTGTAGAGTTGAAGTTGTGAATGTTGGTCTGTAGCTCCAAGGGCACGCAGCGGTGTGAGGCCTTTGCCTTCTTTGCCGATGCTTTCTCCAAGCAGTTGACCATACCAATCGGCAAGGCTCAGGAGACGCGTTGCATAGGGCATTAGAACGGTCATGTGCACTCCATGCTCCCATTCTAAAAGATACTGGACTGTGGCAAGTTGAAAGGGAAAATTGGCGTGCAAGTCTTCTGAGTAGAAGCGTTTACTCATTTCTTCTGCACCCTCCAGGAGCAATTCAATGTCCAACCCTAAAAGGGCAGCAGGGAGCAAACCTACAGTGCTTAAAACAGAAAAACGTCCGCCTACATTTTTAGGGATATCAAGAGTCGGTATGCCTTCTTCTTTAGCGATTTTTCGTAGTTCGCCGTCGTCTGGATCTGTCACAAAAACAAACTGGTCTTTTACAGCTTTCTTGCGGAAGTAGAAATACTGCGACATGGTTTCTGGCGTTTGCCCCGACTTGGTGATCACCAAAAAGAGGGTTTGATCTAAGTCAATGACTTTCTCAACTTCTTCCACAAGATCCAGGTTGTCTAAAACAAAGAGGCGAGGGGAGCCATGCATGTTCCAATAGGGGCCTTTGAGAGCATCTCGTAAACAAGAAATGCCTAGAGCACTTCCACCAATCCCCAAAACCACGATGTCACGAAAACGCCCTTTCAAACTTTCTACTAATTTTTTAACTGCCAAAACATTCCCACTTACTTTTGGGAGTTGTGGGAAGCCTTGATCTCGCTTTTGAAAGCGCGCCAAAAACTCTGGAATTTGTTGAGCTGCTTCTTCTAGTTGGTTTAAGGAGATCCCCTTTTCTAATAAAAAGAGGTGTCCGAGGTCGAGTTTCATGAGTGTGGTGGAGCTATGCTGCACTTAAGATAGCATTTCAGTTCTAGATTTGCTATAATATGTAGAAGGGTTTTTAACCAAATCATCCATGTCTCCCGTCCCATTTGATCTTAAGGAAGAACTGCTCCGAAATGATTTTCGCGTATCTATTTTTGGCTCTGCTCGAATCAAAGAAGGCGATCCCATGTATCAAGAAACACACGATCTAGCCTATGCCTTAGCTGAAATGGGTGTGGATCTTGTTACGGGGGGTGGGCCAGGTTTGATGGAAGCCGCAAGTGTTGGACATCGTGCTGGGGATAAAGAGTCGAAAGTGGATTCTATAGGTTTGAACATTCGATTGCCTTTTGAGCAAAAACCAAATGACAGCCTAGATGTGGTTGAAAACCATGATCGTTTCTCTACACGTTTGGATGAATTCATGCTCCTTTCCAATGTAGTGGTCGTGATGCCAGGAGGTATTGGGACTTGTCTTGAATTGTTTTATACGTGGCAACTTCTGCAGGTAAATCACATCAAAAACATCCCAGTCATTGTGGTGGGAGACATGTGGGAACAGCTGCTCAATTGGGTGAAAAACTATCCTTTACAGGCAGGCTTCATGAATCCAGAAGACATGGATTTTGTAGTTTCTGTAGAAAAAGGTTCGGAGGCGTTGGAAATCATCAAAGGCCTCAAAGCTCAATTTGAGGCTGGAGGCCCCGATGCCGCACTAAACTGGACCACGTACGGAAAGAGGTTTTAGAAGTGTTAGGTGTACAGGCTGGATTTTTATGGTAGTCTCGCTGCCGAGGTTCTTTTAAAAAAATCTTTTATGAACAGGATTAAGCTTTATTCCATTGGTAGCATTGTTCTGGCCCTATTATTGCTTTTCTTTGTTTTCTTTCTACCTTTCACCATCGTTTCTCCTGGATACCGTGGACTTGTGACGACTTTTGGAAAAATTCAAGATGTGCCTCTGGAGCCAGGATTCCATTTGGTGTCTCCTTTTAGTGAAATCATCCACATGGATGTACGAACTCAAAAAGCGGAAGCTGAATCGGTTGCTGCCTCGAAGGATTTGCAGGTTGTAACCACATCTATTGCGGTGAACTACAGTCTGGATACCAATGCGCTTGTGTCTCTTTACAGCACGGTTGGGAAAGACTATGAAATGAAGTTGATCGATCCAGCTATTCAGGAATCCGTCAAAGCAGCCACAGCACTTTTTACTGCAGAAGAATTGATCACCAAGCGCAATGAGGTTTCCACAAAAATTGAGGAAAACCTTTTAACTCAACTGGATCAAGGTTACTTCATTCTTGAGAATGTGAATATTGTTAATTTCAACTTTTCAGATCAGTTCAACGAAGCTATTGAGGCTAAAGTTACTGCAGAACAAGATGCGCTTACGGCAAAAAACAAACTGGATCAGGTAAAGTATGAAGCTGAACAAAGAGTTGCAGAAGCTCAAGCGGAAGCAGAGGCGATTCGTATTCAAGCAGAATCCATTTCTGCACAAGGTGGGGCTGAGTACGTTAAGCTGAAGTGGGTGGAAAAATGGGACGGAAAACTTCCCACCACTATGCTTGGGGAGGACACTTCTGTCTTACTCGGGCAATGATGCAAATGGGGTGGATGATGGGATTCGAACCCACGACCCTCGGGACCACAACCCGATGCTCTAACCAACTGAGCTACATCCACCATAAAATGGGCCAGCGCATTTTAGATCTTTCGTAGAAAAAGGGCAACTTGAAAAAGAGGTTCTTCTTGATTATGCTGAAGCCATGAGTTCCATACGCCGCCTCTACACTGCAATGACCGTACTCAGTCCAATTGGGCTGGCGGCAAGTTCTTATTTGCTTTACCTACACTTCAAGCCAGAAGCGAGCACCATTTGCAAGCTGAGTGAGCGCTTTGATTGTGATATTGTGAACAAGAGTCCTTACTCCGAAATTTTTGGCATTCCTGTGGCATTGATCGGGATCTTGGTTTACTTCGCACTCTTTCTTTTTGCTCTGCGTGGAAAATGGCGCGATCAAACGAAACTTCTCCCTTGGGTACTTTTGTGTACTTCTGGAGCAGTGCTTTTCTCTCTCTATCTCACAGGGGTAGAGGCCTTTATTCTTCGAGCATTTTGTCTCTTTTGTCTGACTCAACAAATTGTCATTCTACTGGAATGGCTCTGTGTATTTAAACTTTATTCTCTCACAAAAAAAGCATGAAGAAACTTCTTTCTCTCATGGTGCTCAGTGTTGTGCTCACAGCCTGCGCTTCTAAAGACCATACTTACGATGAATTTGCGCAATGTATCAATGATTCTGGCGCAGTTTTTTATGGTGCGTTTTGGTGCCATAATTGCAAGAATCAAAAAGAAATGTTTGGTGCGGCTGCCGAACTTTTGCCTTATCAAGAGTGTGCTCAGGGTGGAAAGGACGCGGATCCAGCACTTTGCTTGAATGAAGGTGTGGACAGCTATCCCACCTGGCGTTTTTCTGATGGCACTGAACTTGTTGGAACTCAAGATTTAGAAACCCTCAGTGAAGCCACCAGTTGTGCCTTGCCAGGTGCATCTAGCAGTCTAATGTACGAAGATGGGCAGAAGGGCTAAGCCCTTTTTGTTGCTTTTGCTGGATCTCCTACTCCTTTTTTCGTGAATTTTTCAAAAGCATAAAAAAAGACCCCTTGTGTCAGTATGAAGTGACAAGTGGGGTCAGGGTGTTGGTCCGGATGGCTCTCGCCGAAGCCAAAGCGTCCTATCCAACGGGCCTTTGTCGAAGCAAAGGAAGTCAGTATAGCCGTTTTTTTTGACAAGGTCAATGCTTTATTGAACAATACCCAAAAACAAGGTATAATGGAGTCTTATTTATCACTATGGCTCTCAGTAGAGGACAAAAAAATGGTTTGCACGCTTCATCAGCGGCTCTCCTGGCAGCGGCTGCCGGTATTATGCTTTTGGGGGATCCTGAGTCTGGTCCTTCGACCCCTGAGGGAAATCCTTCAGAGGACGCCAGTCAAATTGTTCCTCTTTCTACTATTGAAGCTGTTAGGGGAAAGCTGCTTGAACAAGCCGCGCCCTGTGCCGTTTCCGATGCAGGCAAGGATCAGCTTTTGGCTGCATCGGAAACCTTGCAACTACTCGAGGGGGATCTTGCTACTGCCTATGCTAAAAAACAGGCTGAAATCCAAAAACGTGACGAAGCTAGAAAGGATGATGCCCCTCTGCCTGTGCCTCCGAAATGGGCAGAACTTGAACGTAAAAAAGATGAAGAGCTTTCAGTGCGCTGTGCGCCAGAGAGAGTGGATTGGAGTATGAGACCTGGAACTCCCGTGCAAATGGTTTTTGATGGGACAGGTGTAGTTGCTTCTTTGGGGAGCATAGAGGCTATTGAAGAAACCATGTCCCCAGCTTTTAAAGTTTTGGACAGAGAATGTCGTTTGGCTGCCGCTATTGCTATGGATGTGTATAGGCCAAAAAGAATCGAGACTTGGGTGTATCCAGACTCCTTTAGTAGGATGTTTATTTTGCCACAGACGACCTATGAGGTGTGCCTAACACATAAGAGAGAGCCTCTCGAACAAAAAAAAGAAGGCACACCAGAGTTGGCACAACC
>CAYLWB010000002.1:0-25323 GCA_964387375.1 uncultured Candidatus Peribacteria bacterium | reverse complement strand
ATAAGAGAGAGCCTCTCGAACAAAAAAAAGAAGGCACACCAGAGTTGGCACAACCAGATCCACCTTTAGCGCAACCAGATCCACCTTTAGCGCAGCCGGATCAGCCTATAGCACAACCGGATCAGCCTATAGCACAACCAGATCAGCCTATAGCACAACCAGATCCGCTTATTGAAGAAACGAAACGGCCGACGACGCCTGCCAAGAAAGAAGAACGTGCAGAGCAAGAAAATCCCGTAGAGAGCAAAGCCCCTGTAGCTAGACCAGAAGCTGCTCCTGAAACAGGTCAAATTTCTCCTAAGGTGGCAAGTGCATTGGTTAAAACAGCAGCCGAATTTGAGGTGCCTCTTTGGTTCTTGACCGCCATTGTTCAGCAAGCAAGCAATTTTAATCCTAAACTAGAAGATCATGGTCTGGGTTTAACACAACTTTCTGGAGAACAATACACAGGACTCCGGCCTCTTTTTAAGGAAGGTGTACAGAAAGTGACAATAGAAGAAGGAGAGCCCCAAATGGATCTTTCCAGCACCGAATTGGAGCACCTTTTCCTTGAAGCAGAAAGGCAATTTATGGAAAAAATGAGAGTGCGTGATGCAGATGAGGGGAGGAATTGGGTCAATTGGGTGGATTGGAATAAAGTGTATACTTTTAGTCAGCCAGAAGATGTTTTTGACCCAGAAAAAAATCTAAAACGCTTCATCACTGTTTTTGCCAAACCACTTTACAAAAAACTCTCAGAAGAGGATCCCACCACTTCTGAGGGAGAAAAATGGCGAATTGTAGCCTTCCATTGGGAGAGGGGAGTGCACCAAGAATACAATGCAAATGACGCCAGTCTAAAAGACTACGATAGCCAAGCAGAAAAATACAAGGACAAGCTTCCTGATGAGGTGAAAAAGCTTCAAGAAGAATGGGAGTGGTTGAAGGCACGTGGGCTTCGTTTGAGAGACACTCAAGGGAACACGGTGATCAGTCCATCTTTGCCCTGGAAAGAAATGATTTACGAAGGGCCAGTTCCAGCAGCTTGGAGTGGAAGCAATGCAATTTCCATTGTTTTAGATTCACATGGGAAAATCCCAGGTTTGAATGGTCAACATATGGATGCTGTGGAAACTGCTCAGCTTGCCTATGCACTCATTAAAACTCTTGTAGATTCTGTGAACAGTGACAACGACCAACGAGACACTCAAAATCCTTTTTCTGGTCGGGCTTTTAGAGGGGTCTACTGGTCCATGGGTCTGCACTACAAAAATAGTTTCTTTTCCCTTTCAACTCCACTTGATGGGTTCTCAGCTATTCCAGAAGAAACTCTGGTTGAACTGCTCAACCGTTTGTATCGAGGGGATTTGAGGTGATTAAAACCAAGGGTCCAACTCAGCCTCTACACTGTCTCTGAGGTGTCGTTTGTATTCATTTAAATCACCAGCAGAGCCATTCCTTTCCCAAAAATAATTTTGGAAAGGTCCTTCTACAACACTGTCTCGAATGCCTTGGCCCAATTCACCCGTAGGCAACCAACTCTGATCGTCGTAACGGCTGTAGCCTTGCTCCTGCAATCTAAGATAAACCAAATCATGGTCCGCCTGTACGAATGCTTTAAAGCGCTCCAATTCTGCCTGAAAAACCGTGGCTTGGTCCTCTTTCTTAGTTCTTGACCCTACAAAATCTTTGATCTGGCCAACTCTTATTGAAACACTTCTTTCAAAATGCGAGGGCCACCCTTCGTCCCAAAGTGTGCCCAAAACAACATTTGGGGTTTCTAACTTAAGCTCTGGATTGTTCGCAAACCAATCCATGAAATCTTTTTGAATGATCTCCAGATTATCTGGTCCCGTTTCTGCGCCTTTTAAAATCAAAACCTTATGATCTGTTTTGCCCTCTAAAGCAGCTTTTTCACCAGACCATTCCCAATAAGATTGAGGCTTTTTGCCTTGTCCAATCACTACCTTGTAATACTCGGCGTAATTTTCTGCACTTGCTAAGGGTTGTGCGGCGCTCCAGTTTTGCCCTCCCCAGTTGATTGCACTCATGAATTGATACATTTCATCTGCAAAAGTGCCTGCACCATTCCAGGTAATAGGAAGTTCGCCCATTGGAGTATCGTTTCCATCATTTCGTTTTTGGAAAAACTTCATCATATCCAGAGCAGCTGGTTTCCAAAATGCTGCATGAGACCCATCCAACATGGACTCAGTCAGCGCTTCGAGTTGAAGATTCACATTGTCTGGTGTGATATGCGAATTTTCTGTCCCAGCGATATCCTCGTACTTTTTTATGACTGTTGCAATTTTGTCTGCTTTGATGGTTTTGTTGGTGCCATACTCTTCGTCCAATTTATAAACGGCCCTTTCCATCAGACGATTGACCCTAACCTTAAGAAGGTGATAGGGACGACTGTTTAGAGAAATAGCTCCATTGCCGGAAACTTTATCGTAGCGTGCAAAAAGAGAAGCACGACCACGCTCCAAAATCTCTTGGTAGCGTTGTCCATCCTTTTCGATGTCTTCATTGGAGTCGATTTCTTGACCTGGCCATTTCAAAACATCGGGAACGGTCTTCCATCCAGTGGGTAAACTCAAGCTAGGCATTTCTTGCCATTTTTGGTAAGCCCAATCTTTAACACCACCCAAAACTCCAATGGCAGCACCTCCAGCGTCAGAAAGAACCACGGTAGCTCCATCCAATACTGCAGCAACCCCAGGCTTAAGATCCTCCTCATAAACGGTCTTTGCTCCTGCAGCAAGATCTGCTGCACCTGTTTCAACGCCAGCCTTCACTTCGGTTCCAACAAACTTGGCTCCTTGCCATACTTCACCCACTACAGCTTTTCCAACCTGCCAACCTTCTCCTAGGATGGCTTCTCCTGTAGCCCAAGCCTCTTTACCCAAGGGTTTTAAAACCACGGTGTAGCCATTGACCCCAAGGTCACGTAGCCCTTTTAAAGCGTCTGCACCAAGATCGATGGCTTCCCCCGCCCAGTATCCAGCACTATTCCATAGCGTCTTGCGCACATACACATAGCGGTCAGGGCTTCCATCGCCATTGTCATCAAAAGCTAACAAAGCTCCTTCTGGGGCTTTGACTTCTTCTGGGGTTCCATCGCCATCCATATCCACCAGCACGGTGATGATTTCAGTCCCAGGTAAAATATCAAAAGTCCTCCCATCAATGGTGACCTTTTCGGTCACTTTAATAGCTTCTGGCGTGGTGCTGCGCGGTGCTCGCCAAACAGCATCAGCATCCTCAAAAATATCCGGAGGAGTTTCTACCAGGCCATCGTCATCGTATCCCAATTCATCGCGAAGAGAGTCGAGGCGTTCACGAGTGGAAGATTCATCACCTTCTTTAGGAGCTTCATGGCTGGGGCGTTCAAGGTCTGTCATAACTTAAGTGGTTCGAGTAGGAACACTGATTTTACTCAATGCCGTAGCATAGCCACTGGGGTTTGCTTCTGATAGGGATTTGATGCCCTTGTCTTTTAGAGCTTTTTTAAAGCCCTCCACATTCCAACGGCTATCAAGAATGAGTCCTAAAATAGAAAAATCTCCATCAGGTCGTCCTTGAGCCAAAGCAAGAGCCGGACGGAATTTATCTTTAAGGTCTTGAATCCATACTCGGTAAGGGGCAATCTCTGCGTCGGAGAGCAAGGCTAGAGGGTAGGTCATTTCCAAAATCATGCGGCGTACTTCGTAGCGTGCCGCTTGAGCATAAGCGTATTTTTCTGCACCAACGCCGTCAAAGCCGCCATGCATGAGCACATCGTCCACATAACTCATGAGGTCTTTGTACTCTTGGCTCACGTAATTTACTTCATCGAGTTTTTCTCCATAAGCATTGCGATAGTCATCCACATTCTTCGTGATGATGCCATTGTTGTTCGCAATGTCATTGGCAGTAACATCAAGTTTGTCGAGACGTGCACGCAGACGAACGATGGCCTCTCTGCGTTCTGTAGAAAACTCACTAGGCTTCAATTGAGCACTGTAAACGTTGTAAAAATCCAAACGAGTGAGCATGGTGATTTCTTCCATTTGGTTGTTCACTGCTTGAGTCCAAGCATATTGGTAATTGCTCAGACGGCCCTTGTCTCCGCTTTCAAATAGGCGGCCAAAAATTTGGCTTCCTTTATCCATAACATAGTCGAGCGTGCCATAGGCAGGATCGCTCCACATGCGGCCGAAGGCCCCTTCGAAAGCGTGATCCAAGCTTTCCAGAGGAGTCTTTTTCTCACGTTGAGACATGAGTGCATCAATGTCTTTTTTCGCAAGTCCAGCCCAAGCCTCATCAAGAGTCTTATCTGGAGTAAGCTTGTAAGCTGTAATCGCTCCGTCTTTCCATTCGATAGTTCCCTTTTTATTGTTTCCATAAGTGATCTCGATCTTTGTAGTTCTATCCGTCGCATTGTTTTCAATTTTAGTGACATCAAATTCAAGTTCGCCAAGTTCCCAGCCGAATTCTTTTTGAACGACTTCATGTCCAACGGTATTTTCAAGTTCCGTTTGGATTTGATCCATCTTCAGGTATTTCACCGCAGGAATTTCTCCAGCCTGTACCAGATAAACCCGTTCGTCACGTGGACTCACGCTCAGAATGGCGGGAACGCTTTTGCCTGGGATTTTGATCCCATCGAAGCCTCGTGTTTGAACCTTAGTTTCCCAGCGATTTTCGACAGGATTGAAAATCACATTCTTGGGGTCAACCCCAAAGGCAGCTTGTGCACGTTCTTTCATGCGAGCTCCTGCAATTTGGGTCAAAATTTCCAAATCATGAGGCAGGGTGGGGCCAGAAAGCGCAAAACGATGCGTCTTGAACTCGCCGCCTGTACCTGCAACGGTATCTTTAACTACGAGTACACGGTCCTTGCCTTCACCTCGAGAGGTGATTTCAAAAGGATAGCCGTGAATTTGGTAAACACCTTCTCCTAGAGCAAGAACCTTTTCAGTTCGAGTGGCAGGGTATTCACTCATGAGTTGAGTGATGCTGCGAGCAGTTCCTTGGTCTTCTGTAGAAGCGATCAAGGATTCTAAAGGTGTTGTGCTGACTGCATGTGCAGGAGCATTGGCATTACCGTGTTCCAAGTCGAGGGCAGCCATGGCCAAGAGATAACCAGGTCCTGCGTAACGAGCCTTGGCGTACTCCATACCTGCTTGCACATTTCCAGCTTGGCCAGCCTTAGAAGCACAAGCCAAAAAGAAGTGTTCCAGTGCAATTTTAACGGATTTTCCATTCAATTTTCCACGATCTCGAGAGTCGATGTCGTCTTTATCGTCTGCGTGGATCAGGGCTTCCACATCGATTTCATCTTTTTCGGCACGTAGGGCCTCTTCATATAAAGGTATCGCGTTTCCCACCTGAAGATTCCCAATACGAATCATCTGCATGGCGGCTTCTCGTTGATCAGGAACCAGGCGGCCCAAGGCGCCTTCAAAGCGGCTGGAGGCCTTTACATAAGTGTCAGGATTGTAGCCTACTAGGTCAAAGAGGCTCGAACGGTCTCCACTAAAAGCTTTGTAACCCAGGGCAGCGAGGGCACCTACGGCACCAACACTCAAAGCAGTTTTCACGTAAGATCCATCTGTCTTAGCCTGTTTCCATAGGTAGGTTCCAATAGAGAATACAGCCACTAAGGCAGGAATTCCGAGCCAAGGGTTGTTCACTCCAAGTTTAACGGTGTCTTTAATTCCTTTACGAATGAAGCCCTCTACTTGAGAGGCATCCACCTCTTCTATAGCGGCACGTACATCTTGAGCTTGTTCAAAAGGTTTGCGAAGAGCTTCTTTAAGACTTGCAATCGTTGTTACAGCTTCTGCATGTTCAGGATGGTGAGGGTCGAGGAGTCGGTCCAAAAGGTAAGCGGCATTGGCTTGACCCAAGACCATGCTCAGAGCCTCAGCTTGTTTTGGGCCACCATCGAGGTCGTCCAAGGTGAGGGAAGGCACGTTCCGGTTCATTTCCTGAGCGATGAGGTAGGGTTGGAATGTGTCAGAGATCTGCATGTAGCTCTGGACTTCCTTTAAAGAACCTACGGGAGTTCCCAATACTTCGGCACGGCGTGCATCTCGGGAAGAAATTTTCAAGCCTTCGTCGAGCTTGGCCCCCTTTCGCATGTATTTTTTTGCGGCTTCTTTAAGATTTTCTTGAGAGCCAGGAATGCGTTGCCAGTCACGTTCAACAGATTTGTATTCCTTGAATAAACCCTGAATCACAGGGCTTTCGTCCAGTTCACCTGCTTCACGGGCCGCTTTTATGTCCATCAACACACTTGCGGCACGCATTGCAATGCGCTCCTTATCGTCCTGTTTATCAGGGGAGAATGCAAGTTTTTCGTTTGCCATACGCTGCATTAAATCTGATCATTATAGCAAAGAACGCAAAAAATTGCAATGGGGGTGGGCCTCTTGTATGCTGGCGCCAAATCTTAAACAATTTTTCCATGAAAATTCAGCTGGAAACCCTCAAAGATTCTGAGGTCAAATTGATTGTGGAGCTTGCCGAGAACGAACTTGAGGCTCACAAAAAAGAAGCACTTTTAGCATTACAGCAAGAAGTAAAAATGCCTGGTTTTCGTCCTGGACATATCCCTGCAGAAG
Organism: uncultured Candidatus Peribacteria bacterium; assembly: GCA_964387375.1. Classification (GTDB taxonomy): domain Bacteria; phylum Patescibacteriota; class Gracilibacteria; order UBA1369; family 2-02-FULL-48-14; genus CAYLWB01. Next base: position 18,733 of record CAYLWB010000002.1, on the reverse strand, counting down.
CTCTTGAGCGCCATGTTGGAGAACAAGCACTCTGGACTCGCGTGATGGACATTGCCATTTCCCACAGTTACGAAGAAGCCGTTCACGAGCAGAAACTTCGTCCTATCGACTACCCTCGTGTAAATATTCTCTCTGAGAAACCTCTCAAGTACGAGGCCACTTTACCTGTTATCCCAGTTCTCGAATGGAAAAAGGATCCTAAAAAACTCAGCATCAAGCGTGAAAAATTGGAAGTGACTGAGAAGGAGATCAAAGAAGTTCTGGAAAATCTTAAAAAACGTGTTGCTAAATGGAAAGACGTTGAAAGGCTCGCTCAAAAAGGTGATCGCGTAGAACTCGATTTCGATGGTTTTGATTTGGAAGGGAAGGCCCTTGAAGGCACCTCCAGTAAAAATCACCCCGTAATTCTTGGAGAAGGAGGTTTAATTCCAGGATTTGAGGAAGAAGTGATCGGAATGAAAAAAGATGAAGAAAAAGATTTTGAAATCACTTTCCCTAAAGATTATCACGCTGAAGAATTCAAGAGTAAGAAGGTTAAATTCCATATCAAGCTCAATCGTATTGAAGAGCCCGAAGAACATGAATTGAACGATGAGTTCGCCAAGGAAATTACTGGAGGAAATCGTCAAAATATGGAGGAGCTCCGTAAAGAAATCCAAGAAGAACTCATGAAGCAAAAAGATCGCGAAGAAGTGAACCGTTTGGAGGCAGCTTTCCTAAAAGAACTTCCTGCCTATGCCAAAGTGGAAGTGCCAAATGTTTTGGTGGAACGTGAAATCGATTTCATGGTGAACCGCATGAAAGAAGATATGAACAAGCGTCGCCTTAAATGGGATGACTACGTTAAGGAGGTTGAAAGCCAAGGTAAAAACATTCGAGAAGAGCTCCGCAAAACAGCTCATGAACAAGTGATCGTTCGTCTTGGGCTCGAGAAACTGTACGAAGAAGAGAAGGTAGAAATTTCCGAAAAAGAAGTGGATGATGAAGTGGCTCGTTTGTTGGCCTTCTACCCTGCACATTTTGCTGCAGCTGTCGAACAGCGCTACAAGAATGCTCAGGAGAGGGAATACCTAAAAAATCAGCTTAGCTTGCGCAAGTTGGTCATGAGTCATGTTGAATAAAAATAGTATTCAACAAGGGGGCTTCCAGATCCAAAATGAACATTAATTTTGTTCGTTAGCTTTCAGGTTAAATCTCGCATGACAAGTGATTTCGCTTGCATTATGACTTAAAAAATTATACATTTCGGGCTGCCTGTATAAATTATGTGTACATGCTGAAGAACCTCTTCACCTCAATGGCACGGGTTAAGCTCCTCACTCTTTTCTTGTTGAATCCTGACGAGGAGTTCTTTGTGCGCGAACTCACTCGAGATTTAGACGAGCAGATCAATTCCGTACGAAGAGAGCTCGATAACCTTAAGAAAATCGGTCTACTCAGAGCACGAACTAAAAATCGGAAGAAATTTTACTCTGTGAATAAAAAATTCCTTCTTTTCAAAGAACTCAGAAGCATCATTGCAAAATCCACTCAATCCACCGACGCACTTGTGAAAGAAGTGCTTCAAATGGGTGAGGTTGATTTCCTTTTAGTATCGGGCATTTTCCTCAAAAAGGAGAGCCCTGTCGATCTTTTGATTGTTGGGGAAGTGGATAAGGACAAACTTGAGGCCTTTCTTGATAAATTGGAAACAAAAGAATCCATTCGATTCAGCATTCTTTCTTCCAAAGACTTCCTGTATCGAATTGAGTGCCGTGACCACTTCATCCTTGATCTCATTCAGGATGAAGACAATATCATTGCGGTGGACAAACTTGATCCTGAATTTAAGGAATAAAATCCCTTGCAAAAGCCCAACAAGCTACGTATAGTGTCGTGGCTCACTTAGATTTTCTCATGTCACAAGCCATTTTAGACCACGTTGGAGCTTCCTCCATTCGAACGCAAGTGCCGGATCTCCGACCTGGATTCACTGTTCGGGTTCATCAACGCATTAAAGAAGGGGACAAAGAGCGTACTCAAATTTTTGAAGGACTTGTGATTGCTGTATCTCATGGATCTGGTGTGAACAAGAACTTTACTGTTCGTAAAATTGTGGATGGAGTGGGTGTTGAAAAGCTCTTTCCTTACTTTTCTCCAAACATTCAAAAGATCGAAGTTGTGAAAGAAGGGCGTGTACGTCGTGCGAAACTCTACTTTATGCGAGAACGTACTGGTAAATCCACTCGTCTGCGTGAACAAATGATGGGTGACCTCGACATGATGGGCTCTGAACCCGTTGTTGAAGCTGAACCCGTTGAAACTCCTGCAGAAGAAGCACCGATGGAAGAAGCAACTGCTCCAGCAGAGGCTCCAGTAGTGGAAGAGCCCAGTGCTCCTGCTGCTGCAGAAGAAGAACAAAAGGCTGAGTAGTTTCTGAGGGCTCATGTTAAGATAGCGTTTGATGAAAACGCTTCTTATTGCAGGTATGGATGAGGTGGGCAGAGGATCCTGGGCGGGTCCGGTTGTTGCTGCCGCAGTTATTTTGCCTGAACGGCTGCGCCTGCCAGGTCTTAAAGATTCCAAACTTCTCACTCGAAAGCAGCGAGAACGGCTTTTTGACAAGATCACTCAGCACTGTCCTTTTGGTTTAGGGGTGGCTTCTGCCCAAGAAGTGGACCAATTTGGCTTGATTCGTGCTACAGAATCGGCCTTTCAAAGAGCTATCGACGCCTTGCCTGTTGCGCCAGATTTCCTTGAGGTCGATGGGCGAGACCAGTTTAGATTTAAAATACCGCACCGCAGTATTGTTCGTGGAGATCAAAAGGTGAGAGCCATTTCAGCTGCATCTGTGATTGCAAAAGTCACACGGGATCGCATGATGGCAGAGGCGGCTAAGGAATTTCCTCATTACGCTTTTGAACTTCATGTGGGGTATGGGACACAACGACATCAAAAAGCTCTTCAAGAGCATGGGCCCTGTTCCTTGCATAGGCTTTCTTATCGTCCGGTACGTGCTTTCATGATGTTGGACACGGCCAACATGCCATCAATGGATTCCCCGCAATCCCCCCAAAAATCCTTGAGCTTTGAATAGCTGAGTTCTCCACGTTTCACATAGTGGTCATTCACGTCAGAAATCTCCAGTTCCCCACGTGCCGAAGGTTTTAGTGTTTCGATCAGATCAAAGACTTCCGGAGTGTAAAAATAACAACCTGTAACAATCCAAGAACTGGGTGGCTTAGCTGGTTTTTCCAAGATTTCTACAAGCTTTTCTCCTTCAAAACGAGCCACTCCATAGTGTTGTGCCTCAACCACTTCTGTCAGCAAGATGTGTGCTTTTGTCTCACTGTGCTCAAAGGTTTGCGCAAGGTCAGCTAAAGAATCGAGAATCACATTGTCTCCTAAAATGACGACAAAACGATCTTGCCCTACAAAATCTTTGGCCAAAAAAAGCGCGTGAGCGATGCCTCCTGCTCGGTCTTGAATTGCATAATTCATGTGCATTCCGAATGCTTCACCTGAACCCAGGAGCTCGGTGAAATGCCCTGCGTGATCTGCTCCCGTAATCAGGAGCAAGTCCTTTACCCCCATATCCCGCAATGTTTGCAGGGGGTAGTAGACCATGGGGCGGTCATAAATGGGCAAGAGGTGTTTGTTGGTGACTTTGGTGAGGGGAGCGAGTCGAGACCCGGTTCCACCTGCAAGAATGACTCCTTTCATGAATGGTGAGTTTTATACCAAGCAATGGTTTGATCCAGGCCTTCTTCAAAAGACATCTGAGGAGCCCAACCCAATTCGTGGTTCAACTTGCTGAAGTCTGTTGAATAACGACGATCATGTCCTTTACGGTCTTCTACAAAAGTGAGGAGGCTTTCGGGCTTCCCAAGCTGTTTTAAAATCAACTTTGCCACATCCAGATTCTTTTGTTCATTATTTGCTCCAATGCTGTATACCGAGCCGATTGCTCCTTTTTCCAGAATGCTCAAAATGGCTTTACAGTGGTCTTCTACAAAGAGCCAGTCGCGCACATTCTCACCTTTCCCATAGATGGGGAGGGCTTCATTTTTTATGGCGCGGCTTATTAGGAGGGGGATGAATTTTTCCTCATATTGAAAGGGGCCATAGTTGTTGGAGCACCGACTCATGCTTACAGGTAAGCCATAGGTGCGGTGGTAGGAGAGTACCAAGAGGTCAGAAGCGGCCTTGCTTGCGGCATATGGATTGCTGGGTTTGAGAGGGCTTTCTTCTGTGAATTTTTCCGTAGAACTTAAAGGGAAATCACCATAGACTTCGTCAGTAGAGACGTGGTGGAAACGTTGGACTCCATGGTCACGAGCGGCATCCAGAAGCACGTGGGTTCCTAGCACGTTGGTCACTAAAAAAATCTCAGCATTTTCAATGCTGCGGTCGACATGAGTTTCCGCGGCAAAGTGCACCACTAGGTCGAATTTTTCTCTTTCAAAGAGAGCATTTACAAAGGGTCGATCTTCAATACGCCCCTGAATAAAATGCACGCCACGATCTTCTGCAGGTTTAAGATTCTCTCGCCGACCTGCATAGGTAAGGGCATCCAAAACAAAGAGTTCATCTTGAGGGCGTTGCTCCAAATGACAATAAACGTAGTTGCTTCCAATGAAACCGGCTCCGCCAGTGATCAGAACTTTCATAGAGGGGTCTTATAGCGTTTTGATCCGCTTTTCTTGCTTCCAAGCCTCCAGAATGTCGCCTTCTTCAAGAATCACTTTGCCTTTGTAGCGTACTCCGCATTCATCACCTTGTTCCAATTGGTCAACGTCTTCGCTGACCAGTTTGAGGCTGACCAACTCTCCTTCACCAATCCTTTCCTTGTTTCGAACCACGCGTAATTTCACCTTATTTTTAAGAATGCCATCGATGATTTGACCTCCGACCACCATTTCACCTTTGCCCGTGAAGAAGATCTGTTTGATCTTCAAACGACCCAATTCAACATCCATAATTTCAGGTTCCAACATACCTGTTAGAATCTTCTTAAGGTCATCGATGAGCTTGTAAATCACAGAGTAGGTGACCACCTCCACATTCATGCGTTCTGCGAGACGTCGTACATGCACATTGGCCTCAGTATGGAAGCCCAAAACTAAAGATCCTGCGCTTGCAGCGGCCATCATCACGTCACTTTCAGAGATTGAACCAACCCCACTATGGATCACTTTGATTGCCACATCGTCCGACTTCACCTTAGCAAGGGATTGCTTGATGGCCTCCAAAGAACCTTGAGTGTCGGCTTTGATAACTACTTTGAGCAATTTCAAAGATCCTTCCTTGATGCGTTGCAAAATCTCTTGCATGCCCATTCCAGCCTGAATCAGCTGCTCTTGAATCATTCCACCCACTTGGCTGGCCTGTTGGCGCGCGGTGCGTTCGTCTTTAACCACTTGCAGGATTTGCCCACTTTCTACCACCTCACTAAGACCCACAATTTGGGCTGTGTCTGAGGGTTTTAGCTTGTTGAGGCGTTCTCCAATTGAGTTTTGCATGAGCTTCACGCGTCCATAAGCTTTTCCAATGATGAAGCTGTCCATTACCTTAAGAGTCCCAGTGTTCACTACTATGGTGGCAACAGGTCCTAGGCTTGGGTTCAAATGAGATTCAATCACGGTTCCTACAGCAGGACGGTTGGGGTTGGCCTTGAGTTCTTCTACTTCTGCAACGAGCAAAATGCTTTCGAGCAAGGTATCGATACCTGTTTTTTTAAGCGCAGACACAGGAACAAAAATGGTATTTCCACCCCATTCTTCAGGTTGTAAACCACGCTCAGCCAGTTCGGCCTTCACGCGATCGGGGTTCACTCCTTGCTTGTCCATTTTGTTGAGTGCAACAATGATAGGTACACCTGCTTCTTTGGCATGATTGATCGCTTCTTCAGTCTGAGGCATCACTCCATCGTCAGCCGCAACTACGAGAATTGCAATGTCTGTGGCTTTGGCCCCACGTGCACGCATCGCGGTAAAGGCTTCATGCCCAGGAGTGTCCAAAAAGGTGATTTTTTTACCTTTCTTTTCCACTTGATAGGCACCGATGTGCTGAGTGATTCCTCCAGATTCTCCGCTAGCAACATTGGCTTCACGAATTGCATCCAAAAGAGAAGTTTTTCCATGATCCACATGCCCCATAACACAGACGACGGGTGGGCGTTCTTCAAGGCTCTTTTTATCATCCTCTTGCAGCAATTTCTCTAGATTCCCCAAGAAAAGATCTTCTGCTGAAGCTTCAGCACGTTTCTTTTTTAGTTCCAATCCCAGCCCATCGGTAATGATGAGGGCTGTGTCAAAATCAATAATCTGATTGATGTTAGCCAGAATTCCATTCTTCATGAGAGCACCAATGAGCACCGCGGCACTCAGATTGGTTTTTTCAGCCAGTTCTTTTACAGAAATTTGTTCAGGAATTTCAACACTTTCACCTTTTTTCAAGGTCACAATGGGCTTTTCTTCGACCGTTTTTTTAACAGATACCTTCCCGGCAGTTTTTTTGCGTTGACTACGAATGATTTCGCGCTCTTGCTCTTCTTCTGCCTGTTCCACGTACAAATCGGCCTCAGATTTTTTGCTGCGACCCGCGAGTTCATCGGTGATCAATTCGGCAATGTCATCATCCAGCTCATCTTCAGCCTCAAAGCCCAATTCCAGCACGTGTTTGCGCATTTCACTCTCGGTGAAACCCAGTTTTGAAGCGAGTTTTTCTAGGGCAATGGGCATGAACTTTGTTTAAAAGGTCAAAAAGCCTGTCCAGTTTAGGGGAAATCAGGTTAGAAGTAAAGGTAAAGGGGAGGTCAAATCAGGGGTGAGAAAAAAAGTTGACCGGGAGACTTGACTAAATTCAACTATGAATTATAGTTTGAGATTCTAATCTTTTATCCTAAAAAGATATGGGAAATGTACTGGAGGGTAGAAATCAATACGGGCGCGCCGATTGCATGCCAGTAGAGGGACGAACGTACACCTTGGATGAGTTGTTGGAGGTGCTTTTTGTTGAAGTCCATATCCGAGAATTGATAGATTCATTCGATGAAGAAAAGTTGATTTTAGAGCTAAAAAATTTACACCAAGGAGGAAGAATAAAATTTTATCAACAAGAGAGGTATTTAAGGATGATCATTGTAAAAGTTGGAGATGGTTACTGTGTTCAGAATATTTATGCATGTGTTCCCAGCAACCCAAGGGCGGGCTGTAGCGCGCCCTCCGCAGGGGACCAGCGTTTTGGTTATGGTTTTATGGCTTTGGGAGGGAATAGTTATGTGTCTTCAGGTTGGTACTGAACAATGTTTTTCTTGCAAACTTCCTCTTGAGGTTTATCATGGGGTCATGCAAAAAACTCTCTTCCTTTTCCTTTTCCTCACCGCCTGCAGCGCCCCTGACACTTCTTCTGTAGTGAACAGCCATTTTTCAGTGGAAACTGAAATGGCCACCTACGACTTTGTTTGGCCCATGCTTGCCGAAGAAGTTGACGCTCCTCAGGTGGCTGAACGCTTAAGCATGGAGTCTATTTTGATCACCAATCAAGCAGAGCTGGAAGCAACACTAAAGAAGTGCAACTGTGGCTATGTTTCTAGCACTTATGAAGTGAACTACGAAAAGAATGGACTCTTGAGCATTACAATCTGGACAGAGTCTGTGGGTGCTTACCTCGACCATCAGCATTACGACTTGAATTTTGATCTCAACACAGACAGCATGCTCACCGTGGACGACTTTATTTTAGAAGAGAAACAGGCAGAGTTACTCTCTATACTCGATGAAAAACTTCAGGCAAATATTCAAGCCAACGAGCTCGATGGAGAAGGAAGTGAAGAAGCCCAGCAAGATTTTACTGAAATGGATTTAGAAAACTTCATCCTCACAGAAGAGGGCATGGAGTGGCATCACGATTTTGGGTTCGCTCATGCTTTTGAAGCAGGAGAGCCAGATGGCAAGGTGAGGATGAGCCTCGATGAACTGGAGGGCTTCCTTGTTCGGGGGCTCTAGTTGCTTTCTTCGGCCACCCCATCCACCAAGAGGGCCTCAATGGTTCCGCCAGATTTTCCATCGGTGAGCTTGTACACATCTTTGTCGATTTTTTTGAATTCCTTGGAGGCACTGTTGTAAGTGTTCACGGTGGTGTCCAAGTGGCGGCCCAGTTTGTGCATGTATTCTTCGTAGGCCTTCACGTGCTTGCCGAGCACTTCAATGCCCTGCAGAGTTTTACTCACGTTTTCGCCCATTTCCATGGCCTTCATACCCTGGAGTACGGTCTGCAAGTAGGCAAAGAAAGAGCTGGGAGAAACCAAGATCACACGTTTTTCAAAAGCGTATTCCATGAGGTTGCGGGTGTTCACATTGCCACTACCCACACTGGTCACGGTGAGGTTGTAGTAAACCCCCTCAGCTGGAATGAACATGAAGGCGAACTCAGTGGTTCCGTCAGAAGGACGAATGTACTTAGAGGTCTCGTCGATGCGTTTTTTTACATCCGCCTTAAAGGTGCGCTCCAGTTCCTCACGCTTACCTTCGTCGCTCTCTTCCACCATTTTGTTGTAGTTTTCTAGGGAAAATTTGGAGTCGATGGGGATGATGAGTTGGTTGAAGAAAATCACCGCATCCACAATTTCGCCGTTGGGCATTTTGTACTGCATCTGGTAGTTGCCGTGGAGCTGGTTGGAAAGCAGGGTTTCCAGCGCATATTCTCCTAAAATTCCGCGTTGTTTTGGACTCTTTAAAATGTTTTCTAGGCTTTTCATCTGCTCAGCAAATCCCACCACTTGCTTGTTGGTGGCCTGGAGTTCGGTGAGGTTTTTAGTCACTTCCTGGACAATGGCTGCACTCTGTTTGAACTGCTCCTGCATGGTCAGAGTGGAATGGCTCTGGTTCTTTTGCAGCATTCCGATCATGTCCTGGAGTTTTTTATCTAGGGCTTCTCGATTTTTCCCATGGCCTTCGCTAACTTCACGGCGCAGTTCACCAATCAGTTGAAGCATCATTTGCATGCCCTGTTCTTCCTGAGGAGCACGCAGCTTTTGGAACTCTTGATGGAGGAAGTAAAGCAGGGGGGCCAAAATGGCGATGGCTAGTACAAGCCCAAAAATCACGCTTTGCATATTGACAAGTTGCTAAGTTTATTTTATAATTACTTGATCTTTGAAATTTTGGACAGAAAATTGTCGAGAAGTGGCTCCGATTACATCCTCACTGCCATACGTGGATGGAGTCCCTTCTCGGCAACTCTTTGTTCAAGATTAGCACAAAGCTTTCAAAGACACTACAAAGGTTTGGTATCAAAAAAAGACCCCTGAGAAGGGGTCTTTTTCATTTTCTAGAGCTTATTTTTCGTTCTCTTCTTCAGATTCTTCTGCTTCAGCCTTGGCTTCCACAGGAGCCTTTTCACGGGGGGATTCGCCTTCAGGCATCAAAGTGAGGCCGATGCGTTTTTCATCCTTGTTGATTTCCACCACACGGGCAGAAACGGTTTGTCCCACTTCCAGGGCATCCGCAGGATCTGCAGGTTGACCAGGAATTTCGGTGGTATGGATCAGGCCGTTGATTTCATCGGTGAGCTGAACAAAGGCTCCAAATTGAGCCAAGCGAGAGATCTTGGTTTTAATTGTAGAACCGAGAGGGTAGCGCTTTTCAATGTCTTCCCAAGGATCTTTAGTGAGCTGCTTGATGGAGAGAGAAAGCTTGTCGCCGTCCTTTCCAATGATCTTCACCTTCACCTTGTCGCCGAGTTTGCCAAAGTTGTGAGGATTGGTCACGTGGCCCCAAGCGATTTCGGAGATGTGCACGAGACCTTCCAGGCCATCGAAGGCCACGAAGATACCAAACTTCACAACTCCACTGATTTCTCCTTCTACAATGTCTCCAACCTTGATGTCGTTCAAAGCAGCATGGCGGTCTTCAGCAAAGGCAGCCTTTTCAGAAAGGATGAGCTTGCCGTTTTCTTTGTCGATGCTGATGATCTTAACATTGAATTCTTCTCCAACGAGTTTTTCGAGACGGGCCAAAATCTTGGCAGAATCAGCTCCATTCACACGAGGATAGTGGAGAGGCGCCAATTGAGAAACAGGGATGAATCCTTTGATTCCATCCACATCGAGGAGCAGACCTCCTTTATTCGCTTCTTTTGGTTTAACTTTGATGACAGTTCCTTTTTCGAATGCGGTGAGGAAGCGATCCCAAGTCTTTTCTTGGCTAGCGCGGCGCAAAGAAAGCACCACAAGACCTTCCTCGTTCTCGGTTTCGAGCACACACGCAGTGATGGGAGTTCCCACCTTGAGTTCATTCGCGGTGTTTAGAGCGTCCTTGATTTCACGACCAGCTACAATTCCAGTCAGTACGCCTCCAATGTCCACAATGATGGCCGCCTTGCTGATGGCAGCAACCACTCCTTCCACAAGAGCCCCTGGTTCTGGCAAGACTAGTTCTGGAGACTCCTCCAAAAGCTGGTCCATTGGGACAACAGTTGTTGTTACTTGATTCATAAATAGGGCACAGATACAGGTTAGAAATAAAACCTTTTGCTCGCGTATCTGTTGAAAAAACGAGCAGAAAGTGCGGGTATTCTATAAGGAGTAGCCCTTCTTGTAAAGCGTTTTTGGAGAGTCTACTTCTCCAAAACCTTGCTTGTTTTCGCCTCACGTTTGAGCCCTGTCTTGGCCTTGCTGGTAGAGACTTTCTTTTTCAAGACGATAGCATCGTTCTCTTTAAGAATTTGAATGATGTCGCCTTCACGGAAGACTTCATTCAAAAGTCCCTCAGCTAGAGGTGTTTCTACCAAGTCTTGTACCTTGCGGCGCACAGGACGAGCTCCATATTCTGGATCTGTACTGAGCGTGGCCAAAAGGTCAAGCGCCTCAGGAGCCAAATGCAAACTGATGGCCTTGTCTTCGATCCGTTCTTCCAGTTCCTGAATATGCAACTTAACAATTTCTTTGATGCTCTCGTGTGTTAGTGGGCGGAAGACAATCACATGATCAATACGATTAACGAATTCAGGTTTGAGCTGCTTTTTCATTTCAGCAAGCACTTCTTCACGCTTGTGCTCGAAGCTAGCAACAGCTGCAGCCATTTCATCGTTAGAAAGTGAAAACCCAATGGGTGCTGCACTTTCGGTGAGCTTTCGAGCTCCAATATTAGAAGTCATGATGATGATGGTGTTGGTGAAGTCCACCTTGCGACCTTTTCCATCTGTGAGCACGCCGTCTTCCATCACTTGCAAGAGAAGGTTGAAAACGTCTGGATGAGCTTTTTCGATCTCATCGAAAAGAATGACAGAGTAGGGCTTACGTCGCACACGTTCGGTGAGTTGACCACCATCTTCATATCCAACATAACCTGCCGTCGTTCCAGTGAGACGAGAGGTATTGTGACGTTCCATGAACTCACTCATGTCGATCTTGATCAGAGCATTTTCATCGCTATAAACCTCGCGGGCCAAAGTTTTAACCAATTCAGTTTTCCCCACACCAGTTGGCCCAAGAAAAATGAAGGAAGCAATCGGGCGCTTCGCACTAGAAATTCCGACTCGAGAACGACGAATGGCGGTAGCAACCTTTTGCAAGGCTTCATCCTGGCCAATAACGTGTTCGCGCAGGGTATTCTCCAGATCCTTGAGTCGATCCATATCTTCTTTAACAAGCTTAGTCGCAGGAACACCCGTCATTCGAGCGATCACTTTAGCGACATCTTCTTCGTGGATGCTACCACGCATTTCTCGAGGAATTTTGACCTGTTTTTCGTTTTCAATTTCTTCCATGATTTGCAGTTCTTGTTGGCGCAAATCAGCAGCCTGCTCGTAATCCTGCTCACCAACTGCAGTCTCCTTTTGTTTCAGGATTTTTTTGAGCTGACGTTGTAATTTTTTAACCTTATCGTTGTCGGGTTTTACTTGCATGCCACGCAAGGCAGAAGCCTCATCAATGAGGTCGATAGCCTTGTCTGGGAGGAAGCGATCGTTTACGTAACGCTTAGAAAGGCGCACAGCGGCTTCAATAGCATCGTCGTGAATCACAAGGTTGTGATGGTTTTCAAAAGATTCCTTGAGCCCCTTAAGAATGCTCAGAGTGTCTTCAACGCTGGGCTCTTCTACCATGACCGATTGAAAACGACGTTCCAAAGCTGCATCTTCTTCGATGTGTTTGCGATATTCTGCAGTCGTAGTAGCTCCAATAAGTTGAATTTTTCCTCGAGAAAGAGCGGGTTTTAATATGTTGGCAGCATCGAGACTTCCCTCGGCACTTCCGGCCCCGATCACGGTGTGGAGTTCATCAATGAAAAGGATCACATTGGGTTGGCTGGTGGCTTCATCAATGATCTGCTTGATACGTTCTTCAAATTCTCCACGGTATTTGGTCCCTGCAACAACAGAAGCCATGGAAAGGCTTAAAATGCGCTTGTCCAAAATGGCGTCAGGCACTTCTTCTTTAACAATGCATTGAGCTAGACCTTCAACGACTGCGGTCTTTCCGACTCCAGGGTCTCCAATCAGTACGGGGTTATTCTTCGTTTTTCGCAAGAGAATGGCAATACAGCGCTCAATTTCTTTGTCACGCCCAATAATTGGATCAAGCTTGCCTTCGTGGGCTTCTTGCACCAAATCGGTGGTGAAGTAGTCGAGAGCAGGAGTTTTAGATTTGTTCTTCTGTTTCTGTAGCATGTCTTCCTTTTGTTCTGGCTGACCGGCTAAAACACCTTGTAGTCCATTTAAGATGAATTCCAGAGGGTTCACACCTGGTTGGCCAGGAACGCCCGGAGCACCTTGAGCCCCCATTTGGCTTCCAGGTTGTGGGATTTGTCCGCTTTTCATGCGTTCAAAGGTTTGCAGAATCTCTTGACGGATGTCGTTCGCAGAAATCTTCATGTTCTCAAGAATCACGGTTGCAGCTGTATTTTCCTGTAAAACCAGAGCGTAGAGCAGATGCTCAGTCCCAACAAACATGTGTGAAAACTCTTGAGCACTGCGTACAGCATCTTCAATTACTTTTTTGGCGAAGCCGGACAGTCCACCAGGTCCTTTCAAAGTGCGTCCTGGAGTTTGAGTGCGGCCAACCGTTTTGAGCACGAGGTTCACATTTTCAAGAGTTACGCCAAAATGTTCCAAAATGCTCGAACCAAGAGAGTTCTTTTGCGCTAGGATTCCAATCAAAATATGTTCCGTTCCTACGTAGGTGGTTCCGGTCTTCTTGGCCACTTCTTGGGCCACCACCAGCGCTTGCTTGGCTTCCTTGGTGAATTTATTGAATTGATCGTTGGACATGAGGTGGAGTGGATTTAAAAAGTGTCTTTGTATTCTAGCAAATTTTCAGGGTTGTTTCACCCTTTCTCACTTGCCTTAAACACCATAATGGAGTCGATCATACTTTTGATGACATCTTCATATTCAGCAGGCCCGCTGAGAGTGTAAAAGCGGTTTCCAACCTGTTTGGTCATTTGCACCTCGCCATTGTCACGAATCAAGCCTTCAGAAGAACGAGCATTGAAGGTCAAACGGAGTACGGTTTCTACAGCGTCTTCGGTGTCAAAGGAATCAGGGCCAAAATCGAAACCATTCGAGTTGCCCTGGTAATACCAGCGAGCTGGGTAGGACATTTTGAACTCAAAGGTTCCACTTTCGAATCCAGCATATTTATCGAAACTCACTTGATCGGCAGTGGCTGGCTCTTCATTCCCGCTGGGCTCTTGGCTTTCGGTTTCTTCAGAGCTTTCTCCGTAAGGCAAGAAACGGAAGCTATTGGAAAGGCTCATATAGACGTTGCTGTGCTTCAGGAGGTCAGTTTCGGTATCTTCAGGGTGGTAAAAGCTGAGCTCGAACAGCTCAGTTCCACGGGGGATGAAGGTGTTCACGTCGCCGTTTTCAGTTTTGTAGCGGAGTGCAAACAAAGAGTCGGGGCCCAAAAAGAGCACCGTTCCAGTCAATTGGCTGAGTTGAGGATAGTAGACGTGGACGTAGTTCTCTACCTCTTGTACGCGCAGTTCCTGTTCGGCATCGCTCGGTTGGCCTAGAACTGCATCCGTGCGAGCAATGATGATGTAATCGGGACTGGCAGGGGCCTGAGGGAAAGCTGCCGGAGCCATGATTTCTTCTTGGGAGTCTTCGCTTGCCTCAATTTTTTTAGAGGGAGCGGGTGCAGTCAGTTGAACGGAATCGCGCAGAGCTTCCAAACTCCAATTGTCGGGATATTTGATGGAAAAGCCTAGGTCGGTGTCTTTATACTCGATTTCGGTCACTTCCTCGTCGGTGGGTGTTTCCTCGGAAACCATAGAAAGGCGTTGGACTTTGAACACGGTCTTATCCATACTCTTATAAGTCATCAGGCTGCCATAAGCTTCAAGACGAACACCAAAATAATCTTCGTCGTCGAGGTCGTAGCGATCGGAATAAGCGTAGTAGATTTCACCATCTTCATCTTCAAAAAGATGCGTGATCTTTTTGTTCACGCTGATGCTGCCCAAAGATTGGAACTCTCCAACCAAAGTTTCATATTCCACGTTGGTCGGTTCCTCCTCTTTAGGGGTGCAGGCGCTCAAGGCAAAAATCCCAAAAAAAGTCAGCCCAAGGAGTAAAAGTTTAGTTTTCATAGTTGGAAAGGGGTTGGAAGTCCGAGATGATGATACACTTTCTCGGTTAAAAGTCGACCACGAGGGGTGCGTTGAAGAAAGCCAAGTTGCAACAAAAAAGGTTCATAAATATCTTCGATAGTGTCTTCTTCCTCATTGCTGGCTGCAGAAAGGGTTGAAAGGCCCACAGGCCCTCCTTGGAATTTTTCTGCAATCAGGGTGAGCAGTTTTCTGTCTGTGGGGTCCAATCCCAAAGCATCCACGCCCAACATGAGCAAAGTTTCTTCCACAGTTTTTAGATCAATTTTTTCTTTATTGTGCACATGGGCAAAGTCACGAGAGCGGCGCAGTAAACGGTTGGCAATGCGTGGGGTGCGCCGAGCACTTTGAGCAAGACGCTTCGCTGCGTCAGGTTCAATTTCTGTTTTTAAAAGAGCCGCACTGCGTTTCAAAATGTCTCGAATATTGTCTTCCGTGTAAAATTCAAGCTTAAGCACATTCCCAAAGCGATCGCGTAGTGGAGAGGAGAGAGAGGAGAGCTTTGTGGTGGCTCCAATCAGGGTGAAACGGGGTAATGAGAGCCTCATGCTGCGAGCAGAAGGCCCTTTGCCCACCATTAAATCCAAACAGTAATCCTCCATTGCACTGTACAAAATTTCTTCTACAGCAGGGCGTAGGCGGTGGATTTCGTCAATAAAGAGCACGTCGTTTTCTTGTAAATTGGTCAGCAGGGAGGCTAAATCTCCAGGACGCTCAATCGCAGGCCCACTGCTTATGCGAATTTGAGCTCCCATCTCCTTTGCCAATATGAAGGCAAGTGTTGTTTTCCCCAGCCCAGGGGCTCCATGCAAAAGCGTATGCTCCAAGGGGTCTTTGCGTTTTTTTGCAGCAGCCAAAACCACCGAGAGGTTGCCTTTGATCTCATCCTGTCCCACGTAGTCTTCAAGGGACTGTGGGCGGAGGATGTTTTCAATCGCAGGGCTGTCACTGGGACTCTGTTGAGGCGTGGTGATTGGGCTGACGGGAAGGCTGTGATCGATCATGGTGACAATCTATCAAAAAGTCAGCTAGAATGCGAACACTTTAGCTCTTCACGCTTTGGAAACGCGCTTCGGGTTCAAAGACTTCATTCAGGTCTTTGCATCCAGTATTGCCCTTTACGGTTTCTTTATTGCTTTTTTCTCTGCAATTCCAGGTGCAGCGGAGCTCCTGGAGAGCATGCATCCCAGCGTGTCTTTCCTCATTCACTACGGGGTGCAATTTGTGATTTTGGGCTTTCCACTCTGGTTTTTTGTGGTTCGAAAATACGATGCCACTCTGCTCGACTTTGGTTTTCAACGCATTCCTTTTCGACGACTGCTTTGGACCGTGCTTTTTGCCTATGCCCTGTATTTTTTCTTTTCTGGACTCATTGCTTGGGCTTTGTACGCCACCGAACTCACTGTGCCAGGTTATGAGGCTCAGGATTCCTATTTGCCTCTCTTTGGGACCGATTTCTTCGGCTTGAGCATGGCTTTTTTGTTCATTGTGATCATTGCACCCTTTATCGAGGAGTTTTTCTTTCGTGGGTTCATTTACCGAGTCTTCACCAAGACGTGGCCTGTTTGGTTGGGGAGTGTATTTACTGCCGCTCTCTTTGCGCTGATTCACTTTCAGTTTCATAGCTTCATCCCCCTCTTCATTCTTGGCTTGGTGCTCAACATCAGCTACCAACGCACGCAAAGTCTTTGGACGCCAATTGCCTTCCATATGATGAACAATCTGGTTGCTTTTGGGGTAGAAATTTATCTGCTCTATTCTCCAAGTGCTTGGGAGCAGCTTGAGACAATTCGAGTTTTCGTTTATAATTGGGTGAACATTTTGTTCTAGCGAGCCCCGGTAGCTCAGTGGATAGAGCAGCAGCCTTCTAAGCTGTTGGTCGCAGGTTCGATTCCTGCCCGGGGTACCATTTTTAAATGAGCACGTGCTCATTTAAAAATGGTACGTCGCGTCAGCGACAAGCGAACCGTAAAAGGTTCGTGAGGGAGCAGCGAGGCGAAGCCGATGCTGCGACCGTATAGCGAACGGAGCCGAAGGCGGAGTGAAGCGTCTTCCTGCCCGGGGGATTTTTCTTAGTATCAAAATGTATAGCAGGATGCTATACATTTTGATACTAACTTCTTTTAGACCTCAGCGAATTCAATCGCTCTCGAGAAATGTATTAAAAACGTACACATTCCGAAGTGGAGAAGTTTTATAAAGTTCCCTCATACGAAAACTTGAGTTAAACTCAAAAAGTTTTATCCCCAAAAAAGTGAAAGTCATCGACCTCACCCACATCTTCAAAAGTGAAATGCCTGTTTTCCCAGGGGACACCTTGCCGACTCTAAAACAGGTTGGTTTCTTGGGCAAAGACGACTGTTGTTCCTTTCGAGTGGAGACCGGAATGCACGTGGGAACGCACATGGATGCTCCTTCTCACATGTTGGAAGGGGGGAAGGGTCTTGCGGCGTATCCAGCGGAGCACTTCATTGGAAAGGGAATTATTTTGGATGCTCGCGGACGGGAATCTATCGATGCGGATCTTTTAGAGAACGTGGGCCCTTTGAAAGACACAATCATCTTGATTTTCACAGGGTTCGATGAGCATTTCGAAGAGCCAAAATACTACGACTCTTACCCAGAACTCACCGAAGCTTTTGCTGAACGTCTCGCAGCAGAAGGTGTTAAAATCGTCGGAATGGACACGCCCAGCCCCGACCGCCACCCCTACAAGATTCACAAAATCCTCCTCGCAAAGGACGTGCTCATCATAGAGAATGTATGTAATCTAAAGGAACTCTTGTCGTATTCTTCCTTTCAAGTGACGGCTTTGCCCACAAAGTTCGATGCAGAGGCAGCGCCCGTACGTGTGGTTGCAGAAGTGCTTTAGCGCATCCAGCGGCCTTCCCAGCGATCTTCAAACTTTGGACGTGCAGCAACGGGAATCAGACGAGCTCCAACCTGAACAGTACCTTGCCCGAAAACCATTGCATTGACTCCGAACAGAGGACGCTGTTTGCCCGCCGGAAGACCATCGCGTCGGTCGCGGGGCTCTTTTGGGCGGTATTGATTCACTACGCCATAGTAGCCCTGCATACCGGCACAACGGGGTGTGCCTCGCACCGTTTGAATCAAAACGTGACGATTCCCTACCGTAGGCACAGCCCACAAAGCAATTTCATCTTCCAGGTGGTGTACTAGTTTTTCTTGGGCACCTCTTAGAACCAAATCGGGTCTCCAGGGACGATGGGGGAGTTTAGCCGCTTCTGTTCCTTTTTGTTCGACAGCTGCTTTTTCCGCAAAAGCAATGCTTTCTTCAGTCAACATGTGGAGGGGCGAACCATCGTTGGCCCATACTTGAGTTCTCACATTTTCTGGCAAAGCTGGATCTCCTGCTATGACCATTTCATCCAGGCGTACCATCTCAACCGGACGACCGAAGTGTGCACTCAAGAGTTCTGTCAATTTAGGGTGAATGACTTGAGAGGCATCAAGGTGGTCACCAAAAAGTCGGATTTTAGTTGAAGGCCCTCTGTGATCTTGAGGGAAGTCAATGATCTCACTGTTCTCCCTTCCATTAGGAGAGGTCGTGACGACGAATAGTGCGTTTGTACTCTGATCTGGGGCATGAACTTCCACCCGGATTCGTTTGTAAGGTCCTGGTTCACGGCGTCCTCCAATCCAAGCACCCCTTTCAAAAGTTTCACCAGCATAATGTTGTCCGTCTGCACCTTCAACGAGCAGATAGCGATGGCTTTGGACTCTTCTCATTCCTGCAACATGGGCAGTTCCAGCGGGATTGAGCTCGACTTCTCTCACAAAAATGGGCTGAGCAGCTTTTATAGGTCGAGTGAAAGCTTCTCCCAGTTCAACTCCAGCGTCACCTTGCTCTAAAGCTTTTCCCAATAGCTTCTGAAAAAGCCTCGAATCAGGCTCCACGTGTTCACCATCAAAAATGGGGAGTTCTACAGTTGACCCGTCTATATGCGTTTGGATTTCTCGGGTGTTTTCCATTTTGATTACATGCAAGTGAAAAACTATAAAACACAATTAAACCTTCGTCCATAGATCTCACTCCTGACAACTTGAAAAGAGTTGACTCACCACCGCACAGTAATTGACTATTTTTAAATATGGTGTCTAAATAAGAATTGTTCTTT
>CAYLWB010000001.1:103754-116187 GCA_964387375.1 uncultured Candidatus Peribacteria bacterium | reverse complement strand
TTCGCCATTTAAAGCGGTACGCGAGCTGGGTTCAGAACGTCGTGAGACAGTTCGGCCTCTATCCGTCACAACTGTAGGAAAATTGAAGGAAGTTGCTCCTAGTACGAGAGGACCGGAGTGAACGAACCTCTGGTGTACCAGTTGTCGTGTCAACGGCATTGCTGGGTAGCTATGTTCGGCCTGGATAACCGCTGAAAGCATCTAAGCGGGAAGCCAGACCTAAGAAAATTTTCCCTATTGAACCTCCTTGAAGATTACAAGGTTGATAGGCTGCAGGTGTAAGCACAGTGATGTGTTCAGCCGAGCAGTACTAACAGGTCATTGATGTCTTAATGTCATTTTCCATCTGTCTAATGGCAATGTGAAGAATTTGAATTTTTTTGTCTCGATTTTTTCTATCTTTGAAAAAACGGTTTAATCTAGGTCTCTTTAGAGGGGAGGGTACACCTGTTCCCATTCCGAACACAGCAGTTAAGCTCCCCTTCGCCGATTGTACTGCCATCTAAGTGGTGGAAGCGTAGGACGAGGCCTAGATTAAGCCGTTTTTTTTATTCCTCTGTAAAGATACTGCTTTCGAGCACGACTTGGTTTTCTTCGTAGTTGAGGCGTACCAGGAACTTGAGTAGATCGTAGTTGCTCATTCCTCGTGGGATATGAAGCGTGGTGTGTTGTTCGTGCCTGGCAGAATCTATTTCGCTTTTAGCTCCACGATACGTTTCAATGTTGATTCCAGCGGTGCTGGCAATGCGTCCAAACTCTTGAAGTAAACCACGGCGGTCTTTTACCGTGCCTGAAATTTCAAGCAGGTGGCCGTCGCCGCTTTCAGGTAATTTTGATCTATCTATTTTTCTTGCTATTGCCCAAAGAGGATCACACTTGATGTTTCCGATTTGAGCCAGGATTTCTTCTTGTGCCGCTCCATCATTCATCTCTTGAGCTAATTGCTTTCTTTCTCTAAAAAGTCCAACACATTGTGTCACGATCCAATTTGGATCATTTATCTTAAGAATATGATTCAACTCCAGGAGATATTGAATTCCACGAGCAATGCGGTCTTCTCTTCGAATGCGATCTTTTTCTCTCGTTTTGCCTTGGGCTTTGGCTTTTTCGTCGGATTTTTTGTTGTAGTACTCACGTGCAACTTCTTCTGTTCTAACAGTTCGACTGAAGGCAAAGTCACTCAACTTCAACTCTTCTTGTTCCTCTGGACTTCCAATTTCTATTTCGATGCGATCTCCATCATGAACAGGGTCAAAGAAAGGAACTGAATGCCTATGTCCCAAGGTATCGATACGGAAGGCACGTTTCCCACGAACCAAGGCAGCTTCTCCATTGCTTCCAGGTAAAGCAGCTGCAAAATCAACTACAGTTGCTCCTGTTTGCAGAGCAATAATATCGTCTGCAGGAGTGTAGGTTCTGATCGTTGGTCTTAAACTATGGTACGCGATGGCATCATAAATGTCGCGTCCGTATTTGTTGTGGTCATAGATTGCTCGTGCGATTTGTTTTCTCAAGTAGGCAGGTAGGGGAGCGCCTTGTTCAGCGCGAATTCCACGTTTGGCACGGGTGGCATTTGCAATAGTATTGATGCGTAAATGCAGGTTGCCTCCTAATCGTGGCCCTGTAATAAAAATGCGAGCCCCTTCGCTTATCCCATCTCTTTCGCGATTGTAGGGAAGAAGTTGTATGGAGTTTGCATCACTAAACAATTCAGCAGCAAGACGCATGGTGGCATTGATCTCAGCTTCGTCTCGCACCAAAATTTCAAGTTCAAACATGGGGTCTGTGGGGTGGATGGTGAGCACATCGGAGGCATTGTCTTCGCACAGTCGATCGATATCTACATACTCAGATACGGGAGTTGGAACCACACGCACACGCTGTGCTGCGGGCAGCCTGGACTCAAAAACGTCGGCGACTTTTTTTCGTATTTCTGCTTGCACATTCTCAATGTTTTCAGGCTTATCGAATGCCTCTATGAGTTCTGTAATAAGAGGTGCTAAAGGAATTTCTGTCTCTTTTGCCTTGAGTAAAGGAGCGATACAGTGCGTCATCCGACCTCGAATCCGTCGGTTTTGTTCTCTGGTAAACTCCTCCAAAAGTTCCGGTCTCAAATATTTCAGACCCGCTTCGACCAAGATTTTAGCAATGTGCTCCATTTTTAAAATCTTGGAGAGGAGGCCGTGTGTCTTTAACATGCGGCGCAATTTCGGTTTTTGCCGATTTATGTCCTTTTTGCCTTCAATCGTCTCGGCATTTTGACCCTGTTCACTCACTTTAACTGCGGCCGCGAAGCCCTTTGTTTCTACTAAGTTTTTAAGGTAAACCAATAGTTTGTAAGCATCCTTCTCATCTTGTCCCAACTCTTCAACTGAAACGGGATGTGTTAGGGCTTTAACCGTTTCGATGGTTTTCTTTTTAATCTCTACAATCTGTTCTTTTGGATCTTTACCACCAATAGGGCCAACAGGTTCGTCGATATAAAGCACATCGCAGAAAAGCCAATCTTCTTTGGCTGCTAGAGGTGTTTTTGGGCTTCCTTTTATGTTTGGAGCACAATTTTCCTTGTGAATATCGAGATCTTCTAAGTCATCATGCTTTAGAGCTGCCAAGAGGTTTGGCATGTTGGTGAAACTTTGTTCCACCATACGATTGAAAGCACTCACTAAATGGGTGTCGAAGTATGACTCGCCAGTATCTCGTGTTTTCTTACGCCAAAGCCAACTGCCATAGATCAGTTCATGCACCATCACCAAAATGGAGGCTTTTGGGTAAAGATGGGTCTCTTTAAGTGCACGCTGTTTCTGAACCTTAGCAAGCATCGTCTGGAAGATTGGCTCCAGTTTTTCTCGATTCTCTTTTGCGTATAGCGCAAGCTTTGTTTTGAGGAAGCGTTTTTTAAAAGCATTAGGATCCTCATTGTTTGGGATCGTTTTATTCTGAATTGCCAAGACAACCTGTTCTTCGCTCCAGGTGTTAAATTCTTCTATATCTTCTCCAGTTGCCCCTTCACAAATTGTATTGAAAACCTCACTGGTCCATTGCAGGGTTTCCTGAGTGTCTACAGCCTCAATGAGGTCGAGCACGGCGAAAGACTCCAATCTTCCTTGAGTAGCGTTCATAAATCTAAAAAGCGAGCTCCCAATCTACTCCAGCTTTCGGGGTCTTGACAAGCTTATGCTTTTGGCGCCTCCACTGTCCCTGGTTTGACCTGTTCGTCTTCATCCATTTGGATGGCAAGTTCGGCTTCTGGAGCGAACTTTTGGCTACGTGCCGTCATTGGATTGTAGGTTTCGTAAAACAGCTCAATGAGTTCTTGGGTGTTGAGGATGTTGATGCGGAGTCCACAGCTTTCCAAGCCGGCTCGCACTGTATTCACACGGTCGCTGAGGCGTTTTTTAAGCTCTGCAAATTGGCTATGACGCGTTTTGATTTTGGCCACGTTGTCTTGAGGGAAAATATTCTCGAGAAAGCTTTTGAAAAACCCACGACTTTCCTCTGCAAAGGGGTCTTGTGGAACAATCACATAGAACTCTTTTTCCATGATGTTCGCATATTCAATGAGGCGACTGATGTATTCGATGTATTCGAAAGTCTGTTTTTGTAACAAGGGATTTGTTTGTTTAACGCCCATTTTTTTGAGTTTTTCGATGTACTGATCTAGATCCAATTTCTTGCTGCGTACAACAATTTGAATGGGGAATTCCAAAGAATTTAAAAAGTTTTGGTAAGAGTAGATCACGGCATTCTGTTCCTCTTCAGATTTAAGGTTTAGGTTGATGCTGGATGTTTTTAAGACCGCACGAAGGCCACCATTTTTTAAAACCACGGTATCATCGTGGATTTCTGATACTTTCATGTAAAGTTGTGTGCTGGATTTCTTATCCTTCTCACCCTTTTTGACGGAAGCTTTGAAAAGGGGGCTCATTTAACGTGGGTTAATGGGTTGAACAGTGCTTTCATCCACAATGCGACTGATTTCACTGATCTTTTTGAGGCGTTCTTTGCTGTTGAGTTCTGTGGGAGCGGGGCTAGCTGTAGTTTGCGCGTTTTTTTCCTTTTCTGCAAACAGGCTTTCTTGGTAGTTGTCTGCTCCTCCAAGCACAAAGGTGCGTTTGCGTTTATTTACAAAATACTCCAACAACAAAAGCAGCCATTTTGCGAAAGAATTCCCGTTGATTTCCAGGAAAGTGAAGGCAAGGGTCAAGAGGCCAAAAAAAGCTGTCGGAGGGAGCCAAACCTCGATGTAGTAACGTTTGGCAAGAAAGACATAAGTTACGTAGGTTAAACCTCCACCAACAGCCATGATCCCAAGCTGTTTCATTGTGAGTGGCCCCACGATTTTGTCCTCAATCCGTACGTTTTGTGGAATCTTGTACTGCATTGTGCAGGGTTTAATCTCGTAATTATACCAGAAATTGAGGCTTTTCTCAAGGTTACCCTTTGTGAATGTTTTTGAGAGCTGGAAGCGAAATAGCTCTCATGCACGATTCTAGATTTTTTTCTTTGACTAGGCCTCAAAAATGTTCATAGAGGGCTTGCATAAGGCGACAACGACTTTTGCGGAGAATTCTTCAATCTGCTAGACTCCCTGCACATGAAAAACATTCGAAATTTTTGTATCATCGCGCACATCGACCACGGGAAGTCCACCTTGGCGGACCGCTTTTTAGAAGTGACTTCCACTCTCAGCCAACGGGAAATGAAGCACGGACAAATGCTCGACACTATGGACTTGGAGCAAGAGCGCGGCATCACTATCAAGTTGCAACCTGTAAGAATGAGCTGGAACTACAAGGGTGAAGAGTATCAATTGAATCTGATTGATACGCCTGGACACGTGGATTTTTCCTACGAAGTCTCTCGTTCCTTGGCCGCCTGTGAAGGGGCTATTTTGGTGGTAGATGCGACTCAGGGGATTCAGGCTCAAACATTGGCAAATTGTTACATGGCTCTTGCACACAATTTGGAAATCATTCCAGTGCTCAACAAGATTGATTTGCCTGCT
Source organism: uncultured Candidatus Peribacteria bacterium (assembly GCA_964387375.1). GTDB lineage: Bacteria > Patescibacteriota > Gracilibacteria > UBA1369 > 2-02-FULL-48-14 > CAYLWB01. Next base: position 111,179 of record CAYLWB010000001.1, on the reverse strand, counting down.
GCCGATGTTGAACAACGCTCGAGGGAGATTGAAAATGCGCTTGGCATTCCTAGGGAAGAGATCATTGCCATTTCTGCAAAAGAAGGGACCAACGTTGATAAGGTTTTGGGCCGTGTGATTGAAAAAGTGCCAGCACCAAAAATTCTCGTCGACAATGGTGAGACGAAAGCCCTGATTTTCGATTCGATTTATGACCCTTATAAGGGGATTGTAGCTTACGTTCGACTTATGCAAGGTTCTCTGAAACGTGGCCAAAAGATTCGTTTTTTAAACACAGGTGCCGAAACAGAGGTGACAGAGGTCGGATGCTTCCGCCCAAAATACGAAGCTTTGCCCAGTTTGCATGCAGGAGAGGTGGGTTATGTGGTAACGGGGATGCGTTCTGTGGCTGATGCGCGTGTTGGAGATACCATTTGGCGTCCCGAAAAAGGCTCTTTGGAGATTGGAGGTGTAGAACCCCTCCCTGGTTACCAGAAAGTGACACCTTTTGTCTTTGCCGGAATTTTCTGTGTGGAAGGGGAGAACTATCCTTTGTTACGTGATGCACTCGAAAAACTCAGTCTTAATGACTCTTCGCTCACATTTGAGCCAGAGCAGTCTGGTGCTCTTGGACACGGCTTCCGTTGCGGTTTTTTGGGGCTTTTGCATCTTGAAATTGTTCAAGAACGTCTCGAGCGTGAATACGACCTTGATCTTATCGTGACCGCACCCAGTGTATCTTATCGAGTGAAGAAGACTGATGGACAAGAATTCATGATTTCCAACCCATCTGAATTGCCCGAACCCACATATATTGAGGCCATTTACGAGCCTTGGGTTAAGGTGGAAGTTTTGGTGCCTCAAGAATACATCGGAGCAGTCATGAAATTGCTCAATGACCGTCGGGGTGTCTCCAAGAATATGCACTACTTGGATGAAAACCGTGTGAACATTATTTATGAAATCCCCTTGGCATCCATTGTTGTTGATTTTTATGATGAATTGAAGAGCCTCAGCAGTGGTTATGCTTCTTTGAGTTATGAGTTTTTAGACTTCCGACAGGGTGATTTGGTGAAGCTCGACATCATGGTGCACCATGAAATTGTTGGAGCACTTTCCACCATCATCCATCGCTCGGAATCTCGCAGTCATGGGATTTCTGTTGCGAAACGATTGAAGGACATCATTCCTCGAGCTCAGTTTGAAATCCCCATTCAGGCCAGCATTGGAGCAAAGGTTATTGCGCGTGAAACCATCCCAGCAATGCGTAAAGATGTGACTGCGAAACTTTACGGGGGAGATCGAACTCGAAAAGACAAACTGTTAAAGAAGCAAAAGGCAGGTAAAAAGCGAATGAAAATGTTTGGAAAGGTAGAGATCCCTCAAAAAGCGTTTTTGGCTGTATTGCGAAAGGAGGACTGAAATTGCTATGCCACTTCTTTGGCAATGGATGAGTTTTCATTTATAATTCTTCCTGATGAAGACTCCACGCCTGTTCTCGTCGACTTTGCTTTTAGGGCTTCTGGCTTTTACTTCTTGTCAAACACAGCTTCCCGTTGGGGATAATAATGTTCAAAAGGAAGTCGCTTTGGGCTACGTTGAAGCTCCTTCTACACTTTCTCCCTTGAATTACGAGGCGAAAAACCGCCAGATTTTAGCGCATGTTTACGAACCACTTGTCGGATATGACACAACCTTCAACCCTAAAACTGCTTTAGCGGTATCTTGGGGGCGCTTGGACGAAAAGACGTGGGATTTCCACTTGAGAGAGGGGGTTTGGTTTCACAACGGGACCACTTTTGAGGCTGATGATGTTGTTTATTCTCTAAATTTGGCTCGTAAAGATCCAAGCTCTGGTTTGATTTCATTGTTGAGCGGTATTGAAAGCGTTGAGAAGATCAATACCAATCGTATTCAAATCACTACGGCTGAGCCAGATTCTTTGCTTTTAAATCGGCTCACTAATGTTTATATTTTCCCGGATAAAACGACAAATTTTAACCTTCCTATAGGTACGGGCCCTTATCGTTTTTCTGAATTTCGTGGTGATGATTTGGGCTTGGAGGCTTTTGGTTCTTATTGGGGGGAGCAGCCCGATTTTGAGGGCGTGACTTTAAAAGCGATTGCTGACTCTCAAGACCGAGTGAAAGCTTTAAAATCCAAAGAAATTCAGGTTCTTCTACAGGTTCCACCTCAAGATGTTGAAAGTCTTCAGGCGAATGGCTTTACCTTAACCACTCTTCCCAGTTTGGAGGTGAGTTTTTTAATGTTCAACGAAGATGGCATTTTGGGAGATCCGAAGCTACGTTCTTTGGTTTGGTTGGCGCTTCGTGACGACTATGCAGCCCCTTTGGGAGGAACTTATCTCAAAGATTTGGATCAATTCGCTGCAACTGGAATTTTCGGCCGTGACCCTGACCTTCCTGTTCGCTCTCAGGATGTAGAGGCTGCATTAGCCATGCGTGCCGACTATGGAGATCTGGAGTTGACTCTGGACGTTCCGGAAGGTTTGGAGGCCTTGGGGGAGGAGCTTAAGGCAGATCTCAGACTGGTGAATATAGGTTTAAATGTGAATGTTTTAGAGGCTGAATCCTTTGAAGATAAAATCTTAACGGGTGCTTCCGATTTCTATTTTTTTGGCTGGAAGTATGACCTAGCTGACGTTTCTGACTTTTATGAATCCGTTTTGCACAGTGATGATGAACGGTTTGGAGCTTTCAACGGAATGAACTACTCCAACCCTGATGTGGATGCGCTCATTGAGCAAGCTCGAGCCTCTTTGAATACTGAAGAAAGAGCCGATTTATTGTCTGAAATTGCGCGGAAAGTTTTGGAAGATCAAATTGCGCTGCCTCTCTTTGAGGCAGAACTCATTTATGCTTTTGCTCCAGAAGTGACTTGGAGCATCAGATTGGATGGGCGTATTTCAGCTTCAGATTTAAGGCAAAATGTGGTAGAATGATTGGATCGTTCTAATTCTCAAAATGCTTCGATCCATCACAGCAAAGTTCATGCTCGCCTTTGGAAGCTTGATTGTGTTGCTTTTTGTACTGATGGGAACTTTCTTAATTGACCAGAAAGCTCGAGAGCTTTCTTCAGACATTTCTAGTTCGGCTCAAGCTTTTGCCGAACTCAGTTCCGAAGAAGTCATGCAGGCGTATTCAGCCTATCTGAAGCCAGGATACTTTTTGGCTTTTCGTAGAGAACTCACCAACATCCTTCGTAAAAATTCCGATCTTTCACAGCTTGTGATCTACGGCTACGACGGAGAGTTGCTCTACGATTCTTCAACGGAGATTGATGCGCAATATAGCGGAGATCCACGTGTGATTACGGAAGAACCTCTCTTGCAACGTATTCAAGGAGGGAAGAGCTCCTTGCTTCTTGACGATGGCCGTGTTGTTTTTCTGCATGTGGATGAAAATTCGGAATTGCACGCGGTAGACTTCAATGAAAATCCCGTACCTGCCCTTCAGGATCAAGATCGTATTGCAGACGTTGTGGTGCCCTATGAGAACGCTTATGCACTCCGCTACATGGTGAGTTACGAGGCTTTGGATGCACGGCTTTCTGTGGCACGAATACAGATCATTTTGATTGCACTTCTTGGTATTCTCCTTACTCTTATGCTTTCTTTTGTCTTGTCTTCTAGCATCACCAATCCTTTACGGGATCTTAAAGAGGGGGCAGGGAAAATTGCTGCAGGAGATTTTAGTGTTCGTGTGAAGGTAAAAACCCAGGATGAACTTGGGGTGCTTGCTAAAACTTTCAACAAGATGGCCAAGGATTTGGCAGCGTCGACGGATGCGCTTCTTTACCAAGAACGAGTAAAAAAAGAGCTGGATTTGGCAAGCCAAATCCAAAAAGAACTGCTCCCTAAAGAGAAATTAAATCTAAAAACTCTCGATATGGCTGGTGGTCTTGTTCCAGCCACTGAAATTGGGGGAGATGCTTTTGACTACATTCCTATGAAGGAGCCAGGTCACTATTTGACCTATCTTGGGGACGTTACAGGACATGGGGTTCCCTCGGGGATCATTTCAGCAATCGCCAATGCCGTGTTGTATGGTTTGCGTGATGAGACGGAATTATCGAGTATTGTTCAACAGTTGAATGATGTGATCATGGAAAAAACAGATCGTAAGCTGTTTTTAACAATGGGCCTTACTGTCTGGGATGAAAATACAGACACCATCACTTATGTGAACGCAGGGCATCCCCCCATTCTCTTTTATGAAGCGAAAACCAAACAAGTAAAAGAGATCCGTTCCCAGGGAATTGCCTTAGGAATGGTCCCTGATTTGCGAGGTGTTGTGAAGGAGGTGACTCTTAAAATGTCACCCAACGATGCAATAGTGATGTACAGCGATGGAATCCCAGAAGCCTTGAATCGTGCGAAAAAACAGTATGGTATGAACCGTCTTATTAAAATCACTCAAGATGCAGCTAAGGATCTGTTTTCTGCAGAAGGGATAAAGAACGCTATTTTGTCTGATGTTGTCGCCCACATTGGGGGTGGCGAACACATGGACGATATGACGGTGCTTGTGATGAAAAGGAAGGAAACGTAAAGGAGGGAAAAACCGGCTCTCGCATGAATAGCAGGATTCTCTTCAACGGGGAAGAATGCCACCGCTCCTTGATCTAGCTCACTCCTGGGATGGGGAAGCCTTTGCAAAGCTCCATCACTTCTTCTTTAATGCCCGCCAAGCGTTCAGGATGGTCATGTGCTTTCAATGCCTGGAGCATCCAGTTTCCAATTTTCTCCATTTCTTCTTCCTTCATTCCACGGCTGGTTGCTGCTGGGCTGCCTAAACGGATGCCGCTTGGACGTAGTGGAGGGTTGGGGTCGTCAGGGATCACTTGTTTATTTGTAGTTATGCCCACTTGGTCCAAAACATGTTCAGCTACGGTTCCATCTATTCCAAAGCTTTGCATGGTGTCCATTACCATCATGTGATTGTCGGTCCCATTCGTTACGAGCTTAGCTCCGCCTTTCATCAGAGTCTCTGCCAGGGTAGTGGCGTTCTTTAAAATCTGAGAAGCATAGATTTTGAATTCTGGTTGTAGGGTTTTTTCTAAAGTTACAGCAATACCTGCAATTGTGTGCATGTGAGGTCCTCCTTGCAAACCAGGGAAAACTGATTTGTCGATTTCTTTCTTGTACTTCTCTTTACAAAGGACCATGCCTGCCCGTGGACCACGCAGACTCTTGTGAGTGGTGGTGGTTACGATGTCAAAGCCGTAGTCAAAAGGGTTGCGCATGACACCACCTGCAATCAAACCTCCAATATGGGAGACATCCGCCATGGTGATAGCACCCACTTCATCTGCAATGGCTTTGAATTTGTCATAATCAAGATCACGAGGATAAGAGGTATAACCGCAGAGAATGATTTTTGGTTTGTGCTCAAGTGCAGTTTGGCGAAGCGCTTCAAAATCGATGCGGCCTTTTTCTTCTGGAATGCTTTTGTAGCGAATGAAGTTGAAGAGCTTGCCCATGTGAGAAACTGGATGTCCGTGAGTCAAATGCCCTCCATGGGAAAGATCCATACCCAAAACCGTGTCGCCAGGTTGCAGAAAGGCCAGGTAGACCGCTTGGTTCATGGGTGAGCCAGAGAGTGCCTGTACGTTAGCATGTTCGCAGCGGAAGACCTTTTTAGCACGTTCAATGGCGAGAGTTTCAACTTTATCTGTAAACTCCTGCCCTCCGTAGTAGCGTCGTCCAGGGTAGCCTTCGGCGTATTTGTTTGTTAAAACACTTCCATTGGCTGCAAATACTTCAGGGTAGGTGTAGTTTTCTGACGGAATCAATTCTATCCCTTCGTGTTCCCGATTTTCTTCTCCCACAATGGCATTGTAGACCTCAGGGTCATTGGCCCGTAAGAGTTCCCAATTTTTCAAAATGTTTGAATTCATTGAGCCAGAAGCATTGTGCATGAGGTGAGGGTTAGGGAATAGGAAGAACTGTTTGGTCGGTGACAATAAAGTCTACGGCGATGTCGTGATCTTCAAAGGGGATTTCATTATCAAGGATTTGTTCGTGAAAAGCGAGCCCTATTTTTATTGCGTCGCAGTTTTTTAAAAAACGATCGTAGTGACCTTTGCCATAACCAATTCGATGCCCATTTTTACAAAAACCTAAGCCAGGAACTAAAATCAAATCCAATTCTCCGGGCAAAGTGGGGAAGGGGCTTTGTGGCTCCAATATCCCGAAAGCACCCTCTTTTAAATCGTCCCAGCGTTCTAATGGATAGACAAAGAGGTGCCCGTCCTCAAGTTTGGGGGCATAGAGTTTCTTTCCTTCATGTAGTAAGCCCTGGACTCCTTGATGTGTACCCACTTCGTCTTCTTTAGAAAGGTAAACCAGGATGTGTTTTGCAGTTTGAAATTCAGGAAGAGCCTTTAGGCGATCCCAAATCAGCAAGGTCTTTTGTTTTCGTAAAAGAATCGGGAGGGCTTTGCGCCGCTCACGAAGTACTTCTCTTAAGGAGTGTTTCATATGGGAGGAGTGCTTTCACTGTGCAGGTTGATGGGACTTTTGTAAAGAGCCATATTCTGCTAGACTCTCTTTTGTCTTAACGTCACATCTATGAAGAATCATGCCACAAGCTTGTTGCTGCTTTTCGCGGCTCTTTTGTCTGGAGTTTTAGGGGGAGGATTCAGCACCTTTGTGGTGATGAATTACTACCTTTCCAGACTCCCTGAATCTGCTCAAGAAAGTCCGAACGCTATTGTGCAAGAGACATATTCCTATACAGAGGCGTGGGAAACGGCTGCTCCTGCTGTAGTGAGTATTATTGCTCTCAAAGATCTCAGTGAGTACTACAATAATAATTTTTCTTTTTTCACACCGCCTGCTGTGGACGAAGAGGGGCTGAGTCAGGTGAGTAGCGGAAGTGGATTTATTGTTGATCCCAAAGGTCTCATTGTAACCAACCGTCATGTGGTTCTGGATGAAGAGGCTGAGTATGTGGTGGTTTTGGAGGATGGAACGGAGCTGGACGCTGAAGTGAAGGCAAGAGATACGTTGAACGACATTGCTTTGGTTCAAATTATTGAGGAAGATGATCGATTGGGATCTCTTCCATCCTTGAGCTTTGCGGATTCCGATGCGATTCAGATTGGCGATCCAGTTATGGCTATTGGGAATGCTTTGGGTGAGTATGCTCAAACCACCACTGCAGGAATTGTTTCTGCTCGAAATCGCCACATTATGGCGGGTGGTTTGCCAGGAAACAGTGCGGAAAGTTTGGTGGGTTTACTTCAAACAGATGCTGCCATAAATCCTGGGAACAGCGGAGGGCCTTTGGTCAACCTAATGGGCGAGGTGATCGGCATGAACACGGCTATTGATAACAAAGCGGAAGGAATTGGCTTTGCCATTCCATCTAAAGATATTGAACAGGTGCTGCATTCTTATGAGGAATTTGGACGGATTGTGCG
>CAYLWB010000001.1:0-103654 GCA_964387375.1 uncultured Candidatus Peribacteria bacterium | reverse complement strand
CTAAAGATATTGAACAGGTGCTGCATTCTTATGAGGAATTTGGACGGATTGTGCGCCCCTTTTTGGGAGTGCGTTTTGTCTTGATCAATCAAGGAACGCAAGAACGCCTTAAGCTTGATGTGGATCATGGGGCTTATCTCATTGGCGATGAAGAAGCAGGCCTGTCAGCGCTCGTTCCCGATAGCCCTGCCGAGAAGGCTGGGCTCCAAGAGAAGGACGTGATCCTGGCAGTGAATGGCAAGGACATCGATGAGAGTTTTTCGCTCCCCAATGCCCTTGCAGAGTATTCTGTCGGAGAAACCGTGACCCTGAGTGTGTGGCGAGCCGGGGAGACTCTAGAGCTCAAGCTCACGCTGGAAGAGCGGAAGGTTGAAGAATAGACTAGAAGCAGCTGTTGTCATCGAAGCGATTTCTTCCTTGGTTTCGGGAGTGGCCAATCACCTCAAAACAGTTTTCATGAGAGTTGTTGAGTGCTGTGGTGTTTTTAAACCGCACCTCCCCTAGGATTTGGCCACCACCATTGGACATGGTTATCATGCTGCCTTTCCCGTGGGCCGAGTTGTTTTCAAAATAGCTATTGTAAATAAACGTTGGAGCCGCATCGTTTGAAAGTAAAAATATTGCCCCCGCTTTTCCTCCAGCTGTGTTTCCTGTAAAGCTGGAATTATTGATGGTCATTTCCACAGCTTGTACAAGAATTGCACCACCTGATGCAGTGGTTTGATTTTCAGTGAAATTCACGTTTCTCATGTGGATGCGTCCCACTTGAAAATTTACTCCAGCACCGTCGCCATCGCTCGTGTTGTTTTCAAATGCGACCTCATCCATTTCTAAGATCATCCCATCTCGTCTTGCGGGGTAAGGTCCATCTTCATCACCTAGCATATTTATAGCTCCACCAACATTGTTTGCAAATTCCGTGTTGGTAACAGAGATCTGAAGAGGAGCCAAATAATCATACACACTGCCAGCAAGTGCTCCCGAGTCACTGTCGCTTCTGTTCTCTTTAAAAAGACATTGGTCCACAATCAAACTCGCTGGTCCATTGGAATAAAAATTTGTGGACAGTATTTCTACTGCAGAGGAGTTGATACTAGCTCGATTGTTTGTGAACTCGATGTTCTGCAGTTTTACATCTGAAGACCCAATGCTGATTCCAGCGCTTCGATTCGCTTCGTTAGACACTCCATCAATGAAGCTCATGTTGCTCAACTCCACGTTGCTTTCCAAAATGAGGGCGATACCCTGAGTGCCTCCATCTGTAATGGTTGTACTTCCACTTGTAGTGTCCAAGCCTTGTATCACTAGATTTTTCCTCGTGATATTGAATCCAGTGGTATAAGTACCAGGGCAAACAGCAATCACTTCTCCGCTGGATGCAGCATCAATTGCCGTTTGAAAGTCTCGATGTGTTGCTGCTGGGTTCACTCCGGCGTCCACGAGCCAGTCGTAATCGGCGGTGTATTGAGTGCCGTTGCTGCAGTCTACTAAAAGAGCTGATGCGTAACTTTTAGGGAGATTTGGGAAGAATAAAATCAGTAGGAGGGCAAGGGTGAAGAGACGTTTCATACGAAGCAGTTAAAAGCTAAATCATAAACAAAAACACAACTATGTCAAAAAAGTTTCACTTTGGAGTGAAACGGTGGTGGGCGCTGGGGGATTCGAACCCGCGACCCCCTCGGTGTAAACGAGGTGCTCTAACCAGCTGAGCTAAGCGCCCTTATAACGAATTGTGAATGCTCTGGTGGGCAAGAGAGGACTTGAACCTCCACCCCGATAAATTCAGGACTAGCCCCTCAAGCTAGCGCGTCTACCAATTCCGCCACTTGCCCAGGCCTCGGTATTGTAGCGAATCTTGTGCAAAGGGCAAGTTTTTTCTACAATGACTTTGTCTGCGCCAAAAATTATGACCGATATCCTTGTTTTTTTAAGAGAGTTAGGCCTCACTGTTTTTCTGGGTGGTTTGGTGGGCTTGGAAAGGGAGCGAAACCAAGAATCCTCTGGGGCTCGTGACTTTGGGGGCATTCGTACCATGACTTTGGTTGCAGTTTTCTCTTATGTTCTCTATGCCATTTTTGGAAGAGATCCTATTGTTTTTGCAGTTTTTACGAGTGGGTTTTTAGCTCTCTTGGTTGCTTCTTACGCCTTTGCCTCCTATTTAAACCAAAGCGTAGGTGCAACACGCGAGATGAGTGTGCTTTTGGTTTATTTGGTGGGGATTCTTATGGCAAAGGGGGAGCCTGTTGTTGCATCGATTTTGACACTTTTGATGGTTTTACTTTTGCATTTTAGGGGTGCTTTGCACGGTTTTGCCAGAACGATAGAAAAGAAAGAAATTTATGATGCTCTCAAATTCATTGCGGTGACCTTTATCATTTTGCCTCTCCTCCCAAACCAAACCTATGGCCCTTTGGATGTTTTGAACCCCCATCTCATTTGGCTCATGGTCGTTTTAATCACGAGCATTTCTTTTCTGAGTTATATTGCCATCAAAGCCTTTGGAGCAAAGAAGGGTGTGGGGTTGAGTGGCTTTTTGGGTGGGCTCATTTCTTCGACTGCGGTTTCTATGAGTTTTGCGAACTTGAGCAAAAAAAATTCACAGATTGTGAACCCATTGGTTTTTGGAATTTTAGTGGCTGCTTCTGCCATGTTTTTTCGTGTCTTGTTGGAAGTTTCCATTCTCAATCAAGACCTTCTAATGCACTTGTATCCTCCTATGCTGGGCATGGGGGTCACGGGTGGTGTTTTGGCGCTCTTTTTTTGGCTTTCTGATGGAGGAAAGCTTAAAACTCCGGATGCAAAGGATTTTCACATGAAGAGCCCTTATCATTTTTGGCCAGCTCTTCAGTTTGGTTTTCTTTTTGCTCTACTTTTACTCCTCTCAAAATTCATGCACATTAGTTTTGGAGAGAGTGGAGTTTATTTAACGGCTTTCATCTCTGGTTTTGTGGACGTTGATGCGATTACCGTATCTATGGCAAATCTCAGCCTTTTTAATGAGTTGGATCCTCATGTGGCTGCTGCAGCTATCACTATGGCTACACTCTCCAATACCCTCGTCAAAGGATTCATCGTGCTTTCTTTTGCGGCACCATCGGTAGGTCGAAGGACTTTTGGCTCCTTGCTGTTGATTCTTGCGGTTGGGGCCTTTCTAGCCTTTTCTTAGCGCGTAGTGATTTCGTCCTACGCGGGTGAACTTTTCAGAGTTTTTCAAGTTGAGATAAACCGTAATGCTTTTCACCTGGCGCTCTTTGAGCACACTGTTTGTTATTTCTTCACGTGTTCGAGCTTCTCCATCGGAAAGGATGCGTTCAATCACATCGCTTACGGTTCCAGTTTGGAAGCCCCATTCTTTGAGGGCATAAATGCCGCGTCCAATAAGAATGAAATTTTCGTTTCTGATCAATTCATTGTGTACTGCTTGTAGGTTTATCTTCTTATGGTCAAAACGATTTGATTCAATGATTTTTGCGATTTTTTCAAAGTGCATGGGGCGCTTTTCTTGATTCAAAATATAATGAATCTTGTCTCTTAAAGTTCTTGGATGCACATGGCGCCAAGCGAAAAGTCCTACTCCCTTGTCAGTGATTTTACACTCTTTGCTCACTTGGATTACGTTTGGCAAAGTCTTCTCTTCGAAATCGTCCATGTTGTTTTTTAGAAGTTCATTCTTGATTTCTTTCAGGGACATGATGCGTTTTGCCTTTTCAAGAATTTGCGTGATTTTTGCACTTGTCTTTAGAACAGTATTTTCATTGATGGATCCAAGATGCCAGTAGGGGTGGTGGGTGAGGGTATTGGATTCAAAATGCAAACCGGGGTCTAGAATCAAAGCTAGATGGAGATCTTGAGCTTTTTCATCTGTAACGTTGGGCAGAAGATGAAGCAGCTCAGCCTTGAATTCTTTGTCTCTCAATATTCCACCTTCTCTTTCTAGGAGTTTTTTTGCAAAATCGGTCAAAGTTTTAATATTGGTGTTTTGGGCGTTGCGCTCAAGCTTTCTAAGAGCACTTTTTTCTATTTGACGGATGCGTTCTCGAGTAAGGCCGAAGTGGCCACCAATTTCTTCCAAAGTGAGACGCTTCCGAAGATCTAGAGCGAAACGACTCTCTATGATAAACTTCTCTTTGTCAGAAAGCACTACCAGTAGATTGAGAATGAGTTCATGCAACTCGATGTCTTTTGCAGACAGCTGCGCATTTAAAGTGAAGTTCGTGTTAATCATTCTGACAGTGGGGTTAGTACTTTGAGGGCAATTTCCCTCTGCTTTTCCTGTAACGCTATGATATAACAAGAAAATTGCCATTTTGTAAAGAGACACAAATCATTTTTGTGTTGTCATAATTATTGACAAACAAGCTTTGTCGCCAGGTTTCAACCTGTTCAGTTGTGGAGTTGAAATTCGTAACCTAGACAGGGCACCGTTCGGATCATTGGGTTGTTTCTGCTGAGTTTTAGCTTTTTTCTTAATCTGCTGACATACACATCGATCGTGTTGGAGCCTACAAATTGTCGTTTGTCCCACACATGTTCAACGATGCGTTCTCGACTGATGATTTGACCTGCATTGCTGAGAAAGAGTTCTAAAAGAAAGAATTCTTTCTTTGTGAGTTGTACGGTACTTTCTTCTGAAGAAAGTTTGCGTTTTTCCTTGTCTAGAGTGAGAGTTCCACAATGTACCTTTCCACTTGTAGGTTCTTTTCTTTGGATAGAATCTCGAAGAAAGCTGCTCAGCTCCTCAAGCGATATTTCTTCTGAAACTAGAATGCAGCGTTTTGCTAGAAGCAGATCTTCTTTTTTGAAAAGATAATGACTGGTTCCAATTAAGAAAATTGGAATCTTTACGGAAAACCCATTTAAAAAACCTGCTAAATTCTTCAGCGAATTTTCCCCGGCTTGTACCAGAAGAAGTGCATCAAAGCTCAAATAACCCTCTTCTTTAAGTTGATTGGGTGAAAAAACCAAGCTGGAGATGTTTTCTCTCCGTAGGGCATGACCCAACATGGAACCTCGTAAAAGGTGGTGAGTTACGATAAGGACTTGCATGGTGAAAAATGACCATGTTGAACTTAGGTGTTGGAGGGCCTCAACACCATTTGATTTTCGAATGAACAGGTTTAATTCCTGTTGTCTATGCGCTTGCAGCAGGTTTTTTCCATATAAACTGTTGCGTGCTGCCCGACAGCAAATGCTTTACGTATTTTTGGCCTCTGCTAGATTTAGTAATTGAATTTCGCATTATGATTCAAGCTTTATTGCAACTCGGCCTCAATGAAAAAGAGGCAAAAGTCTATCTTCTTTTATTGAAGGTAGGAGCTTCTCCCGCAAGCGTCCTGGCTAAGCGTCTTCAAATGAAGCGTGCCACCATTTACTCAACCCTTCAGTCTTTAGAGGAAAAAGCTCTGGTGAGTTTTTTGAATGAGCAAGGGTGTAGAAGGTATTTGCCTCATGATCCTGAACGTTTACTCTATGAATTAGAAGAGCAAGAAATTCGACTTCGTTCTCAAATAAAAGACGCAAAGGCTTTTGTTAGCCATCTGAGTGTTTGGAAGCCAAATTTTTCCGAGAGAAGCCATTTTGCGCTTTTTAAAGGGCAGGATTCTGTTTCTAAAATCACTCAAGAATTCCAGGGGTCAACCCCAGTTCAGATTTTAGCGAAGACAGAAAAATTACCTCAATTGAGGGAACGATTCCCTTTTGCACGCATCAAAACGCTTCCTAAGGCCTCTCTTTTTTCACATCTACTCCTTCAAAAAAATGCACTACTCTTGGTTCTAGAGAGTCAAGAACTGCATGCTCTTCATCTTAAATCCAGCCCCTATGTTGAAGTTTTGACGGAGTTGTTGATGAATGCTTACTCTTAACGTTTTTTCTTCCCACTGGTTTTTACAGCAGTTGGTGTGGTTGTGTCTGGCATGGGTTTTGACATGCTCGTGCAGCTGCAGGAACCTGTCGCCATCATCTTTAAGCCAGTCAAAAGAAGGAGGCCGGGCCAAACATAAGACCAGGTTTCTTGTGGAATCACCTCGAACATTTGTAGGTAAAAAATGGCGCCACTTACAAATAAAACCAATCCAAGCCAGAGGCGTTTGTGGTTGTGGCAAGAGCAAGAAGAGTCGGCGTGCATGGTGCGTGGGGTTAGAACAGATTCATTTTACTCAATTTTAAAGCTTTGTCATGAAAAAGTTTTTGTGCTATACTGTTGTGATCATTCACTAACCATTCATCCTATGGCTGATCCTATGGCTCCTACGGGGCAAATGCCTGCCGGTGCACAACCTGGCGATATGGGTGGGGCCCAAGCTCCTCTCCAAGTGGACGTTCCTGAGTCAGTAAAGCGTGGCACCTATGCCAATGCTGTATCTGTTAACGTGAACTCCAATGAAGTTGTTATCGACTTCGGCTATCTTTTACCCAACACACAAAACCCTGTGATTGAAGTGGTGGATCGTGTTAACATGAACCACAGAACGGCAGAGTCTTTCCTCAATGTGCTTGCGGGCGCAATGGACGACTTCAAGAAAAAGCAGGCTTCTCAAGATGCTATGGGGGTTCCTGCACCAGCAGCTCCTGCTCCCGCCCCAATGCCAGCTCCAGCTCCTATGCCAGCTCCTGGGGTTCCACCTATGCCGCCTATGCCTGGTGCGACACTCTAATCAAACCCTATGCGCGCTGTAATCCAACGCGTACTCAAAGCGGATGTCATAGTGAATCAAGAGACCGTGGGCCAAATTGGCCCCGGTCTTCTTGTTTATTTGTGTGTTCAAAAAGGGGACACCAATGATGATCTCGTCTGGGTGGCGGAGAAAATTGTAAAGATGCGTATTTTCCCAGACCAACAGGAACGCATGCAGTTCCCAGTGACTGAAATTGCCGGAGCCATTTTGGTGGTTTCTCAGTTTACCTTGGCGGCCAATCTTGAAAGTGGCAACCGCCCCAGCTTCACTTCGGCGGAAGACCCTCAGGAAGCACATCTGATGGTAGAAGAGTTCATACGCTATCTTTCTGAAAAGAATATTCCTGTCCAGAGCGGAATGTTTGGAGCCCACATGCTTGTGAACAGCGTCAACGACGGTCCTGTCACGATTATTCTTGATTCCAAGATCAAACTCGGTTAAGTTTGGCAGGACTTTATCCTGCTTTATATGGCTTTGATGGAAGACGTGATGTCACTCTGTAAACGTCGTGGGTTCGTTTACCCAGGTAGCGATATTTATGGAGGCTTAGCCAATACATGGGATTATGGCCCTTACGGTTCTCAGCTTAAAAAGAACATTCTAGATTTTTGGTGGAAGACTTTTGTTGAAGATCGCGATGACATGCTTGGGCTCGATAGTGCCATTTTGATGAATCCTCGTGTTTGGGAGGCTTCTGGGCACGTTGCTGGGTTTGCTGACCCACTGATGGACTGTAAAAAATGTAAGGAACGGGTGAGGGGAGATAAACTCTTAGAAGAACATCTCAAAACTACCATTGCTGGACTCAGCAATCAGGAGATTTTTGAAAAGGTCATGGAGGAAAAAATCGTCTGTCCAAATTGTGGCAAGCTCGATTGGACTGAACCACGCTCTTTTAACCTTATGTTTAAGACATACCAAGGAGTGATTGAAGATCAGGCTGCTCAAATTTATCTGCGTCCAGAAACGGCACAGGGAATCTTTGTGAACTTTAAAAATCTTATGGATTCGACCCGTAGCCGTCTTCCCTTTGGAGTTGGGCAATATGGGAAGTCTTTCCGTAACGAGATCACGCCAGGAAATTTTATTTTCCGTACTCGTGAGTTTGAACAGATGGAGATTGAATATTTTGTGCGTCCTGATCAGGTAGATACTGTATTTGATCAGTGGGTGGAAGATTACCGTCAGTTTTTTGCTGCTCTACAGATTCCTGCTGAGAAGATTCGTACTCGCTATCATGAAGCGACTGAACTTTCTCATTATTCTAGTAAGACCATGGACTTTGAATACGAATTCCCTTTTGGTTGGGGAGAACTGATGGGGATTGCTTATCGGGGTTCTTTTGACTTGGATCAACACACGAAATTTTCAGGAGAGAAACTCCAATACCGTGACCCTGTTACGAATGAAGTTTTTGTACCTCATGTGGTGGAGCCAGCCCTTGGATTAACGCGAACTGTTTTGATCGTATTGCTCAGCGCTTACGAAGAAGAAACTCTCCCAGAAGGAGAGACACGTACCGTTTTACATTTTGCCCCTCATATTGCTCCCGTTCAGGTTGCCGTTTTTCCTCTTCAAAAGCAACTCAACGAGTCTGCTCAAGAGCTTTATAGAAAGCTTAAAAAACATTTCCGTGCTGAATTCGATGAAAGTGGAGCCATTGGGAAGCGTTACCGTCGCCAAGATGAAATTGGTACACCTTTCTGTGTAACCTTTGATTTCGACTCTTTAGAAGATGGTGCGGTAACTGTTCGTGAGCGCGACTCTATGAAGCAGGAGCGCGTAAAAATGGAGGAACTGGAAGAGTACTTGAGGGCGAAGTTCTAAATTTGGGTGAAAGTCAAAACACGACCAGCGATTGTGTATTCAAAGCGAGCATCGTTTTTATGCTCCTTCAAATAGTTCATGAGATCTAGTGTTTTTTCTGGACTGAGGTCGGCGTTTTCTTCTTGCCCCATTGCAGCCATGGTGAGTGAAGTACTCTGATCTGCTTTCACAGACAAATCTTTGATAGTGAGCTGCACATTTCCGGCCATCATTATTGGAGTGGTGATTCTAAAGCCTTTCTCATCTATTTTGAGAATTTTTCCTTGAGGAGGAACGCTAATCTTTGTGCCATCCTTTAGAATTAGAGAGTAGGTTGCTCCGTTCGCGAATTCAAACCTACCTGTTGCAAAACTTTTATAGGGCCCTTCTTCTTCTGGTTTTGTTGCCATAGCCACTTTTTCTTCTATTTTTGCTGGTGTTTCTGCCTGTTTGTTTCTAACTGGCGGTTCCGGGCTTGTGACCGGTGTTTCTGGCATGCTTGTTGGACTGATTGTTGGGGCTTCTTTTCCCTTAAAACCAAACCAACCTTTAAGACTTTCCCACCAAGTTTTTGCCGTATCTACGGGGTGTGTAAAAAGATTTTTAACTGATTTGAAAAAAGAAGTGTACCAGTTCTTTGGTTCGTTTGATTCTGGGCTGGGGGTGTTCTCAGCTTTTTGAGGCACACTCAGCTCAGCCAACTGTGCAGTTGTTTCAGCAGTTATTTGCTCCCGAGCTGCCATTTCTTCTGCTTCTTTTTCAGCTTTCTCCAGAGCTTCTTTGCGAGCAGCTACATCCAATGGGGGAGTGCTTTCTGCCCTTTCTTGAGGGGCCGAAGAAGGTGCTTCTGGTGCAAAATCATTCATGGTGTGAGGCTATTTGTTTATTCTACCCTAAAAATACTAATCAGACAAGTTTGTGGACGCAAGCGAAAGCCTCGGCTATCCTGTTGAAAGAATGTCGCCAATCTGTTATAATAAACAGATAAATCCACGCATATGGCTTCTGTATTTGAACAATTGAAAGCTCTTTGGTCCCAGGTTTGGCCTTGGATTCAGAATTATTGGCTGTACGTGTTGATTGGCATAGTGGCCTTTGTTCTGCTTCGCCGTTTATTCTGGTTCACTGTGGGTTTGATCTATGAAGTGCACGCTGCACGGAAACGTGTTTTTATGCGAGTGATCATGCCTCGAGAGGAATCTCATAAGGATAAAGAGAATGCGACCGAAAAAGACTTCCGCGAAAAAATTGCTGTTATGGAGCAGCTCTTTCGAGGTATCCATGAGATGCGAGAACTCAATCTCAGCAATCAGTTGACCTTATGGTTCTTTAAACGCGATGTGATTTCTTTTGAAATTCACGCAAAAAACAAGGAACTGACTTTCTATGTGAGCGTCCATCCGTACTATGCGGATCTTTTGGAGAAACAAATCACTTCCTATTATTCGACTGCTGATATTTCTTTTGAGAAGCCCTATGACTTTCAGGGAGAGAAGGGCAAACCTAAAGCTTTTCTGAAGATTTACTATCTCTTTTTAAAGCGCTTGAATTGGTATCCTTTGCTGACCTACAAAACTATTGAAAATGACCCTCTGAATGATTTTACAAATGTACTTTCTACTTTAGATGAAGATGAGCATGCTGCCATTCAGATCATGATCCGACCCAAAGGCAATCGTTGGCAGAAAGAGGCGACTGATTTTGCGACACAACTTTTTAAAGGTAAAAAAAATGGCGGCAGAGGGTTTGCTGGTAAAATCTTGGGAATGTTTAGTTGGATTTTTACAGCGACTATTTGGGGAGTGGATGCTGCTGAAAAGAATTTACCTCCTGGAGCTCAGAACGGTGATTCGTATGTCCGCATGCTTCAAACAGAAGAAGAACTGGCAAAGCGTATTGGTGAAAAATCTCACCAGGTGGGTTTTGATACAACCATTCGAGTTTTGGCAGCTTCTCCACGGGGAGAAAACCGTTGTGATGAAATTTTGAATGGCCTATTTGTGAGTTTCAATTCAACAAAGGATGCTGCTTCGAACTGGTTTCAATCCAGACGTTTTATTTTGATCGATGGCATCAATACCCCTTTGCTTTTTGCCAATTTCAAAAACCGTCTATTCCGTTATGGTGAGAAAAATTCAATTCTGACTCCGCAAGAGCTGGCAACGCTCTTTCATTTTCCAAACACTCGATACAACTACACGCCAATCATTAAATGGTTGGATTATAAGGTGCTCCCTGTGCCTAAGGACGTTGTTTCTGATGGAATTCTACTTGGATACAATGTGTACCGTGGAGATAAAAAAGAGGTGCGGTTTGGCCGAAATGATCGTCGCCGTCACCACTATGTGATTGGACAAACAGGTACTGGTAAATCTGCCTATATCAGTTATATGGCGCGCCAGGACATTGCGAATGGTGATGGAGTTTGTGTGGTGGATCCACATGGGGACTTGATTGAAGATATTCTCAAGTATATCCCCAAGGAGCGTGTGAAGGATGTGATCATCTTTGACCCTGCAGATGTAGAACGTCCAATGGGTTTGAACATGCTTGAGGCGAAAACTCCAGAACAGCAGGACATGGCCTCCAGCCAAGCAACAGAAATTTTCATCAAAATCTTTGGAGATGAAATTTTTGGCCCTCGCATTCAACACTATTTCCGCAATGCATGTTTGACTCTGATGGAAGACCCCGACGAGGGGGCGACACTCATTGATGTGCCACGTATCTTTGTGGATGAAGAATTCATGAAATACAAAGTTTCTAAAGTAAAAAACCCTGTGGTTAAATCCTTTTGGGAGCATGAATATGCCAATACTGGTGAGCGTGAACGTCAAGAAATGATCCCTTATTTCTCTGCAAAATTTGGACCATTCATTACGAATTCTGTGATGAGAAATACAATTGGCCAAGCCAAATCTGCTTTCAACGTGCGTGAAGTTATGGATCAGCAGAAAATTTTGTTGGTGAATCTTTCAAAAGGTAAATTGGGAACTTTAAATACCCAACTCTTGGGACTTATTCTTGTGGCGCAAATTCAAATGGCAGCCATGAGTCGCGTGGATACTCCCGAGGAAGAACGCAAAGATTTCTTTCTTTACGTGGATGAGTTTCAAAACTTTGCAACAGATACGTTCTCTTCAATTCTTTCGGAAGCTCGTAAGTACCGCCTGGCATTGATCATGGCTCATCAATACATCAATCAGCTTGTAGTTACTAAATTTGGCTCCACGAGTACTCAAATCCGTGATGCAGTATTTGGTAACGTGGGGACTTTGCAATCTTTTAAAGTGGGTGCCGAAGATGCAGAATACTTGGCTAAAGAATATGCACCTGTACTTACAGAGCAGGACATCATTGGTATCCCCAACTACAAAGCTTACCTTAAACTCAATATAAAGAATGCGACCTCACGGCCATTTTCTATGGACACCGTATGGGACCCCGATGGAGCTAATCTTAAAATTCGAGATATTGTTAAGAAATATTCTAGCATGAAATACGGAAGAAAACGTCTTTTCGTGGAGCAAGAAATTGCAGCACGCATTGGAATTTCTGTAGAAGACTTAAACAAAAACGTTCCAATGGATTATACTACTCAGGTCGAGGCTCCTGCCGAGGCACCTAAACCTGATGAACCCGTCCAAAGTATTTAACTTTCTGCTCTTCCTCTTCATTGCTGTTTTATTTTCCGGCTTGTTTTGGCTGAATGGGTCTATTCAGTTGGCAGCAGAAAAAAACCAAGAACAGATCAATGCCTTGGTGGATGAAATTGGGACTCTCAGTCAAGAAAACCTGAATCTTAAGATGGAACTGGAGAATCAAGAGGTGGTGCTCAGCTCTATAGAAGAAGGTTTGGGGTCCTTTGAGGAAACTCTTAGTTATGTACAGGGTGGGGAAGGTGTTTATGAATCTCTTTTTGGTCAGCTTTCTTTTGAAAGTTTGGAAGCGGGTTTCTATCCTCAGGAAGATCACCTGCAACTTGCTGAGGAAGATAGCACCTTGGATATTTTGGTTTTGGGAACGAATGGCATGCATACAGATACCATTATGGTCGCAAGCATCAATGAGCTTGAGTCTAAAATTTCACTTTTCTCGATTCCTCGAGATCTTTATGTGAATGGTCGCCGTATCAACGTTTATTACTCTCTGTATGGCCCAGATCAGCTTAAACGCATGGTCGAAATGGTCACGGGATTGACCATGGAAAAATACATTGAGGTAGACCTGCAGGGTTTTATCGATATGGTGGATTTAGTTGGGGGAGTAGATGTCTACGTGGATGAGGCAATTTATGATGGGCAATTCCCTGGCCCGAATGGTTACGAGCCCTATTCGATTGAGGTTGGACACCATCATATGGATGGTACAGAAGCACTCCGTTATTCTCGCAGCCGCAAGTCCACTTCAGACTTTGACAGAGCCAGTCGCCAGCAAAAAGTGTTGTATGCTCTACGTACCAAGGTGGAGGAAATGCAGAATGGATTGGAGACTTCCGATCTTGGCACACTCTTTGCTACTGCAATGAACCATGTAAATACAGACCTTTCTTTACTGGACATCATTCATTACTACCAAAACTATGCCAGCTACGATTTGCGTACGGGCTTGGTTTTTAGCACTCAGAACTATCTTTATTCTATGATCAATGAGGGTGGAGCCTACATATTACTGCCGAAATCAGGAGATTACAGCGAGATCCGAGCTGTGGTTGATGAACTGGTTCACTGATGTTAAAGTGCCCGCCGTATGATTCACACAACGCCTTTTATTGTCGTAGACATTGAAACGACAGGCTTAGAGCCCAGCCTTGATCGTATTGTTGAGCTGGCGGCTGTTAAAGTTTTGAATGGAGAAGTTGTCGACGAGTGGAGCTCTTTGGTCAATCCAGGTGTTTTTATCCCTCAAGAAACCACTTCAATCACGGGAATTACAAGTGAAATGGTTGAAAAAGCTCCGCGTTTTGAAGAAGTGATCGATCCTTTTCTGAATTTTTTGAGTAAGGAGGGAGTGTTTGTGGCTCACAACTGTGATTTTGACCGGACTTTCATCAATCGTAGTCTTGGCCGCTTAGAAAGAGCCGAGCTGAGCAACCCTTATTTGTGCACCTTTAAATTGGCCAAGCATGTGCACCCCCATTTACCGCGTTATGGCTTAGGGAACCTTGCAGAACACTTTGGAGTGGAGCTTTGCCAAGCACACCGCGCTCTTCACGATGCACGTGCTACGGCTGAATTGCTTACAAAGTTCTTACGTGTTTTACAAAATGGGGGAGCGAAGGAGCTCAAAGACATCCACTTGGTGCAGAATTTACCGAAAGAGCCTGAAAAAAGCCCCAGTGTTGGCCAGGTGAGTCTATTTTAATTGGTTGCGGGGGTAGGATTCGAACCTACGACCTCCGGGTTATGAGCCCGACGAGCTGCCACTGCTCTACCCCGCAGGGGGACTATAAAGAAAATCGCTTGGAGAAGCAAGGAGCTTTTGCTAGAGTGTTCGCATTGTTATTTCTTTAATACAACGCCATGAAAAAATTCATACTTTTCCTTTCCGCAATGCTTGTCTTTTCCGCTTGTAGCGTTCAGCTCGGTGGGGATAAGGATGGCAGCAGTGAAGATACCTCTTCTGATTCCTCTAAGGACTCTGCACAAGAGGAGGATATGAAGATTGCCAGCGTTACTTCTTACAGCTTTTGGGAAAGTTGGGATGCCGATGCTGATAAAGATGGGGCTGAAATCAGCTTCTACTTTGAAGACGCCAATGGGGAGTATGTTTATCCTACTGAAAAGGACTGGTCTGTTACTGTGACCATGTACAATGCTGAGTACAACGACGATTTTGATTATGTGAAGACCGACCAAATTTACACTGGCACTTTTGATGAAGATGCAGTGATGTATGGTTCTTTGGATGATCCATTTGTTCGTATCCCTGCAGAAGAAATTAAAGGAGCTAAGGATACCTACGGTTGGGCGGAAATGACTATTTCTTCTCCCACCTATGGAGAGTTTTCTGCAGTTGATGAATACGCTCAGATTGATAAATAGTCTTCTTTGAAACTTTTAAAGGCCTCTTCCTTTGAAGGGGCCTTTTTTTTATGTATACTCTCGGCGCATTAACCCATGCTTATGAAAAAGACCCTTTTTATTTCCTTGCTGCTTTTTGGCCTTCTGGCCTCTGCATGTACCGTTCAACTTGGACCCAAAGAAACTGAAAATGCTCAGGAAGAAACTTCTTCTGAAGAAGCATCCGCAAGCGTTTCAGGAGAATTTGTAAACTATTTGGTTTCTTATGACGATGATGTTTGGACAGTTGAAGAGGGTGGAGATACAGATGAATACGAATATCTTTTCAGCAACAAAGACGAAAGCATCTTTGCAATGCTTATTGCTGAACGAATGGAGTTGACCTACGAAAATCTTAAGACGGCTGCTTTAGAAAATTTTGAATCGGTCTCTGATGATGTTGAGGTTCTTGACGAGAAAACAGTCAAAGTCAACGGATTTGACATGCACAGCATGCGTACACGAGTTGAGATGGATGGTATGACTGCGGTTTACGAAGGTTACTACTATGTGGGTGATGAAGGTTCTATCCAGTTTGTTGCATATTCTTTAGAAGAAGATGCCGAAGCTTCTTTGGACGACATTGAAGCTCTGCTGTCAGGTTTGAAAGTTGGAGAAGGAGAGGCTTCGTCTGTATCTCGGGACGAAGAAGCGGGTGAGCTTCAAACGGTTGAAGGCCCCCTCCTCCCTTACGAAATCAGCTACGATGATGGGAAGTGGGTTATGGAACTTCCTGAATCCAGCGACGACCAATATGACTTTTTCTTCAGTCATCGTGATGGAGACGTTTATGGAATGGTGATTACTGATACCGCTGCTATGACTCGAGATGAATTGAAGGAAGCTGCACTTGCAAACTTTTCCAGCGTGGGAGAGCCCAGCGTGGTTTCTGAAGAAGAAGTGGAAATCAACGGTGTGAAAATGATTGAGATGAAGACAGCTGTGGACTTGGAAGGTACTCCTTTCTTCTACCATGGGTATTACTACACTGGAGATGACGGAGCGATTCAGTTTGTGTTCTACTCCTCTCAAAATCTGATTGAAGCGTATGAAGAAGATGTTTTGGAACTCCTCAATTCTTTGAGCATTTAAGAAGCAAATACCGAAAAGCCCCTTCATGTCGAAGGGGCTTTTTCAAATGGAAATGGTAGCAGGAGGCGGACTTGAACCGCCGACCCCAGGCTTATGAGTCCTGTGCTCTAACCAGCTGAGCTATCCTGCCACAAGTAAAAGCGGCTCGTGCATTCTATGAAAAATCCCTGCGCTTGGCAATCTGTTTTTAGGCTTTGAACGGATTGGCACTGAAGAAAAACTTCCACCATTTCTTTGGATTCGACCAGGTGGCACGAATCTGTTCGGAAAGTGCAGCAGCATCATCGGATTCCGACATAATGATGAGATCTTCATCTGGAATGATCACCACGTTCTCTCCAGGGTTGATGAGTCCTAGGTTCTGCTTGGCAAATTTTTCCACATATTCGTCAGAAGTATAATATTGAAAATCCTCGAGTTTTTGTCGGTTTTCTTCTGCAAGTTCTGCATTTTTATTCTGAAATTCAGCAATGTGCTGTTCGATTTGATAGTTTTCGTATACCGAGACAGCTAGGTTGTAGAGCATGTAGGTGAGAGCAAAAAAGAGCCCCACGAGAACTAGGCGCAGCACCCCCAATTGTGAATCGTAGCTCTGAGCAGCCATCTATGTTAGAATCAAAGGGACCTCATCATAACAAAATGTATTTTGTAGGAATAGGTGGAATTGGAATGAGCGCCCTAGCGCGCTTTTTTAAAGCCCAAGGCAAGGAGGTGAGTGGGAGTGATATGGTTGAAACGGCTCTCACACGAGAGCTTCAAGAAGAGGGGATTTCGGTTTGTATAGGTCACGAATCCCTGCCCCCGGATTTGGATGTTTTGGTGTACAGCGAGGCCGTGCCTGCAAGCGATCCTCAACGAATGGAGGCGGCAGCCCGTGGAATTCCTCAAAAAAATTACTTTAAAGCCCTCGGAGAGGCAACGGAAGCTTATAAAGTGGTCGCGATTTCAGGGAGTCATGGCAAAAGCACAACCACAGCCATGCTTGGCTTGATTTTGATCGAAGCAGGTCTGGATCCAACCGTTTTGGTGGGTACCAAGGTGCGTGAATTCGGAAACAAAAATCTGCGAGTGGGGAAGAGTGAATTTTTTGTGGTGGAAGCCTGTGAGTACCGTCGAGATTTTCTCTTTTTGAAGCCAGAGCTTTTGGTGGTTTTGAATATGGATTTTGATCATATGGACTACTTCAAGGACTTTGAAGATTATCAAGCCGCTTTCCATGAATTGGCTGCGCAAAGCCAAGAAGTGCTTTGGCCGGGAGAGGTTGCAGTCTACGAAGGGCCTTTAGGAGTTTCTGGAAAACACAATCGAATGAACGCTGGAGTGGCCGCACATGTGGCTCGAAAACTGGGCGCAACTGAAGAAGCGATTGAACGGGCTTTGGGCCGCTTTACAGGAACCTGGCGTCGTTTTGAACACCGCGGAACTTTGAATGGAGCGCCCTGCCTTGACGATTACGCTCACCATCCTACCGAGATCCGTGCAACGTTAGCGGCAACCCGTGAGGCGTATCCTGTTGCGCGTATTGTGGCCGTATTTGAACCTCATCAGTACAATCGTACTGTGGGTCTTTTGGAAGAATTTTCACGCGCGTTTGAAGGGGCAGACGAAGTCATTATCCCTAGTATTTATGAAGTGCGGGATCAGGCCACGGACAAATCTGCGATTTCGGCCGAAGGCTTGGCAAAAAAAATTGGAGAACACCATGCCCATTCGCATTTTTTGGATGGGCTGGATGCGACAGCTAGCTACCTCAAAGAAAAGCTCACCGAAAAGGATGTACTCGTGGTGATGGGGGCGGGGCCTATTGATGCGTTGTTTGAGAAGCTTTAACATCCCTGTAAAATGGAGAATTACTTCAAATTCCGTACTGTCTGGAGGCTGACTCCTACCATTCAAGTTGGGATTATTATATTCGCATACCTCTTCCTAATTGTTTGGGGGTATTTTGAATTTCAAAAAACAGGATTGCTCTTTCAGTTGCCCCTAAACCCGATTCTTGTTTTGGCACCTGTTTATGAAGAGATGATTTTTCGAGGGTTGATTTTAGGAGCCTTGATGTACTCCTTTTCCTGGAAAAAAGCTCTTCTTTATTCTTCACTTCTTTTTGGTCTTTGGCATCTAAAAAA
Source organism: uncultured Candidatus Peribacteria bacterium (assembly GCA_964387375.1). Taxonomy (GTDB): domain Bacteria; phylum Patescibacteriota; class Gracilibacteria; order UBA1369; family 2-02-FULL-48-14; genus CAYLWB01. The sequence goes on along the minus strand of CAYLWB010000001.1, from coordinate 85,891 downwards.
TGTCTATTATTACGATATTCAACAAACTTTGGGACAAGCTTTGTATACAGGCCTCTTCCTAGGACCCATTTTGGGCTATCTCACTATTAAAACCAAAAGCATCTGGCCGGGGGTGATTCTCCACTACCTTAACAATATCTGGTCACCCATTTCATTCATTCTTCTTGAGGCTCTGATTCAAAAAAGCTAAATCCTAGGCCGCAAAAAGTACCCTTCCATCGCGTCCTCCATTTCAATTCCTTCTTTTGCCAGCTCTTCGCGTAGTGCATCGGACTTGGCCCAGTCTTTGTTTTTTCGCGCGGTCTGGCGTTCTTCCACCAAGAGTTTTTGCGCTTCCGTCGGCTCAAAATCAACAGGGAAAATGTTGAAAAGGTCATTCAGTTTTCGCAGGGTGGCTCCTTTGCCTTGAGGGTCGCTTTTCATCCATTCAAAGAGCTCGGCCAGGGCGCCAGCAACGTCAAAATCATTCGCCATTTTATCTTTGATTTTTTGGATTAGGGTTTCGTCGAGTTCCTCGCCATCGCGGTGAGTGAGGTAGAATTCATCGAGTTTGCGCAGAGTGGCGCGGGCTTGTTCCAGCAGTTCTTGGCTAAATTCGATGGGGGAGCGGTAGTGGGTGCTGATCACAAAAAAGCGCACCACGCGTGGGTGGAATTTTTGGAAAATGTCTTGGAGCGTGAAGAAGTTGCCGAGCGACTTGCTCATTTTTTCCTTGTTCACGGTCACGAAACCGTTGTGCATCCAATAGCGGGCAAAAGTCACGCCGTTGGCACCTTCGCTCTGTGCGATTTCACATTCGTGGTGGGGGAATTTCAGGTCCAAGCCACCGCCGTGGATGTCGAAGGTTTTGCCCAGTAAGGAAGCGCTCATGGCGCTGCATTCAATGTGCCAACCGGGTCGGCCTTCACCCCAAGGACTGAGCCAGTAGGGTTCACCTTCCTTTTTGAGTTTCCAGAGTACAAAATCTTGATGGTTGCGCTTGTCTCCCCGCTCTTCCACACGTGCTCCGGCTTCTAATTCCGCCATTTTTTGGTGGGAAAGTTTGCCGTAGTCGTGGAACGTGCTGATGTCAAAATAAAGACCATCTTGCAAGGCATAGGTGTGCCCTTTTCGCTCCAATTCCTGAATGATTTTGATCATTTCTGTCACGTATTCGGTAGCCTTTGGATTGTGCGTGGGTGCCAACACGCCCAGGGCTGCGTAATCTTTTTTGTATTCGGGAATGATGCGATCGGCAAGTTCCTTTACGCTAATGCCTTCTTCGGCCGCGCGTTGGATCATTTTGTCGTCGATGTCGGTGTTGTTGAAGGCAAAGACGACGGGGTAGCCGAAGAATTCGAAGCTGCGACGGATCAAATCAAAAGCCACGGCACTGCGTCCGTGCCCCAAGTGGGCCAAGTCGTAGACAGTGGGGCCACAAACATAAAAGGAAACGGTATCACCAGGAGTCTTTTCAAAGAGGACCTTTTTGCCCTGTAGACTGTCGTAAAGGTGGATCATAAAAGTCGGTTGATCAAGTCTTGGGCAAAAATGATGATGAGCCCAGCGATTAGAGGTGAAAAATCAAGCATGCCGGCTCGAGGAAGGGCTCTGCGGATTGGTCCAAGGATGGGTTCTGTGATGTCGTGTAGAAAAACCACCAAGGGGTGGCGAAAATCCCGCACGAACCAACTCATGAGAACGCGAGCAAAAATCAAAACAAAGAGGATCTCGAGGAGGATGTTTAGAGTTTGTTGAAGAAAGTCCACAAGGAAGCTTAAGTTGGGCTCACTGTATCAGAGTTTTTTTGAGTTTGCACCCTCTCTTCCCATCAGGTAGCCCATAGCACCCAAAATACTAATGAAGAAGACTAAAAAGAGTTCTGGTCCTGTTTCTGGAGATGCAGGGGGAAGGTTTGCTTGGTTCAATGCTGGATCGGGAGTGGCGTCTGGAATGTCTCCATCAAGATAGCTGCTTTTCCCAAGGATAGGCACCCCCAAAACAGGGTTGCTCTTGGGTCCTTCTTCTCCATCGATGGTGATGGCTTGCACAGAAAAGTAGTAGAGTTGATCTCCAATTAGGCTGGGAATAGTCCAACTTGTTGAAGCATCGTCTGTTTCGGTTTTAGCAAAAAGAGAAGTGGAAGAAGGACCATAGAAAATTTTATAGTGGGCGATACCAGCGGCGCTTTCGGCAGCTTCCCAGCTCAAGATAATGCCATTGGTTGTTGGAGTGGCAGTGACTCCAGTGACCGCCAAACTTCCAGCAGTTTCTTCTTCGTCGTTGCTAACTGCGGAAGCATCTGTGCTTAAGGTGATTGCAGCCCGGTATTGAGCTTCATTATCAAGAGAGTCTACCAAAATAACATCCACTTTAAACTCACCTTCGCTTTCAGGCATGGTCAAGCTCACGGTGTATTTCCCCGGAGTGCTTTGGCTTTCTGTGAATGTGTAAAGTTTTTCTTCAAAAAGAGCAGAGGCATCCTCAAGGTTTTTTTCGCTTAGGACGGTGAGAATGACTTCCTCACCTGCAGGGATTGGATTTTTTGGACTAGAGCTGATTGAAATGAGGTTGGGTGCCTCCGTGTCGATGGTGATTCGTTCTACTACGGAGGTTTCGCTCACTTCCAAAATAGGTTCTTCACCTGGGTCACCAGAACCCAGTTCAACGATATCTACGTAAAGTTCATAATTGCCATCCTCAAGATCGCTGACTGAGGTGCTAAAAGTGTCATCAAATTCAACCTCTCCCCGGGTCACTTCTTCGTCGTTTAAATAAACAATAAAACTCTTCCCATAGTCGGCTTCTCCTTGGATTTCTATGGAGTCACCAGAATAGGTTCCAGAAGCGGGGCTGATGAGAGTGAAATCTCCTTCGCGTTCAAAATTATCCACGACGAAATCAGAACCGTAATCTACGGCACTTTCGTCATCCAAAACCACCTCAAACCCCAGCTCTTCTTGGATGGTGTACTCTTCAACATCAGTAATTGTAAGGGTTTGTTCACCAGGGGTGAGGAATTTAACAGAAAGATCAAACTTATGAACTCCTTGGTCACTGGTTAAGAAGGTGTAATCGTTGGGCAGATCGGCACTGTCGTCTGTGGAAGAAAAACGAATGGTTCCTTGGTAGTCTGTAACAGTATTTCCATCAACGTCGATTGCCTTCACTGTAATGCTTTGATTTTTACCCGCCTCTACAGTTCCGCTAAGGCCTGTAATTTGGAAGCCGTCTAAAGGGCCGCTTTCACTCGAAAGAATCACATAGGCAAGCGAATTTTGGCTTAAACCTGCGGCTAAAAAAACGGCGAAAACGGCGGCAAAAATACGTGATTTAAAGTGGTTCAAATTCTTGAAGGCGATGAACATAGCGTGGAAAACTCTCTAGGACAGTCTAACAGATTTTAAGGTGTGGCGGAAGGAAAGAAAAGCCTTTATAATCTGAGCATGTTTAAAAAACTCTGCGCCGCCCTTTTCTTTGTTTTGATTCTAGCTCCTCAAGTTTTTGCTTTTGAAGGTCCTTTTTTAGTTCTTTCAAGCGATTCTACTGCAGAAGTAGATTTAAGGGCCTTTATGAATTGGGCTGAAGAAAAAGGGCTGAAGGCGGATCTTTTAATGGATTTTGATGCTCCTTCCGACTTTGCAGAAGCGGAGGCTGTTGAAGATCTAATTTTGAAGAATCGCGATCTTTTTCAAAACGCTAAGACAGTGCTTTTGTGGAATAATGGAGTGGCCAGCTTTACTGCATTAGAGCAGGGGAGTTCTCCTAATCAAGACATTCTTTTGATTACGGAAGAACCCTTTGAACTCTTTAATGGATTGGCTAAATCGCCTCTCTTCCTACTTCATCCAAAAGACCTCTTTGGGGTCTTGGATGGGGATCTTTCTGGTGGAGAGTGGGTCTTCCCCTCAGATTCTTGGCAGAATCAATTATTAAGTTTGCCCATTCCTATTTCCTTTCTTGCGTTGGTTCTTGCACTTCCTTTTTTAGCAACTTTTTTTGTATTGCTCAGAAAAATTTTTGGCATTTCCCCGCTTGGCCTCTTCCTGCCTACTCTTTGGACCGTCGTTTTTCTTGTTGCTGGTTTGCCTTATGGGCTTCTTTTTTTCTTTGCGGTTCTTTTGTTCGAAGCGCTAATGCGATTCTTTCTCAAACGCACTTCCTTTGCAGGACTTTCCCGCTCTGCTCTTCGTCTCTTTATGCTGAGCATTGTGCTCCTTTTCTTACTCAGTTTAGCACCTTCTTTCGGTGTTCGAGATGGACTAGGCTTTCTCTTTTTGGCCGCACTTGTTTTTAGTGAATTTTTGGAAAGCTTTGAAACGGTTTATATCCCTAAAAAACACGGTTTGCGACTCTGGTTTTTCTTGGAACTCCTTATCGTTTCTCTGCTTGCAAATCTGCTTTTGGAATGGGATCTCTTAAAACTTCTACTCTTGTCGAGGCCAGAACTTCTTTTAACCGTTCCCGTACTGCTCTATCTTTTGAACCTTTGGAAAGGATTGTATCTTTCGGAATATTTAATTCCTCGTAAGAAATGAAAGCCGCGTTCTTTATAAAAAGCCGTTTACGTTTAAGAAAGTTTTTTGAAAAGAAGGGGTTTTTACTTCCAAAGCTTCATGCGCTTTTTCGTCAACATCGAGATGTGCAGAATTTTAATTTCTCGAAAATCTCAGGTGCTTTTTTGGTTGGGCCAGATTGGGAATTTCATCGTTTTGCTTCATCACAAAATCTAGAAGCTCAGGCGGAAGATTGTTTGGAAGGGTGTTTTAATCCTGCACGAATTCCAGATGTAGTTTTGGTGGAGGAAGCTTTTGCTTCTAAGCCCCATCGCATCACAATGCTTCATGGCGTTCCAGTTCGTAGCACCACGTCTAAAACAAAGAATCTTTATTTTGCGGCTAAAATTGCCCATCATTTACCCTTTTCAGCCTTCAAGATCTATTTGGTGGAGGATGACGAGCGAGGTCCAATTCTGATTGGGTTGTCTCCAATCCTTCCATCAAAACTTCCAAAAGATATCCTTCAGAAAATGGAAGGAGTGCGTGCAAAAAATATTGAAAGCTCTGTACGAATGGCTCAGGAACTGTTTGGGATTAAAAGAAAAAAACACCAAGCTTTAGTCTCTACAAAGGATTGCTCTACACGACAAGAATTGCTCTTGGATCGATTTTTAACTCGAGTGCATCGCTCTCTTCAATTCACTCCTTTGATCACGCCTCTCAACCTCGAGACAGAGAAAGAAGCATTTTTGCAGAATTCCACTCGATCTCCTCGTTTCGTCTATCCCAAGACAAAGCTTGATCCCATTGAAGAGTTTTCTACAGAAAGTACGTCAGTTTTAAGCGCTTTGCTTGGGCGCAAAAGGGAAGAACTTCAAAAAAAACACGCTGTTTTAAGAAACATTGGGACGGTAGATTTTGAAGAGTTGGGGCAAGCCCTTTACCCCTTTCCCACTCAGGATGAACTCGAAGCGGCTCGACAAATTCTGAGTGAAAAGCATGAAATAAAAACTCTGTCCAAAACGGGAGAGGTGGATAAATTTTTGGAGCAGAATGCCGAAGGGCAGGTTTATGAATTGTTTAAGGTGGGCTGGGCGGGAGCTCAAACCACTGTAAAAGGTTTAGATTTGTGGAATCAAAGTCAATTGTTTGGCAAAGGTGTATTGGTCAAAGCGGCTCTTCATTTGTTCGTTATTGATTTTGCTCGTACTCATGGCTTTTGTGAGAGTTTTGATTACTGTTTAAAACTTGGATTGAGCCCCGAAGAAGCTTTTGATTTTGCTTTTGAAAGCAAAAAAGGACTGTTGAATCTAGATCAATCAGGAGCTTTTGCGGAAGGAGCTCTCCCTTTCCGTGGATATTTGCAGGTAAAAAACTTCATTGCTCAAGGAGGCGATCCCCGCGAACTTTATCTTGGGAAGTTCTCCGTCGAGGAGATCCATGAGATTAAAAAGCTGCCGGATCTACAGGCTCCAAGTGTGCTTCCATCTTTTCTTCAGGATTGGACACCACGTGCTTAATGACGATGAGGGTCATGTCATCGTCTTGCACGCTTCCAGCCATAAAATGACTCACGTCCAAAGCAATATGGTCGAAGAGATCTTTTGCTGCCATATCAGTGCTCATATGGGTCTTAATAGCGTTCTGTAGACGTTCCAGCCCGTAAGTTTCTCCCATTACATTTTTTGCTTCTGTTATCCCATCAGAGTATAAAACAAGAAAATCGAGTGGGTTCATGGTGATCTCGTTCTCTTTTACGTGCTTGCTGTTGTCGGCAATCATTCCAAGCGCGACTCCACCGCAAGGATATGCATTGACCTCTCCAGTGCTGGTTTTGGCATGGACAAGGTATTCGTGTCCAGCACCAGCCCATTTGAACGTTTGACGTTCTGGGATCCACTCCAAAAGCACCAAGGTCATGAACATGGTGGTTTGGAGGTGAGGTTTTAAGTACTTATTCAATTGGACAAGTATTTCTGTCACTGAGGAATAAAGGTCGATGAAGGTTTCAATCAACGTGTCGACCATCACCATAACGATGCCCGCAGGGATGCCGTGGCCTGTAGAGTCTCCCACGTAGAGGAATGTACGGTTTTTATTGAAATAAAAATCAAAACTGTCTCCACCGATTTCTGAGGCAGGGCGTGTTTTGGCACAAATTTCGAGTCCCGCTATGCGAGGAGCTTCGGAAGGAAGCAAATCCTTTTGAATGTTTTGAGCTGCATTCAATTCTTTTTTAATGCGTTCATTGGAACGTACGTCTCCAGAGATGCTTTCAAGATTGCGGGTGATTTCATTGAAAAAGTGAGCTAAAACGCCAATCTCATCTCTTTTGGAGGTCATTATGCGACGGTAGGTTCTTCCTGTAAGAAGGGCTTTCATTTCTTGAATGACCTTGTTGAGAGGAAGGTGAATTTTGAAATAAACTAGAAAACAGACACTTACAAAAGAAAGAAACAGCAGGATCAATGGGAAGAAGCTTGGGAGTTTATCTTTCAGTACAAAGAAAACAGCTCCCAGCGCAAAATTCACAAGGAATAAATCCAATAGAACGGTTGCAGAAAGAAAGCGGCGTAGAACTGACATCTGCCCCATTATATTTTTTTCTTATTCTTCGAGCAAGTGAGCTTGATGATGAGCGCCTATTTTTTCATAGAGCTTTTTGAGTTCGTGTTTCTTCCCCTTATCGAGTTCTTTGTTCCGAATCAGATGACCAATACGTTTTCGGATGCTGTCGTCGATATGTTTTTGTGTGAGTCTACGGAAGTAGCTCGTGAACTTTTTAAGCAACTCTTCGGTACGTTCAAACCAGGGGTGGAGAGGGTCGCTCAAACGTTTTACCAGTTCGTGCAATACAGAGTGATCTTCCATTTGTGCTAGGGCAAGCAGTGCTGCCTCATGAATTTTTAAACTGCTGTGGCCCAAAAAAGTTTTAATTCGTTCGCGCTCCTCTGTAAGTCCAACTTCTCCTGCTGTTAAGATGCCAAGTTCCAAAATCTGAAGTTTTGGACTTTCAAACATTTGTCTTATGGTGTGTTTGAGTTGTGGTTTCAGTTCTTCAAAATTCCACAAAGCGATCACACTTGCACTGCGGAGCTCTGGAGAGCTACCTTTAAGATGAGGTTCTAGATAATATTTAAGGTTTGGGTCTTTAAAGAGTCGCAACATTCGAATAAATCCACTCCGTCCTCGAGGCTGCTCTTTTTCAATCATTTTGAAGAGAAATTCAATGAGTTGAACCGGATCAAGTTCGTAAAAGAAAAACATGAGTTCTTCACGTATGCTGTCTTCCTTTTCTTCTTCCAAAATGTGTTTTATTTCATTGATGACCCGATGTTTTGTAAAGGCTTGTTCTAGCTCACTTTTTTGCAAATCTTTAAAGGATCGTAGTGCTAAAACCGCGGCAAGTCGTAACTTGCTGCTAGGGGAGTTCAAAAAATTTAAAAGAACACCAACAGATTCCAGTTCGTGACGTTCTCCCAAACTTTTCATGATTTTAACTTTTAAAATTTCAGCTTCTCCTTCACGGTTCAAAATCTTATAAAGAGAGGGTGTGTTTTTTTGATGTCCGTTTTGACCTAGGATTTCAACGGCATTGAGTCGTGTGGAAAGGTCCAACTTACGGCTCAGATTCTGTTCGGAAAGATCTGTATAGCGTTTGCTCGTGGGAAGCAGGACTAAAACCATTACGAAAGCTAAGACGAGAAGCATTAGATTGACTCCTAGCGTTTCTTGTGGGCCTTGTAAAAAGAGGGAAAAAATAAGTATAGAAAGGGTCCCGAGAATCGCACCCAATGGTTTCATGATCCCTTGCATGAATTCTTTCACGTCGTCTCGATCTTCGTGAGGAATCGCGTAATACGAGGAGTCATACGCACTTTTAAATAAGATCCCAGTGAGCTCATAGCCTCCGCGAGTAACCGCTCCGGTAATGAAACCGAAACGCAAGGTGAGAGCTAGAATATTCATAAATGCAACGAGAGGATGCACCATTAAACTGGAAACAACTCCCAGGGAAGTTAGAATGCGGCTTGCAAAAATCAGCTGCAAACCCAAAGCTGTAGTGTTGAAGATGACATGCAAAGTTCCCATTTTCTTGGCAATCATTTGATCGTAGTTTTCCTCTTCTTCTGCAGCCAAAATGACGTGGTCTTCTTGAACCAAGGTCTCTTCTTGTGTGCCATAAACATCTTGTTGGATGGCCTTTGTGTATTGGAATTCAACCATGTTCATAATGGCCCAGTGTAGAGCCACGATGATCATCAGACTGCGTAGAAAGGGCACGCGTCTAAGCTTTTGGAAGTGCTCTTTCCACCCCTTTTTCTCATGATGAACTTCTTTGAATTTTGGAACTTCCATTGTCTTTGGATTGAACCTCAAAACCAAAGGGAGAATCAGCAACAGAGCAACAGCCCAGATCAAAAGAAATTTATAAACAGGCCATTCATTGGCAAATCCTGTCAGGATCAACCCCCCTGCAATACCACCCAGTGTTTCAGCAGATTCGACTATGGGGAAGGTGCGTTGACTTTCTAGGGGGGTGAATAGATCTTCGTTGAAAAGAGAAAGTAAAATGTTGAGCTGTGAAATTAAAACTCCTTCAACCAAAAGGAGAAGTCCAAAGGCCAACAAGGTTTGATTTTGGATGAAAAACACTGATCCCACTATGAAAGCGGCTGCAGTGAGAGCGGTGCTTGTGATCAAGAGCTCTCTACGAACTTTGTGGATCCAAGGTCGAAAGAGCAGCACCCCTGCAATGACTAAAATGGCATTGAACAAAAACAAGAAGGGGAGGCGTTCTATGCCCATTTTCCCTAGAAAAGTGGCTACCAGGGCGCTCCATCCCACGATGAAGCCAACGCGAGAGAGGAAAGTCATGCTCCAGGCCACGAGGATACGGGGCCATTCATGCTTCGAAACATTTAGAAGCTTGTTGATGCGTTCAAGCATGTGGGAGATCGATTGAGTAATCCTTGTATTATAACATAAATTATTAATTTTGACAAGCATTCTGAGCCCAGAATGCCATGTCTCATGCTAAACTTCGTTCATGCGAAAAACATTTTTTTCGACTTTGGCGTGGGGCACTTTATTACTGGCGAGCTCTTCTTTGTTGAGCCGAATGTTAGGCCTACTCAGGGAAGTCATCTTCTCCAAAACTTTTGGAGTGGGTGAGCTTGGAGGCATCCACTCCCTGGACGCTTATTTTGCAGCTTTTCGTATTCCAGACTTGCTCTATACCTTTTTGATCACTGGAGCTCTTTCTACCGCCTTTATCCCTCTTTATGTCCGTGCAAAACAAGGTTCTCAAGAAGAAGCCAACCATTTTGCAAATGGTTTACTTGCATTATTTTTCTGGGTCTTTTTTGGATTGAGCTTTTTCTTGTGGTGTTTTGCGCCTGCACTCATTCGCCTCTACGTTCCAGGTTTCACTCCTGAGCTTTCTGAACTAACAACGCAGGTCACACGAATTCTTTTGTTATCACCTCTTTTTATGGGAGTGAGCAGCCTTTTCCAGGGAATAGAAAATGCACATAAAAGGTTCTTTGGAATTGCTCTAGCGCCTATTTTTTATAATTTAAGCATCTTAGGTGCGGCTTGGTTCTTTGGGGAAAAGTATGGGGTTTATGCTTTGGCCTGGGGGGTCGTGCTGGGGGCAATTTTACACTTTTTAGTTCAAATACCTGGTCTTTTAAAAACTCCCTTTCGTTTAAAGTGGCATCATCAATGGAAGTCTCAGCTTTTTAAGGATTTTTTCCTTCTCTCGCTTCCTCGTCTTTTTGGTGTTTCTGTTGCTCAGTTCAGCCTTTTAATAGATACCTTTTTAGCGTCTTTGCTCACTACAGGAAGTCTTTCTGTATACAACTATGCACTTAATTTTCAGAGTCTGCCTTATGGGGTGGTTGCTGTTTCATTTTCTATGGCAATCTTTCCTGATCTTTCGGAAGAATCTCAAGACTCGAAAAATCAACGCTTTGTCGAAATCCTTCGTAAGGCAACTTCTTTTCTCCTGTTCTGGATTTTGCCACTCACGTTAGGAATCTTCTTTTTGAGGGAAGAAATCGTACGGTTTTTCCTAGAACGAGGAGCCTTCAGCGAAAGTGCCAGTGCCAAGACAACCTTCACTTTGGGCATTTTTATTTGGGCTTCTCTGGGTCAGAGTTTGGTGCCGCTCTTTGCCCGAGCTTTTTATGCCCTTCAGGACTCCAAACGTCCTGTTTTAGCAGCTCTATTTTCCGTTGTTTTTGGATCTTCTTGCAGCCTTATTTTAACTCAGGTTTTTCATTGGGACGTCTGGGCGCTGGCCCTCTCTGCGGGTTTGAGTGCAAGCTTGAATGCCCTCCTTTTGATGTTTTTACTTGCTCGATTCTTAAAGATTCAAGTCTGGTCTTTCTTTGAGGCTAAAAGAATTTTGCAGTTATTTTTCTTGAATGCTTTACTCCTCTTGCTTCTCTTAGGGCTAGATGCTCTTGATCTATCTCTATCAGTGGATCTATTTGGCAGCACCTTTTTAGGTGCTGCAGTGTACTTGCTAGCTGCTTATTTCACCAAAGCCATCCCTTCCTTACGCGCACCTCAAACTCATTCGAAAGCTTAAGATTACGCTCTTCAAGTCGTCCGGTGTAAATTTGTACTAAAAAAATTCCAGCACGAGGGAAGCGCAGCTCCAAACGATTTGATTTTTCTCGAATGGGAAAGCCTTTTTCTTGGATCACCCGCAAGCCTTCGTGGATCTTATAAACACCTTGCCGAGCTGAACCAAGCGGGCGAAACTGCAAAAGCAAACCTTGTTTCATGAGCACTTCTTTTTTGGGTGCCCTTTCGAAAAGCAGTTCGCGATGGGCAAAGTTTTGTGTGAAATAAAAAATCCCATCTTCTGACTTGTGCAGGCCGATTCCAACGCAATTGAACTCTTTAGTGAGGATGTTTGCCCGGTGCCCTGGACTGTTCATGAGCCCGATTTCCGCGCGGTGTGCTGGATAAGAGTACCCGGCAATTTTTGCTAAATTTTCTCCAGAGTGTACGTCGGAGATTTGAGCTTCTTTGTAACGGTCGGCATGGGTTTGGCCGTAGAGATTTTCATGCTCAAAATAGTCCTGCTTTGCCATGTCTTTGCTGTGTTTGCGTGCCACTTTTCGCAAATCTTCCTGCATGAACAAAGGCTTCAAACCATGCTGTCTACGATCTCGATTGAGCAGGTGGAACATCTGCCACTCTAGAGTGACGGGATGGTTCGGGAAGAAAAGGCGGCGCAAAAGAAACATGCCCCAACTCTACACCCTTTTTAGACCTCGAAGCGAACAAACTCGAGAACTTTGCCTCCTTTCAAAAGATCTTGAATTTTTTGTTCAGGATTCTTGGCAAAAGGTTGAGTCAAAAGAGCAGATTCCTCGCGGAATTTCTTTTCTTTGCCCATCATAATCTTTTCCATGATTTCGACGGGTTTGCCTTCTTGAGCGAGTTGTTCTTTCCAGATTTCTTTTTCCTTGGCTACAGCTGCAGCATCCACATCGTCCGGAGACAAATTTGTGGGCTTCATGGCTGCAATGTGCATAGAAATATCGTCAGCAACGGCCTTGTCTATGTCGGAGCCAGCAGTGAGCACTCCGATACGGTTGTTCAAGTGAATGTAGCTTCCGATGATGGGGGCAGAAAGGAGTTTTTTGTTTACAACTTCAATCTTTTCACCCATCTGGATGTTCAATTCGGAAATCTCTCCCTCGAGGTTGGCTTCTTCACCTTCTTCCAAAATGCGATTGGCCAAGTTTTGAGCCACCTTCATGAAGTCGGCGTTCTTGGCTACGAAGTCGGTTTCACAACCCAAAGCCACGAGAGCAGCTTTTCCAGAACCCATGGCCACGGCCACCACTCCAAACGCAGTACTGCGGTCAGAACGGTCAGCAGCCTTGGCTGCTCCTTTCTTCCTCAAAATTTCGATGGCTTTGTTTTCATCACCTCCAGCTTCTTCGAGAGCTGCTTTACAAGCCCCGATAGAAATACCAGTACGTTCACGGAGGGATTTGATTTGATCAATAGTGATGTTCATTTTTCGTGGAGATTAAAGTTTATTTTTTAGCCTTCTTTCCTTCTTGAATGGCCTCACTGAGAGCTGTGATGAAGAAATGAATGGACTTCATTGCATCATCATTTCCAGGAATTACATAATCGATTCCATCTGGATCTGCATTGGAGTCTGCGATGGCGACCACAATGGAACCTACCTTTTGAGCTTCTTTTACTGCGATGCGATCACGAACCACGTCGAGGACGAAAACAATATCAGGCACCTTATCAAGATCAGCCACACCTCCGAGCGCACGTTCGAGTTTTTCAATCTGCTTTTTAAGATCGCTTGCTTCTTTCTTGGTGTACTTTTCGAATTCACCACTTGCTTCATCTTCCTTGAGCTTCTTGAGGTAATTCACACGAGCTCGAATGGTCTTGTAGTTGGTCAAAAGCCCAGGAATCCACTTGGAAGTCACGTAAGGAACCTTGCATTTCTCAGCTTCTTGTTGAAGAAGATCTACAGATTGTTGCTTGGTGCTGACCAAAAGCACGGTCTTTCCTTGAGCACAGGCACCTTTCAAAAACTCCGTTGCTCGATTGAGAGCTTCGTAGGTCTTGTTGAGGTCGAAAATATGCACTCCATTGCGTTTGCCATGGAGGTAGGGAGCCATTTTAGGGTTCCACTTCGAACTGCGTTGTCCGAAATGGACTGCGTTTGCGAGCATTTCTCGCATGATTTCTTTTTGCTTGGACATGATATCCTTGGGGTTAACGCCTTGACTCGTCGTGTTCTGGTTGGACCCTGAAGAGGGCAGGAAGCAGAATCGGAGTGAAGACTGAAATAGTAAGCCTGCCGATTATACCTAGAAAACAGGTGGAAGCAAGGGCATTTCTCTAGTTCTTGCCAGACAGCCTTAAAACATGCTATAATAATACGATTCTTCACGCCAAACGATGAATCCCAACGAAACTTCTGTGGATCAATTGCCTACGGAGATTGGAATCATAATTCCAACTCAAGCCTACTTTCTCTCTGGAATTCGTGATTTCATTCTGAATGTAACGCAAAACGTTACTGGCTTCTCTAAAAAGTGGGCCTTCCGTTTTCAGGCTGTAGTGGATGAACTTTGCAACAACGCTATTGAACACGGAAGTGCCGTAGGTCAAAAGGTTCAAATCACTATCATCAGTCATCACGGAGAATCATTAGAGGTGATTGTAGAAGATACCGGTACGGGTCAAAACAAAATGACTGCCGAACAAATGAAAGCTCTTTATAGGGAAAGGCTGAACATGTTTGCCACACAGCAATATTTAGGCATTCGTGGTCGCGGACTCCCAAAAATTGTTGGAGAATGGACGGATGAAGTTATTTTTGAAGATCGAGAAGGTGGCGGTTTGAGAGTACGCGTCAAAAAGTATTTACGAAAAGAGGAAGACGCTGTATCCTCAGCCCTGCAAAACGATCCGACTCATATCGTTTTAACCTAAGCTAAACGCCATGACTGAAGCTAAAATCACAATTGAAGATCACGCGAATGCCCCTGTTGGCAAAGTGGTGAAGCTTGTTCATGTCGTGGGTCAATTGGATGAATCTAATGTTGATGAACAGGCTAAGGCCATTTATCAACTCATTGAGGCACATCCTCAAGGTTTGTTTCTGATCTTTGACCTAGCCGGTCTTGAGTACATGAATAGCAAATCAATCGGTTATTTAACTGATTGGTACAGTAAAGTCTCTACAACTGGAGGGAAGGTGGTTTTAGCCGCTCCTCGTGAAAACATTCTCGATATTCTGCAGGTGGTGGGTCTGACTCAATTGGTCACGGCCTACGCCACTTTGGAGGAGGCGAAACTGGCCATTCTCCAATAAACGGGGTAAGATGCGTGCATGTTGGATGATTTAAAGATCGCGCTGGTTTGTGATTGGCTCACGGTTTATGGTGGGGCAGAGCGGGTGATGTATGAACTGCATCAACTTTTTCCCAAGGCACCCATTTATACGCCTCTCTACAACGCAAAACGTTGTTCTGTTTTTAAAGATGCAGATGTGCGTGAGTCTGCGTTCGGGAAAATCCCCGGAGCGCGCCGCTTCCACCGGCTTTTTTTACCCTTTATGCCAGGTTATTTTGAGCGGCTTGATTTGAGTGAATATGATTTGGTCATTTCTTCTTCACATTCGGCTGCAAAAGGGATCATTACTAAAACAGAAACCCTGCACGTTTCCTACTGCCATTCTCCCATGCGTTATGTGTGGGATCATTGCCATTCTTATCAAAAGAACGACAGAAAATTTTCACCCTTCAAGCTGTTGTATCTTCCTATTTTGCACAAGATTCGTATGTGGGATCGGTTGGCTGCAGAGCGCGTAGACCGCTTCATTGCGAATGCGCATTACATTAAAAATCGTATCAGTAAATACTATGGTAAGGATTCTGTGGTCATCCATCCACCTGTTGATTTAGAAAAATTTTATGTGAGTCAGGGGGGAAGGAACTTTTATTTGGCAATAGGGCGCCTTATTCCTAATAAAAAATTCGATTTAGTGGTGCAAGCCTTCAACGAACTGGGCTACCCGCTGAAAATCATTGGAGATGGACCTGAAGAAAACCATTTAAAACGAATCGCTAAATCCAATGTTGAATTTTTGGGACGTGCATCCGATGAAATTCTTAGCGATTGTTATCGAGGAGCTAAAGCCTTGATCTTCCCTCAACTGGAGGATTTTGGAATTGTTCCCTTGGAGGCCATAGCATCTGGAACTCCAGTTTTGGCTTATGGTCGCGGAGGTGCGCTGGAAACTGTTCAAAAAGGCAAGAGCGGGTTGTTTTTTGAAGAACAAACGATCGAGGCCCTTATTCAAACAGTTCATGAATTTGAAAAAAAATCCTGGGATCCTGAAAAAGTTGCAGCTACAGTCCAGCACTTTGGTTCAGCACGGTTTAAAAGTGAGTTCAGGCATTTCCTAGAGAAAGCTTGGAAAGAGCATAGAAAAATGTTAGCCTAAACCCATGAACAAACGCAGCGTTCTTTACACCACCGTTCTTATTGGCGTTTTGCTTGTAGTGGGCTTGGTGGGGGCATTTAAAATCAACACTTCTGAGGTCGAAACTCCTCGTGGAGCTTTATTTTTGACTGTTGGTTTGAATCAAACCGCATTGCCCAATGAAACGTCTTCCTACGAAATTCACCGAGCTACCGAACATTTTGCCAATATTATTTTAGGCTGGACGATTGAACCCGCCTTTTCTGCGGACTTTAAAGAAGAGTTGCAGGACGTTTCTTACACTGGGAACTATTCTGGTCGTTTGCAAGAAAAGCAAAATCTACTCTTTATTTTTTCTGAATATAGTGAACCCGCTATTCAAGCCCTTCAAGGTGCTATTGAAGAACGGATCGGAGAGTACAATGCGGCTACAAACTCTGCTTACGTTCTCGCTGTTAAACGCAGTAGCGAATTGCCTCCTGTGGAAGCGGATACGCGTGTTTTGCTTGGAATTTTGCTTCTAGCAGGTCTTTTTACGGTACTTTTTTTGATGTCTTGGGAATATGTCTTTTCGACTCGCAGTCGATCTTAGGCCCCTCTTGGATCCGCATGAGAGTGGGGTTACCATCTATACCAAGGAAATGGTGCGGGCACTTTTGAAAGATCCTAATTTGGAGCTCGACTTGTTTTATCAGGCCAAAAATTCTTGCGCTAGAATTCACGATGTTTTTCCAGGAGCTCGCCATCTGCCGATCTCGAACACTGCCTTTCACTTACGTTGTCTTTTAGGGTTTCCCAATCTGCCCAAGGGTTATTTTCACAAAACCCCAGACCTCATTTGGATACCAGATCGACGGCCTTTTTATCGCTCTAATATTCCTTTAGTCATGACCATTCATGACAAGGTTCCAGAGCGGTTTTCTCATACGCTTTCATTTAAAAGCCGTATTTGGCACAAGATTTTTCCATTAGAGAAGCTGTTAAGTCTTTGCTCGGGGGTTTTAGCTCCCAGCTCTACCACTGCCGTTGAGTTGCCCTCTACCGTGCCAACAGAAGTGACTTACGAGGGAGCATCTTTGGCAGAACCCATCGCTCCAAAAGGCGCAAAAAAACTGCTTAGCCAAGATTTTTTTCTTTTTATTGGCCCAGCTGATCCTCGTAAACATTTGGATTGGCTGCAACTTCTGATTGAGGCTTACCCTAAAGTTCACTTTGCTTGGATTGGTTTTAAAAAAAGGGATCGTCGGTTTCGTAAATGGAACAATCAACCTATGAAAAATTTGTTTGTTTATGAGCAGGTGAGTGAAAATGAAAAGATCTGGTTCTTAAAAAAAACAAAGGGGCTTTTGGCTATAAGTTCTTATGAGGGCTTCGATTTGCCTGTTTTGGAGGCTGTTCGTGCCAAATGTCCTGTACTCTTGAGCGACATAGCGGTACATCATGAACTGTATAAAGTGAAAGGTGGCATGGTAAAGAGCATTGAAGATTTACATGCGAACTTTCAAAAACTTCTGCAAGGGAAGGGTGAAATCCCCATTCCACGAGGCAAGTATAGCTGGGATTCAGCAGCTAAAAGAGCCTTACTTTTTTTTCGCCGCGTAGTCCTTCACAAATATTGAGAGCATTGTGGTGACCGGAATGGCAATAATGGCGCCCAACACTCCCAAGGTGCTGAATCCAACCAACATGGCCAAAATCACGATGATCGGGCTGAGGCCTACTGCTTTTCGCATGATCAATGGCACGAGGACGCTATTTTCAATTTGCTGGAGAACGATGATGAATCCAAAAACCCAGATCATTAGGAAGAAGGATTCATTGAATGCCACGAGGAGAGCTGGAAGTGCAGCTAGAACGGGGCCTAATACAGGAACCACCTCGGCCAAACCAGCAATCATCGCTAAGGTGAGAGCAAAATCGACACCCAGAGCCATAAAAATAATCCAGGTGATCAAAAACATGACCAGCATGAGTATCACCTGCCCACGGAGCCAATATCCAACCTTGTGTTGAATGACTTCTGTTTTCTCAATGATGTATTTCCCGTGCTTGGAGGGGAAGAGAGAGATAAAGAAATCCACCACTCCCTTTTCATCCACAACCAAAAAGAAGGTGAGGATCAAAGTCATGACAAAATTAGCAATTCCATTGAAGAGAGATTTCAGCGTATTGAAAGCATTTCCGGCCAAACTCTGTAGGTCTTCTGCAAAGGATTCCACTCCATGCTTCAGTTGACTGATCAAAGCTTCTTGATCCACGTGTTCCAAAAAGTCATGCAATAAGGGTTGTATTGTTTTTGAGAAAGGATAAGAGGCGTGTTCTACCTGGTCTAAAGTGAGCAGGCCATTTAGATTTTTACTCAATTCCACCAATTGAATTGCCACTAACGGTACAAGTTTGCTTACAAAAAACAATATGCCTCCAATGAGGAAAGCAAAAATAATGAGGACGCTAATGCTGCGTGGGATGCGGCGTCTTTCCAAGGCATCAACGGTGGGATCAAGCGCTGCCGAAAAGAGCAAGGCTACAAAAAAGATTGTTAGAATTTCTCCAATTTCACTCACAAAATTGGCCATCGCCAAAAGGAAGAGGATTAGAATGGTGCATTGGGCGATGTTGAAGAGCGAAAACTTGACTACAATTTCTTTCTCCTTTTCAACTTTTGGAGCTTTGGGGGAGATCAATTCCTCATCACGTTCCTTTTGGATTTCCTTAAGTTTTTGAATGCGCTCACTCAGTCGTTTCAGTTGGTCTTTGGACTGCCTTAAAAAACTTTTAAAACCTCGATCAGCCATATCTTAAGTGGTTAAGAAAAGCAGAAGAATATTGACGACCGTCCAGGAGAGTACAGTCACCACCAAGCCCGCAATGGCATAGGTGAAGATGGTTTTCCCTTTCTTTTTGTCTTCAGTTACACCTCCAATAACGTAATAATAAGCCCCTATCATGAGGGCGAGCATGCAGAGAAGAACGGCAATGTTGATGAGGAATTGGAGGATGTTCCGAATGAAGAAAGGAATCATCCAAAATTTAATTTTCCCTGATTTGATGGCGCAACCGAGGATGAGATCTTGAGCATCGTCCCCTTCGGACAATAATTTTTCTGTAGCGTCTTTGTTTGCAAGAAAAATATTCACAATATTCAAACAATCCTTTTCGCTATACTCGCTGATGCTCTTCTTCCCATCTTCATCTACTCCTGCGACATCATTTGGATTGGGGAGTAAAGTGTTTTGAGCGAAAACAGGTGCTGCAAATGAGAAGCACAAAAGGAAAGTTGCGATAAGAATCGGGAATGATGATTTTGGCGTGTTCATCCGTACCATTAACTCAAACTTCTTTAAAAAACGCAATCATTAATCTGTGAAAAGAATGCGCCCAAGTCGCAACAAAGTGCTGCCTTCTTCAATAGCGGTTTGATAGTCGCTGGACATTCCCATAGAACATTCGGGTAGCCCCGTTTCAACCTGGATTTTTTTTAAGAGTTTAAATTCCTGGCGTGCTTTTTTTGGATCAATGCTTGCCATTCCCATCACCCCCACCGTAACAATGTTGGGCAAGGTTCGGATTTCTTTAAGCAAATGTATAGCCTCATTCGGGTCAACTCCTGAACGCCCAGGAAGGCCGGAGAGATTGATTTGCAAAAAAATCTTAATGACTTTGCCTTGGGCTGAGATTTTTTTTGCTTGTTCGAAACTTTCGACACTTTGGATTACATCAAAAAGTTCCACAATTTTCTTTATTTTTCGAGACTGTAATTTCCCAATAAAGTGCTTTTCAAGGGATTTGGGGAGGCTTAAAAACTTACTTTCAGCTTCTTCTAGCCGATTTTCACCTATTGACTGCAATCCAGTTTCCTCGAGCATTTTCATGATTTCGAGTGGATTTTTGCCTTTTGTTACGGCTAGGACCTTGAGATTTTCAGAAGAGCTTGCTAGTCTAGGAAGCATAAGTTCGAATTATGTCTGCTGTCGTTGCCATTGTAGGTCGACCCAATGTGGGTAAGTCAACTCTCTTTAATCGTTTGATTGGAAAGAGACAGGCTATTGAGTCTGATGTTCCTGGAACCACTCGAGATCGTCTTTATCAAAGTGTTCAGTTTGGGGATTACCGCGTCTTGCTCGTTGATACAGGTGGTTTGGAACTGAACAGAGAAGGAGATGATTTAGAGGCAAACGTCCAAGCCCAATCCCAAGTGGCGATCGATGGAGCTGATCTTATTCTATTCGTTCTAGATGTAAGAGATGATCCAACTGCAGAAGATTTTCATGCTGCCAGTCTCCTTCGTAAATCGAAGAAACCAGTCTTAGTGATTGCAAACAAATGTGACAATGAACGATTGGAAGAACAGCGTTTTAATCTTTGCGAGCTGGGTTTTGGGGAACCCTTACCAGTGACAGCAATTCATTCGTATGGATTTGATGCTCTAGAAGAAAAGATCATTGAAGAGCTCAAAAATCTAAAAGTTCCAAAGGCGACCCCCCTCGAAAGCAAGGGTGGAGAAATTCGTCTCGCCTTTTTAGGAAGGCCAAATGTAGGGAAATCCAGCATGGTGAATGCTTTGTTTGGGAAGGAAAGAGTGGTGGTTTCTGAAATTCCTGGAACCACTCGAGATGCCTCCGAGATCCCTTTTGAGTACAAAGACAGAGGCTTTGTTTTAGTGGATACGGCAGGAATACGTCGACGTGGAAAAATTGAATCGGGCCTTGAAAAATACAGTATTCTGCGCACCATGCAATCTGTTTCTGAGGCAGATATTTGTGCACTTCTTTTGGATTTTGAGGAGGGCATTACGAATCAAGACTGTCATGTGAGTGCCCACATTTTAGATGAGAGGAAGGGATTGATTTTGGTGGTTAACAAGGTTGATTTGGAAAAAGGCAAGGATCGCGAATTGCGTGAGGATCAATGGATACGTCAATTGCGTAGAAAAATGGCCTATGTTCCGTGGGCACCCGTCGTCTTCACTTCAGCTAAAGATCGAAAGAATATTTTTGAAATTTTAGAACTGAGCATGCGAATTGCTGAAGAGCGGAAAAAGGTGATCCCTCAAGAGCAGTTGAATATTTGGCTTGATCAGGTGCTTAAAAAGCATGCACCCAAGGGGCGTCGTGGAAAGCAGATCTTTGCGGTGAATTCAGTTGAGCAGGTGGGCAGCAATCCACCCCACTTTGTATTTTTTTGTGATTGGCCTGAACTCATGCACTTTTCATATGCGCGCTACATGGAAAATGCACTCCGTGAACAATTCGGCTTTGTGGGAGTTTCTATGCAACTGACTTTTAGAAAACCAGGCAGAGGTTAAAAAGCCCCGCTGAGTTTTTGGATGAAGGATTCTAAAGCCACTTTTGGATCTTTTTAAGCCACTCTTGGTTGAGTTGGTTGCGTCTATCTTGATCATGGAATTTTAGCACTTGATCATTCGCAACCGTGCCGGAAGGGTCCTTGAGCTCCGCTCTTTTTTTAAGAATAGATTTCAGTTGCCTTTTCTTAGTCTTTTTTTCAAACTGCAAAAATTTAAGGAAAAATTCCAGCGTACTTTTAATCAATCTTTGAAGTAAGGATCTCTTTTGGAAGTGTTTTTTTGTACCTTTCCAAAAATAAAAGTAGCTTTTTAACCAAACTTGATTTTCGTCGTGAATTTTATTTAGAAATCGAGGGTCGCCTGCAACCAATTCAAGCGTCTTGATCCAGTAAGCCAAGTAGATATCGAAGGGGTTTTTTGCCAAACTCGAAAAATTGAGAGCGTCTTCCGTTACGTAAAAACTCAAACAAAAGCGCTTTTTGATCTTTGACCCATGACGGCGAATTCCTAAAAGCTGTGTAAATAGAGTGAGAAAAAAACGTGCGGTATAGAGTTGCCCTTTTTGCGCGACCACCAAGAGATCAATGTCACTGTCTTGATGGATATCATTGATTGGAAGACTGTTGCATATAAAAACAGCTTCTACAAAAGGGCAAAGGTTAAAAAGCCAGCGGTAGCGATATATTTTTTTCCAATATTCATGGCTCCGTTTTTCCTTTTCACTAAAACGTTCAAAAATATCTCGCAAAGCATAGCGGCCATTGTTTTCATAAATGTCTCGACTCTTTTTAAGAATCTCAGATGTATCTCGGCTTTTTAGATTCAACAATTGTGCTTCAAGTTGTTCCTGGCTGAGAGGCACTTCAAATAGGTCGAAATAAGACAAAGTAAAATGCACTGCCTGATCAAGTGTGAAGGTTTTAGGGAAAGGCAGGGTCATGCTATTCTAAGGATGAGCGTTTTCTATTCTAATGCCTAAAAAAGAAGTGTCGAGTCTGCTGAAAGAACTTCCAAACTCTCCTGGAGTCTACAAGTTTAGAGATGAAGAAGGAACGCTTTTGTATGTAGGAAAAGCTAAAAATCTCAAAAATCGGGTTCGTTCTTACTTCCAAACTCAAAAAAACAGAGCTAAGCGCACCGAAAGTTTGGTATCTAAAATTGCAAATATCGAATGGATTGAAGTGAGTAGCGATTTGGAAGCACTCATACTTGAAACCAATTTGATCAAGGAGTTTTTGCCAAAGTACAACGTTCTTATGAAAGATGATAAGAACTATGTTTACATAAAAATAAGTAAGAACGAAGACTTCCCGCGTATCGATTTGGTACGACGCATTGAAAAGGATGGGGCAAGGTATTTTGGGCCGAAAACTTCGGCTGGGAAGGCCAAGAAAACACTTTTGCTTCTGCAGAAACTGTTCATGTATCGAAGCTGCGATCTTGAAATCAAATGGGAAAATGAACAGAGCAAGGTGACTAAAAAAACCATGGCTTATCCATGTTTGGATTACCACATCAAACGATGTGCAGCCCCATGTATTGGTAAAATTGACCCAAAAACTTACGGAGAATCTATACGGAAAATCGAATTATTTTTAGAAGGAAAAACAGATGAGATTGAGCAGCTGCTTAAATCTCAAATGCAAGAAGCTGTGGCTAAAAAAGAGTTTGAAAAAGCAGCTCTATTAAGAGACAAACTTTTTTCTATAGAAGAGCTTATGGAGAAGCAATTGGTTTCCGCACCTACCGAAGAATCTATGGATGTGTTTGCTTTCGTTTTGGATTCTGGAAAAGCCTACTTCAATCTTTTTATGGTTCGCTCTGGGAAACTCATCAACCAGGAAAATTTTCTAGTGAAAGCCCCTGGTTTCCTAGAAGGGGAAGAAGAAGGTGCTACCGAACTTCTGGAAAGTTTTCTCTTCCAGTACTACGAGCGTGCAGCCGATTTCCCCAAGCAAATTCTGCTTCCTTTTGCTCTTGAGAAGGAAAGTTTTTTTGAGGGATGGATCCGACAAAAAGTAGATAGCGTTGTTCAGATTAAAGTCCCTCAACGGGGTAAAAAGAATCAACTTTTGGAGTTGGCCTTCCAAAACGCATTGAGTTTTCGCAAACAGCACGAAGCACGTTGGGCTGGATTTGAAACTCAAGATGACCAGGCCGTTCTTGAAGAGTTGGCAGCACATTTAGAGCTACCCCTTCCACCAAAGAGAATCGAATGTTTTGACATTTCTCATCTAGGTGGAACCGACACGGTAGCTTCCATGGTTGTTTTCGAAAATGGAAAAGCTAAGAAGAGTGATTACCGTCGTTTCCATCTGAAGGGGGTTGAAGAGGGCGAGATTGACGATTTCAAATCTATGGAAGAGATCTTATTCCGCCGTCTTGGCCATTTGAAGGGCTCATTAGGGCCTTGCACTTTTAAGAAGATACAAAACAGCATAGTGGCTTTTGAGGGCAAAACTAAAATTGCCACCTTAGATTTTTCTTTAGATAAAGAGGGGAGGGCAGCTCTTTTACCAATGACCGAGAGCGTAGAATTCCGAGAGGCCTTGTTTAAGGCTTTTTTAGAAAAGGTCAAAGTAAAAAGAGTTTATGCTCCAGATGAACAATTCTATATCGATTTGGGTTTCGAGCAGGTGAAACAGACGCCTAAACATTTTGAGGAACTTTTTAAAGGCAGTTCAGTTGTAGCCTTTGATCCTGCTAAACACGCAGACGCCTCTTTCCAAAGTCGACCAGACCTTATTGTGATCGATGGTGGGAAGGGTCAGTTGGGTGCTGCTTTAAAGGCCAGAGAGGCTCGTGGTCTCAATATTGTTATGATTGGTTTGGCGAAACGTGAAGAGGATGTTTTTGTAGAAGGGAAAAGCTTTCCGCTTCTTATTCCGAAGGATTCGAAAGCTCTATACCTTCTTCGAAGGTTAAGAGATGAAGCCCATCGTTTTGCTATTGAGTTTCAAAGGAGCCTTCGTGGCCGCCATTTGCAGGCTTCTGTACTTGATACTATTTCGGGAGTTGGGAAAAACCTTAAAATGAAGCTGCTCCAAAAATATGGTTCTGTGGAGGAGATCAAAAAAAGTTCTCAACAGGATCTTGAGGCATTTGTTGGAGTCTCCTTAGCAAAGAAAATACGCGAGCGACTTATTTAGCTTGCTTTAGGGCTGCTTCCCAGGGTTCTAGATCAGCTACGACACGGTATTCTTCACCCTGACGGGTACGAACCACCATTTTTGCTTTATTCATTACCCCTTCCGGGCGAGTGAGGCTTTCAATGTCTTTCAAAGAAACCTCCCATACCAAGCCAGCACGCATCCTCTTGCTTAAAAGGCCAATCAGGCCAAACATCATGTTTGTCTGTCTGTAAAAAATGAGCCGCTTGTTTGTGAGCATCAAAAACCCAATGTGCGCATTGAAAGTGCTCACTGTATAGATAGAATTTTCATTTTTTATAACAAGCTCTCCTTCTTGGAGTTCAAAAGGGTATTTCGCCATATGAATTAATAGATTATTTTTTGGTGCCGAAGGTGGGAATCGAACCCACACTCCCCGAGAGGAACGGGATTTTGAGTCCCGCGCGTCTACCAATTCCGCCACTTCGGCCAGTGCGAGGTGAATTTACACGCTTTCTTGGCCTTAGACAATATTTAGTGTATTCTTTGAGCAACGCCTAATTTCTTACTATGAATGAACGTTCTCAACTTGTCTGGGTCGGTTTGAGTTTCTTGGTCGTCGGTTTGACCTTAGGGCTTGTGCTCTCTAAAGAGGATTTCTTCGAAGGAATAGAGTCTGATGAAGCTGTGCAGATCCAATCCCAGACTCAAGCTGCAAACCTACCCACTCTTGATGAATTGATTCCTCAACGTGTGAGTGTGAGTTCAGATGATGATGCTGTGATGGGAGAGGTAGATGCTCCTGTGACTTTGGTGGAATTTAGCGATTACCAATGCCCTTACTGCTACAGCTTCCATATGGAGATATTCCCTTACATCAAGGAAAATTATATTGATAAGGGGCTCGTGAAGTTTGTTTACCGCGATTATCCTTTGCCTAAACATGTGTATTCGGACGAGGCTGCTTTGGCAGCTGAATGTGTGGGGGAACAGGGAGATGAGGAGTATTTCGCTATGCATGATTTGATCTTTACGAACATTGCCGACTTCAACCAGTCCTTAGATCCCAATGCCTTCTTAGTTGATTTGGCAGATCAGTTGGGTGCCGACATTGAAGATTGTCTGATGGATCGAAGTTTTATGGATGAAATTGAGGGAGACTTTATTGCGGCTTCTACCTATGGAGTTAGTGCAACCCCATACTTCTTTGTCAATGGAATCCCTGTTCGTGGAGCTCGAGGGCAGCTCATTGTGGAGGCCATCGAAAGTGAGCTTGCAAATCTTGAATAATAAAAATTAGCTTTAAAATATGTTTTTTGATGAAGTTACCCTCACGTTAGAGGGGGGTCGTGGAGGTAATGGGATGGTTTTTTTTCACCGTGAAAAATATGTGGACATGGGGCCTCCCGATGGAGGAGAGGGGGGCAATGGAGGTGACGTGATTTTAGTCGCAGATGAGAATCACAACACCTTTCGGCACTTTTCAGGGAGAAAATCTTTTACGGCTGGCCCAGGTGAAAATGGAAACACTAATAATAGAGCGGGTCATGCGGGTGAAAATTTGGAACTTTTGGTGCCTGTGGGTACTTTGGTTTATGACGTACAACGTGAAGAACTGTTGGCAGATTTGCGCAAGCATGGAGATCGATTTTTGATTTCTAAAGGGGGTCGTGGGGGGTATGGGAATGCCCATTTTATGTCCAGCACACGCCAGGCACCTAAGTTTGCTGAACTGGGAGATATCGGTGAAAGCCGAGAAGTTCGTTTAGAGTTGCGCTTGGTGGCTGATGTGGGGTTGCTGGGATTTCCTTCTGCAGGGAAGTCCACATTCATTTCGCACGTTTCTGCTGCCAAACCCAAGGTGGGTGCCTATCCATTCACAACTTTGATTCCAAATCTTGGAGTGGTTTATTTAAAGGAGTTTGGAGGGAATGAATCCCAAAGTTTGGTGATTGCTGATATGCCTGGAATTATTGAAGGGGCTTCTGAAGGGAAAGGTTTAGGAGGAACTTTCTTAAAACACATCGCTCGTAGCGCTACCTTACTCTATCTTTTGGACCCTTTTCCTTACGAGGAACGAACTTTGTCGGATCAATTCAGAATCCTTCAAATGGAGCTTAAAAAATACGACCCAAAAATGGTCAAAAAAGAGTTTTTGGTCGCCATCAACAAGATTGATGCAATCCCGGAAGAAGATCGAGCTCGACTCACAAAAGAGTTCTTAAAAGATTTTCCAAAACTTAAGAATAAATTGCGTTTGGTTTCTGGTGTGAGTGGGGAAGGCCTTTCCGGTCTACTTTTTGAGCTTTGGACTCTCAACCAAAAAGCAGAAAAAGCAGCACCTGAAGTAGAGGCGACTTCAGGGATTCAAAGTTATACCCCCGTTCATTTTGTGGACGAACAATCTTTTGAAGTTAAGAAGATGTACGAGCTTCATGTCGATGAACTTCGTGAAGTGGTTTATGGAGTGGTGCTAAGTGAAGGAACCAGGCCTCGACGCACTTTGTTTGAGGTCACGGGTCCACGCATTCAACAGATTTCTCGTATGACCAATGTAGATCAGGAGCAAGCGATCCAACGTCTCTATGATGTGCTCCAAAAAATGGGAATTCAAACTGAATTGCGACGGCAAGGTGCTGAAACAGGGGATTTTATCAAAATCGCTCCACATTTCTTTGAATTTCATGACCTTCAATGAAACTGCTCTGCGGCCTCGGAAACCCTGGTGAAAAATACCTAAATACCCGTCACAACGCTGGCTTCCTCTTTTTAGATGCCTTTGCCCACGAACACGATTTTCCAGAATTTCAGGAAAAATGGGGCGGCTTGGTCAGTGAAAAAGGCCAAGGAGATGAGAAAATCCTACTTCTAAAACCCTTGAGTTTTATGAACCGAAGTGGGGAAGTGCTTCAACGTTTCGTCCAGTTTTATAAACCACCACTTTCATCTGTTTGTGTGGTTTATGACGATGTGGATTTACCTTTAGGTGCTGTGCGTTTTCGAGAAAAAGGCTCAGCAGGCACCCATAATGGAATGAAATCAGTGCTTTTTTCTCTGAATACAGAGGGGGTGCCGAGACTTCGACTTGGGGTGGAGGCTCGTGAACCTGAAATGCAAGACCAGATGGCACTTTCAGATTATGTTTTGGGTGACTTTTCAAAAGAAGAAAGAGAGCACTTGAACAAGTCTTTTAAAGAGGGAATGGAGCTACTGGTTAAAAATTCCCTTGCCTAAACCCGATTTCTCCCCTACAGTTTCTTGGCATTTAATTCTGTCTCATGTTCGCAGTCGTTGCCCTCGGTGGAAAACAATACAAAGTTCGTGAAAAGGATGAACTCGAAGTAGAAAAGCTCGATATTAAGGAAGGAGAAGCTCTAAAAATCAAAGAGGTGCTTTTGCTTTCTGACGAAGAAGCTACGGATATGAAGATCGGAACTCCTTTTGTTGCAGGTGCTCAGGTTGAATGCCAAGTGCTTGAACATGGAAAGGGAGAAAAGGTGCGCATTTTTAAGAAAAATCCTAAAAAACGCTACCAACTTTCTCAAGGACACCGCCAGAATTATACCTTGATTAAGGTGCTTAAGATCTCTGCAGTTCAAAAGAAGGCCGCTGTTAAGGAGACCACCGTAGCTGAAGAGAAAGCCGAGAGCGCTGAAAAGGCTCCCAAGGCTGCAGCAAAACCAGCTGCAAAGAAGAAAGCTGCTGCTAAGAAAGATTAAGCTCTTTTAACATCTCTTTTGCTTTTAAGCGCTGCTCATCTACGTGCATCGCCTTTTTTGCTTTGCCCATTAAATCAATTACCGTTTTTTCTGTAAGTTCTTGTGGAGTTTGGTGGGGTAGTTCTAGAAGTTCCATCATACCGTCAACCTTAGATGAATAACTAATGCCAGCCACCTTGCAATCTGCTATAGCTGCAGCAATTAAAAAATGCAGGCGCATTCCTAATGCTGCTTCGCAAGTGTTTAAGAGCTGCAAAAGACTTTCATAATTGTCGGGGAAGATTATTTTTACTCCTTCGTCTTCGTACTGTTCGAGCAGAATACGATCTTGTTCCTCCATGGGTATAAGTAAAATGGAATAGCCCTTTTTTTTGTAGTGAGCAATCAGAGGGGCTAAAGAAACAGAACAGTTCCAGGGGCGTATATTCAATGCAATTTGCTTCTTTTTTTGTGCTGTTTCTGGTTTTTTATTTAGAAATGCAAGGTCGGAACTCAAATGCATTGGTGTTTTCGGAGCCAAGTTCTGCACCCATTGGAGAGAGTTTTGATCACGTACGTAAATTTCTTCAGCCTGACGCAATGCCCAAGCTGTTGTTTTTCTTCCAAAATAGGTTTTTAGAGGGCCAATAGAATTCCCAAGAATAACCAAACGTTTTCTCAACAGCTTGACCCAAAGGACTTGCCAGCTCCACAAAGCCACTGCCTTTGGCGTTTCATGGTCTGCAAAAAGCCCACCTCCACCCAAAAGAACAAGATCTGCTTTCCTCAGTAAAACAAAGGACTTGAACCATCCGAAAGAGAAAAAGGAACGTAAGCCGAAAGGAAAATGTAGAGCGACAGCATCGGCTTTGGGGTGTCTTTTGAGCGTGTCTTTAATATTCCCACTCAGTACGAACTTCTTAATTTTTACTTTTGTATGAGTTAAGAGCGCCTCCAAAAGAGCCTCATCTCCCAGGTTAGAAGCTCCATAAGATCCAATAATGAGGATGTTTTTTATCGAAGCTTTTTCCATAACCATTTTAAAAGAAACCCAAGTCCGTCTCGTTTGATTCGGAAATGGAGGCGACCTAGTAAAGAACTGGAAGGCTTGTAAAGCTTATCTTTGGCAAAAACTGGGGTCTTTAACCATGCCAGCAGAGGTTTTGTGGTTTTTTCGTAGGACCATTCCTTCTCAGCATAAGCCTTGGCTCGTTTTGCGAAGGAATTCAAATCTAAGGTCATTGCTTTGAGTAAGGTCTTCTTAAGATCATTTGGATTGCCTGCCTCAAAAGCTAAAATGCCTTCTACTTGGTTGAAACCACGTGCTACTTCAGTCAGGACGGTGCTACAAACAGGGAGCTCGTAGTGGACCCACTCGTTTATACGATTTCGGGCTCCAAAACAAGCTTCGTTGTTGTCCCGATCAACATTTATTCCCAAATCCACACAATCATAACTTTCCTGTAGCTCCTCAGAGTCTAGCCAGCCCAAAAAGTGGAAACGATCTGAAAAGGAACTGTTTTTACAACGTTGTTGAAACCTTTCAAAAACTTGATTGGCTAGGTTTGCTACCGCACCTCCCGTAGATACAAAATGCAGCTTTGTACTTTCCTTCATGGCTGCTTCTACACCTTTAAATAGAGTCTCTTCATCTAGCCAAGTATTGTAGGCTCCAGAGAAAAAGACAATAAAGGCATCTTCAGGAAGTCTTGCTCTCCAGACTGGAGTCTTTTTTCTGATGTTGGGCAATTCGTTAGCATTGGGGATCGTGTACACAAGAGTTTCTTCTTCCGTTTTTGCATTCAGACGTTGGAGGGAGGCTAATTCTCCTAGAGTGGCTAGTTTTTGGGCTTCAGATACCGTGGAAATACGGTCAGCTTGTTCGAGCACCTTTTTTTCACGCTCCCACCAGACCGAAAGATAACTATCGTTTTGATCGATAAAAGCCTGACTTTGTGCTTCAGCCATTACCCAACCATTGAGATCAGCCCAAAAAGGAACCTTAGGTTCGAGTTCTGCCAGTACAGCAGAGGCAAAAGGGTTGACTGCTACGGCAAGAGTTGGATCAAATCCGTCATAAGCTTTTTTAAGCTCTTTTTTAAAACCACGTGCATCTTTATCTAGATGGAGAACTTCGACCGAAGTTCCAAAGAGAGTCAAAACCTCCCATTTTTGCAGTTTTGGTGCATCTTTGTAATGCTCTCTACGAGTCAGCAAAACAAGACGACATTTGCCTTTCCATTCGCGTAGAACAGAAAGGAATTGCCAAGTGCGAAGACCAAAAGCAGTTTGAGTGAGGATATTTTTTTCGCAGGGGAGAGGCCCCATGCCTAATAGAAAGAGTCTCATCAATGTTTTTTTAACTGGTCTAAGACCGTTTTTAGGTCTGGAGCTAAGGGTGCTTCGAAATGTCTACCCTCAAACTCGATACTTTTTGCATGCAAAAATTGACGCTTCAAATCATACTTACTTGCAAAGGTTTTGTTGATCTTATTGTCTCCATAGACTGGATCGCCCAAAACGGGGTGTCCGATGCTCGCCAAATGGAGACGAATTTGATGAGTTCTCCCTGTTTCAATTTTTACTTCGAGTAGAGTTGCCCCAACATACACTTCTAAAATTTTGAAAGAAGTGAGTGCATGGCGGCCCTGAGCATGAATGGCCATGCGTTGACGGCTTTTAGTGTCACGCTGAATGGGGGCGTCGATACTTCCTTCTTCCGTTTTTGGTTTACCGCTAACCAGCGCCCAGTAGGTTTTGTGAACTTTTCTATCGTGAAAAAGCTTGCTCAACTCCTGTAGACTGGCTTCTGTTTTTGCAATTAAAAGTGCCCCTGATGTGTCTTTATCAAGACGGTGGACTATGCCAGGTCTATAGCCTTTAGAGACCAGCTCTTTGCAGTGAGCTAAAATGGCGTTTGCAATGGTTCCACTGTAATGGCCTGTTTCGTTGGGGTGTACCACGATGCCAGGAGCCTTGTTGATGACCAAAAGCTCTGAATCTTCAAATAGGATGTTTAAAGGGATGTCCTGAGCTTCCAATTGGCTGGGCTTGATTTCTTTCCGATAATGTACGAAGTCGTTCGTTGCCAAAACAGCACCACTTTTTTTAGGACTTTTATGGTTCAAACGAACGTTTCCATTCTCGATGAGAGTTTGGGCATTGCTTCGAGAGATTCCCAACTTTTTTGAAAGAAAAGAATCCAGTCTTTCACCTCGGTCTTTTTCCTCTACCAGTAAACTTTGAAATTGCATTTGAAAAGGAGCTTTGTTAGTGTGCTTGAGCTGAAGTCTAGCACTTTTTTACCTGATCAGCCATGCCAGTTATTACCGACGAAAAAGCTGTCGATCGCCTGCTCAGTTTGGGAGTTGCGGAAGTGATTGTTCGTGATGATCTCAAGAGAAAATTGATGAGTGGAAAACAACTCCGTATCAAGCTGGGAATCGATCCTACTGGATTTGATCTCCATTTAGGCCATATGGTGGTGGTGCACAAGCTTCGAGAATTTCAAGAGTTAGGCCATCAAATCATTCTGCTTTTTGGAAACTTTACAGGTCAAATAGGGGATCCTACCGGAAAAAATGAGACTCGAGGCATGCGCACGCAGCAAGAGCTTGAAAAAAATGCGGAACATTATGTCCGTCAAGTCTCTCACATCCTCGACGTGGATAAAATTGAGGTGCGCTGGAATGCCGATTGGCTTGCTCCATTGAACTTCAGTGATGTGGTACTTCTCTCTTCACAGTTCACTGTGGCACAAATGCTCGAGCGAGACATGTTTCAAGAGCGCATCAAGAACAATCAGCCGATATCCATGCACGAATTCATGTACCCTTTGATGCAGGGTTACGATTCCGTGGCACTCAAAGCCGATGTGGAACTGGGTGGAACCGACCAAACCTTCAACTTGCTTGCGGGGCGCACCCTCCAAAAGGCTTACGGCCAAGAACCTCAAAACATTCTGACTGTACCTATTTTGATTGGAACCGATGGCTCTATGAAGATGGGGAAGAGTACTGGGAACTACATCGCCGTGGACGACAGCCCTGAAGATATTTTTGGTAAAGTGATGTCGATTCCTGACGAACTGATTCTGAACTACTTTGAACTCGCTGCTCGCGCTTCTGCTGAAGAATGTGCTGCTTGCAAAAAACGCTTGGAAAGTGGCGAAAATCCACGAGACCTCAAAATGGAATTGGGACGAAAAATTGTGACTTTATACCGCGGAGAGGAAGCCGCTCAAAAAGCTGAAGAACATTTTAAAACTGTGTTCCAAAAGAAAGAAATCCCCGACGACATTGAAGAAGTGAAGTTGAAGGAAAAGGACTGGAATATCGTGGACCTCATAAGTGAACTCAAACTTGCAGCATCTAAGAGCGATGCACGGCGTCTTGTAGAAGCAGGTGCCGTGAAGGTGAATGGGGAGAAAGTGGAAGAGATCGAGGAAGCCATAGAACTCTCCGAAGAAAAAACCTTGCTCCAAGTTGGGAAGCGAAAATTTGTTTACATTTTGGTCTAAACTTCAAGTTCAAGGCGTTTTCTGTTAGCATTTTGTCATGCTCGATCAACGTCTGGATGCCAAATTATTAGGGACTCGTGAATCCTATATCCAAAAACTCAAGGAAATGGGCATTCAAACTTTGCGTGACCTTTTAACGTATTTTCCTCGTGGCTACCGTGACGAGCAAAACTTCACACTCATCAATGAAATGCGTACCGATGAAGTGAATGTGATTCAGGGTAAGATTATTTCTTTACTCACTAAACTCACACGGAGTGGCAAAACGATGACGCGTGCGGTGGTGGCGGATTCCAGCGGAGAAATCCCCGTGCTGTGGTTCAATCAGGGGCACCTCAAACAACTCTTCCACAAAGGCAGTCCTATTATTTTGACAGGTAAACTTAAGATAGAAAATGGAAAACAGATTTTAATGAGTCCAGGATACGAAAGACCATCCGAACATTTATTGCATACGGGACGTATTGTTCCCGTTTATCCCGAAAGCGGTGAAATCACCTCAAAATGGTTACGAGAAAAGATCTTTAAATTTCTTCCCTACGCAAAACTTTTTGAAGAAACTTTGCCCATTTTACTGCGGGATGAAGAGGGGCTTTTACCTCTTTCTGAAGCCATTTACCACGTTCATTTTGCCCAAGATGAACGTACTTTGGAAAAAGCAAAAGAACGTTTGGCTTTCGACGAATTATTCCAGCTCCAAGTTGCTGCTTTGCAACGCAAACAAGAATGGCAAAAGAGTTTTGAAGGAGGGGAGGGACAACTTCAACGTTTAGAGCTTGCTGCCTTTTTGGAGAGCATCCCCTTTGTTTTGACTGGTGCGCAAAAACGCGTGCTTCAAGAAATCCTGGAAGACTTCCAAAAACCTTACCCAATGACTCGTTTGGTGCAAGGTGATGTGGGAGCTGGAAAAACAGTTTTAGCCGCAGCTGCACTCTATTTGGCAAAAATAAATAACAAACAGGGGGTCTTAATGGCTCCTACCGAAATCTTGGCCCGTCAACACTACTCCAGTTTGAGCAAGCTCTTAGGAGCTTTTGGAATGAATATTCAGTTGTTGGTTGGCTCTTTAGGTACGAAAGATCATCAAGAAGTGCTGCGTCAAATTGCGACAGGAACCTGTGATTTAGTGATTGGAACCCATGCGCTCATTCAGGAAGGTGTAAGCTTTGCCAACTTAGGTGTGGCTGTCGTGGATGAACAACATCGTTTTGGAGTTGAACAGCGCGAGGCTCTCAAAAGTCATGGCACTCCACATTTTTTAACTCTCTCTGCAACGCCAATCCCACGGACTCTTGCCCTCACCATTTATGGGGATCAAGACCTTTCTATACTCGATGAATGGCCCCCAGGTCGCCAAGAAATCATCACTCGAATTGTTCCAGAAATAAAACGGAACGATGCCTATTTTTGGGTTTCCGATCAGATCGCAAAAGGACGACAAGTTTTTATCATTTGCCCTCTCGTTGAGGAATCCGAAGTGATTGAGGTGAAGGCTGCAACCGAAGAATATGAACGTCTTCAAAAAGACATTTTTCCTCAACACAAACTCGCACTTTTACATGGTCGCATGAAGGCCGAAGAAAAAGAGGCAGTGATGAAGGCTTTTTCTGCAGGGGAAACGGACATTTTAGTCTCTACTTCAGTTGTTGAAGTGGGCATCGACGTGCCCAATGCCACGATCATGATCATTGAAGGAGCCGAACGCTTTGGACTGGCTCAGCTCCATCAATTCCGTGGGCGAGTGGGGCGGGGGAGTCATCAATCCTACTGTTTTCTTTTCTCCGACAGCAGTTCCCCAGAAGCTTTAGAGCGTTTGAACCACATGGTAAGACATGCTTCTGGCTTTGCATTGGCTGAATTAGATCTTGCAATGCGTGGTCCTGGAGAAGTATATGGAGTCAAGCAAAGTGGACTCCCAGATCTTAAGATGGCCTCTTTTGGGGATGCTGCTCTTTTAGAAAGAGCGCGTAGTGCCGCAAAACGATCTTTAGGTATGTCAATCTAAGTAGCGCAACCTTTGGAGGCAATCCGAGTTTTTGTATTCGTAGTATTATTCTTTAATCACAATACTATGAAACGTCTGCTTGGATCTACTTTGCTGCTCGCCATTTTAGCGAGTACAGCACCTCTAACTCACGCAAGTCCTGTAGCGATTGACCGTGTACGTCTTGCCAGCGACACTTTGGGGAACCATTACTACACTTATGGAACCCAAGATGTTGTTGCCACAGGATTCAGTTTTCGACCCGTTCATGAAGACATCATGATGCAAAGCCTAACTTTGAGGGTAAAAATGGACGTAGATAATAATGGAAGTTACACTTGGGGTTCCGAAAACTTGGAAGGAAATCCCGTCTATGCCAACGAAATTGTTTCAGCTGTACGTTTGATTGACTTGAATAGCAATGAGTGGAGCTCTTGGGAGTCTATTGATTCAAATGGCTACGTAGAATTTGACGATATTGAATTTTTGTTGCAAAAAAAGCATGTTTCTACACTTTACTTAGAATTAGATCTTTCTAGTCGTGATTTAAATCTAGAATATCCTTTGAGTCTTTACTTTGATATTGAAAATGTTCATCAAGACATTGTTGGAGAAAATCCAAATGGAGAAAATCGAAACATTTCAGCGAACCATCCTAATTTTCCAAATGGAGGGGCAAGCCAAATCAAAGTGACGTACTAGTTTTTTAAAAAACCTAAAGAGTCCTTGAATTCATTTTTGAGGGCTCTTTTTAGTGGGCGAGAGACGATGTAGAAGTCGACTCCGCAGCCGAAAACGCGTTAAATCGAAAGTTTTAACAGGTTTATTTCTATACTATTAACTTCGCACAAGATATATTGTGCGGGATTATTGATGTTCAATCCTAGACCCCCTTTCCTCATTATGCAACGAGCTTACTCATGACCTCTTGCCTCTTCCTATCAAAAGGTTCTAGCAATTTTTGCAGCTGCAATTTTCTCTTTGAGAATCCTACTAAAATTCCTATAAAACTTGGGAACCGCATTTCCTCCCCGTTCATATTGAATCCTTTTTCAAAGATGACTTCCCAGAGAGCTTGTTCTTGAGGGCCTTCTATATGAAATTCTCCTGTTTTTTGAATACGTTCTATAATTTTGTCAAATGCCGCAGGGCCGTCTTTTGGGATCATTGCAGACACATAAGCCTCAAATGCATCATGTATTGGCTGAATCACTTCTTCCTGTTCTTGGGCTAATTCTAAGTCTTTTTGGAGCATCCATTGAGGTGGAATCCCTTTCTCGGGCTCTCCAAGATCAGCCATCCCATCGATCACTTTGATTTCTTCTTCTAGGACTTGGCGTCGAATGACATCGTCTGGAGATAGACTGTCCAATTCTGCACGTTTTTGGTCGGCAGCTTGCTTAGCCATCTTCTGCAGCTTCGCGAGATCATAAAATTTAATGTCTTGGATCGGTGATTTCCAATTCTCTGTTGCAGGAGAATGCCAACTCCACCAGGCCTGACTGATTGTCCCAGGAGTCAGGGCTTTTCCACCTCTATCCAAGTATTCTAAGGGATCAGTTGTGGCATATATTGTTTCATCGGAGGTGTCCCAACCAAAAGTGTCATCTAAGCTGTCTGCATAACGCGCCGCATTTAAAAGAGCTTCAAAAGAAACTAAAGAAGCTACGTCTCCGGTCCAGCCTTTCGTTAGCCATTCATTTCGATTGGGGTAGTATTTATCTAGATGGGGCTTCCAATTCGAATCATAGTAGCCATTCCCTAAAACTTGGGCTCCAAAAAGGCCGAGAAAGACCAAAGGATTTTTTCCGTAACGTGCTGATGTGCCTGCAGCGAGCTTTAAGTCTGCCCCCAAAAAACCAAGATTCCAGGCTAAATGAACGGCTTCATCTGCTTTTTCTGCCTCCCCTGCCCCGCGATAAGAATAGAAGGTGTGGAGCACCATTGCTGCGGGTAGCGCTTTTGCTCCGTTCAGTTTGAGAGAAGCCTTGAGCAGTTCATATTTGGTCCCAATAGCTGTTTTAAAAGCGGCTATTTTCTCTGGAGATTTTGTTAAAGCGGCAACGAGTTCCTTCAAACGCCCTTCTGGAAGGTCCATAGCCTTGATCTTGCCTATGTATTCTCCTAATCCAATTTTATTCAAAGCTAGTTCCGCACCCTCATAAAGTTTTCCTCCTACAACCTTTCCCACTTCAAGAATCTTAGTAAATGGCTGTAATGGCATTCGATAATCTGGATGCAGTTGGAAGAATCGAGACATTTTCTCTTTAACATTGACCATTTGTTTGACGATTTCTTCTGGTCCAAATTGGGCCGCTTCAGAAATCTGTTTCGTAAATCCCAGTTTTGATTTCTGGAAAGCCTCGCTTGTTTTGAAAAACTCTTTAGCATGGTAGCTCATGGCCTGTTTTAGTTTTTCCGGATCCCTAAACATGCGATACAAAGCCCCTTTTGCTCCTTTTATGCTAACAGAACCATCGGCCATGACGTTGAGAAGGTCGCTGAGACGCCTGAATTCATTTGCATGCCAAACGGCTCGTGCATGTTGAACAGCCTGCTTCCCCTCTGCTGTCATTCTCATGACTTCTGCTGCTGAATACGATAGAGCTCGTAAATTATCGACTGAGAGTTGGCGTGCTCCTGCTAGGGCTATTCTTCCGGGTACTTCTCCACTCAATGTGAAAAGTAGTCGCATGCTGTGTTTGCCCCCTTCCCAAGCGCCTCGTGTGGCTATTCCAGCCAATTTAACTGGATTCCATGTGGTTTTAAGTCCTTGGATGGTCCTGTAGATCGCAGTGCCCTCAACGACAGCTTTTCCTCCCCCATTGAAAACCCATTCTGTTTGTCGCTCTAAAATTTGGAAGCTTCCTTGAGACAGTGATTTTTCGCCAGAATACATTTCTGCAAGATCTCTGAAAGATTCCGTAACAACGGCTGGAGTACTGAGTAGAGTGGCTCGATCTTCTTTAATCAGATAAAGACCTCCTTCTAAACCCACCAAGCTTGCCCCATCAGCAATGACGCCTGCAAATACAGCTTCTGGGGAGAATTCTTCTGACCAGATTGCCTCAACCGTATTGGGGAACCATGCTTTTTCTTCTTCAGAAGAAGCTGGCATGTCTGGCAGGTTCAAGCCTGGATCATCAGGAGAGTCATTGGTTTCACTGAGTTTCTTTGCTACACCTGGCTTGAAGAGTCCTTGTGTTTCGAGTTGAGCAAGAAAAGCGCCTACCGTTAGCTGATCTAGGTCTCCACTCACACGCCCTTGGTTGAGATTGATGAAATCTAAAATGAGTTCCTCCTCAGCGATTGTTTTTTTATCTCGTAGATCAACGCCAACCTGTTTGGCTAAATCCACTCCTAAAACGGAGGAAATCGAAGCTAGACCTGAGCCAAGAATGCTCTCTCCGGCTTTGTGCAGAGCATTGGCTTGAGATTTTAAATCACCTATTTTTTTATCTTTCAGGTTGTAAAGTGTGTGAGGGTTCACGTTCAAAAGTTCTACAGTTTCGGAAAAGCCTGGAAATTTTTTAGCAAGATCGAAAACGGCAAAGCCGCCTCCACTGAAGAAAGCTGCAAGGGTTTTCCAATTCATGTCGAGACCCCAATTCAAAGCCCAGTCGTCAATTTTTTCGGCATTCAAAAATCCCCCCAACCCAATCACAGTGAGAGCACTATTTTTAACGGTACGTGTTAAAGCTTGCCCCCACGTATCGCTTTTTTTACCGAAAAGAAGCTGGTAAGCGCTATAAGCACCCACTCCCAGCAATAGATATTTCCCATAAGGGCCGTAGGTTTCCATCCATCCAGGTTCTTCATTTTTGTCGATGGCTTGCACAGTTTCCACGTAGGTTTTGTGCCGCCCTTCTGCTGCCTTGGTGAAGGCTTCCCACCAAGCTTTATTGCCTGCAATAGCTTTCTTTAAAAGCTCAACAGCCAAATCTTCATTTCCTTCATCTTCCTTACTTTTATAGGTTTTAAGGAGATCTGGATTGGCTCTAAATTCTTCCATTTTTCCGCCAGCCTGAATCCCTTTTGCAAGGAGCTTGTCGAGTAAAAATTCCAGACTACGTTCAGTTGTGGGCTGTTCAGAAAGAGGTTTGCCTGGATCAAAAGCATCCAAAGTTGCTTTTAGCTCCATTCCCGTTAATTGTCGGTCAACAGCGGCCTTCCCCACTTCTGAACTGGCCTTAGGTGCCTCTGCCTGAGTCTCGTTCCTTTCGATAGGATGACTGGGGATGACGTTCATCGAAAAAGTTAATCTTGTCATTATACCTTAAAAACAGGTTTAAGACAAGCTCTTAGTCATGTAAGTTCCTTCCAATTCATACCCCCACTTTCGGTAGTAGTTGCGTGTGCCCACTCCAGCAATGACAGCAAGTTTTTTAAACCCAGCGTTTTTACTGATTTCTTCTGCTTTCTCTAGCATACGACGACCCAGTCCTACGTGTTGAGAAGCCTCTTTCCCTCGACTCCCAGTATTCATTTGAGCTCCGTAAGTGTGTACCTCGCGCACTAAAGCTGCCCCCTCCAACTCGGAAATGAAATGTGGTTTTCCAGAGAAAAACTGTGAAGGGAAACGGAGACGGAGCAAAGAACAAAGCCGATCTTTTTCCTTGTCGTTGAAGCTGATAAAAAATTCTTTACCATGAGAAGCTTCATATTCAAGCACTCGCAGTTCGGTGTTCAAAGGATCGTAAGTCTCACCCTTGATTTCACGGCAACGTATGCAACGGCATTTCATACCCATTTTTTCCATTTTTTCTTCGAGAAGTTGACGCATATTCGTCTTTTGACTGCCCTCTAAAATGCTTTCCCCAGGGATGTCTCGAAAAAGCCGTTCCACTCGTACGTACTCGGGCAAGGACATCTGCATTTGGAGGAGAATGTCCATCATAACTTCGTCGGAATAGGCATGAAAACGGCCTTCCTTCCACCATTGCTCCAGTTCGGAATAAGGAGTGACCACACAAGGGTAGATTTTAAGCTGGTCTGGTTTAAACTCGGGTTTTTCAAAAAAATCCTTCACCATCTGCACGTCCATCTCTGGGGTACTTCCAGGCAAGTTGGGCATGAGGTGGGTGGCGATTTTGAGACCTGCATCTTTGAGGAGTTGGATTGCGTGAATACTGTCTTCAATTGTTTCTCCACGTTTGTTAAGTGCAAGGACTTCATTATTCGTGTGTTGAACGCCAATTTGAACCTTGGTACAGCCAAGTTCTCTCATGTGACAAATTTCTTCTTCCGTGACGTGATCGGGTCGAGTTTCTAAACTCAAACCGATGATCTTGTGTGGACTGCTTTCGTTGGCGATTTGGGCTTTGTCTAAACTCCGTTCGGTCTTTTCGTTACAAGCATTGTAGAGAGCGCGAATGAAGTCCCTTTGGTACCGGCGGTTGTATGCAGAAAAAGTTCCTCCCAACACAATCATTTCCAGTTTTTCAGTCTCATGACCTTGAGCTTTCAAGCTTTTTAGACGAGTTTGAACTTGATCTTTCGGGTGAAAATCGTCGAGCACGGCACGCATGGCTCCAGGTTCGTTTGAAAGATAAGACTTGGGCATTCCGGGTTCTGTTGGACAAAATACACAGCGTCCAGGGCACGTGTAAGGTTTTGTGAGCACTGTAATAACGGAAACTCCAGAGAGGGTACGAATCTTTCGCTTACGCAAGAGGCGTTGCAAAAAATCATCTCCTTGCCAGCCTTCTTTTAGTAAGGCTTCATAAGCTGTTTGGAGACGCACATTGCTGAACATAGGCAGGTCGGCACCCTTGCAGAAGTTTTTCTTAAAGCGATGAAGCTCATCTTCATTTTTAAGATTGGCGTTCGCAGCTTGTTTTATAAACTGCTTGAGGATATCTTTCTCGGAGAAAACTTTCATGATGCATGCACTCTAAAAGAATCCAGGAAAAGATTAAAGCTGATTACGATGCGATTGCCGAAGAGTTTGATGAAACGCGACAATTTCCCTGGAAAGAATTTGAGGTGTTTTTACCATTCTACAACAGAGAATCAGCTGTTTTAGATTTGGGGTGTGGGAATGGCCGTCTGCTCACGTTTTTAAAAAAACATGGTTATAAAAAATACTTAGGCGTTGATCAGTCTAAAAAGCTGCTTGCTTTGGCTCAAGCAAAATTTCCACAAGAAAAATTTTTGCTTGCAGACATTTCTCGTCTACCCGCTTTTGAGGAAAAATTCGATGCCATTTTTGCAATCGCTTCCTTTCATCACCTACCGCCGAAAGAACATTTTAATATCTTGAAAGCATGGAAGGAAACGCTCAAACCTGGAGGACGCCTCTTTATGACGAACTGGAATCTTTTCCAGTGGCGATTTGTGAACCTTTGGCTAAAAACCTTGTTTTGGCCTCGTTACGGTTTTTCTGCCCTTCAAATTCCATGGAAGCAGCGAATTCATCGTACGTATTTTGCTTGCACCTTGAGAGGTCTCAGCCGTGCTTTGAATAAAGCAGGTTTCAAGGTAATCTATCAGGAAAAGGGCCAAAATTTTGTTCATATTGCTGAGGCATGAAAATTCTCAACGTACGCATCGATCCTGTCACACGTAATCAAGCTCTGGCAGCTCTGGCTAAGGGGGGGCTTATTGTGACTCCAAATCCTGAAATTCTTTTGGAGGCGAATCGAAATCCAGCCTATTTTAAGGCTTTGGAAAAAGCAGACCTCATGCTTCCAGATGGTCACGGCCTTTTCTTTGTTTCTACGCTTCTGAGTATACGATCTAAAAGTTTACGTGCAGTGCTGTACCTCCCAGCACTTTTCCTATTCCTCTTTTGGAAAGCACCGTTTAAACGAGTTCTGCCAGAAGTGATTCACGGATCTGATTTCATGGGTGACATGGTGGACTGGGCTGCTGCCCACAATCAATCTGTATTTTTTCTGGGTGGTTTTGGAAATGTGGCCGAAAGAACTGCTGCTTTTTTCCAAAAAAAATACCCAAAACTCCTTGTAGCGGGTTTTTCCTCCCTAAATCCTGGGAAGGAAGCATTTGAGCAAGTAAAAGAGAGCAGGGCTCAAATGCTGTTTGTGGCTTATGGTGCCCCAAAACAAGAACTCTGGATGGCTGAATACTGTTCACAACTTCCTCATCTGCACGTGGCGATTGGCGTGGGAGGATCTTTCGATTTCTGGAGCGGCAACATCAAAAGGGCTCCTAAAATGCTTCAAAAAATGGGGCTAGAGTGGGTTTGGCGTCTTATTCTCAACCCAATGGCACGAGCAAAAAGAATATGGAATGCTTTTGTCGTGTTTCCCTTAAAAGCTACTTTTTTCTCCCCTTCACAACCCGTTCTGCCGATTGAATGAATGGAGAGACAAACTCAATGATGCTCTTGGTGAGTAAAATGGGTTTCGTGATTGTACGATCTATCTTCTCGGCAATTTCTTTCACTTTATCTGTAACTTTGGAGACATCCCTCAAGATGAACATCAAATAGATGAGGGTGAACGAAAGAAAAATCGTTAAAAGACCGATACAAACGGCCAAAGTAAGGTGCAAGATGTCCAAAGCTTCCATGGGCGTGGGTTAGAACGACTCTATTATACCAGAAGTTTCTGGAGAATGTCATTCACCATTTTAGGATTGGCTTTGCCTTGGCTGGCTTTCATCACATGGCCGACCAAAGCACCAAGAGCCTTTCCCTTCCCAGATTTTAGATCGTCAACCACTTGAGGATTTGCTTCCATAGCTGCCTTGCAGAGAGCTTCCAATTCACTGGTGTCGCTCATCTGAACCAAGCCCAAACGCGTTACAAGATCCTTGGGCATGCTGCCGTCCCTCATCATTGCCTCAAAAACGGTGGATTTAGCGACGTTGTTGGAAATAGTTCCTTCATCCACCAACTGAATCAATTCGATAAGATGTTCTGCTGTTATGGGTGAATCTTTAAAATCTATGCCTGCATCTTTCAACTGTTTTGGAAGTACAGTTCCTACAAAAGAGCTGGCTGCTTTTGGATTTTTTGCCCCCTTTGCAACAGCCTCAAAAAAATCAGCCAGAGCCAAAGATTCTGTGAACATTTGAAGGTCTGCCTCATTCAGTTCGTATTCTTTCGCAAATCTTTCTTGCTTATCCAAAGGCAATTCAGGCACTTCTTTGCGCCACATTTCAATTTGTTCTTCACTCAAGTCAATGGGTGGGATGTCTGGTTCTGGGAAATAGCGGTAATCTGCTGCGCTTTCTTTGCTTCGAAGGATTTCGGTGGTGCCACGATCATCGTCCCAGCCCACGGTGACTTCTTCTTTAACGGGATTTCCAGCTTCCCACAATTCCACTTGTCGTTGAATTTCGTAATCAATCGCTGTCTCTAAAGATCTAAAGGAGTTGAGATTCTTGATTTCGGCACGTGGATAAAGTTTAGTCTCTCCCTTAGGACGAATGGAAACGCTCGCATCAAAGCGCATCATTCCTTTTTCCATATCGCAATCAGAACTTCCCACATAGCGAAGAATTTGCTGCACGGTCTCTGCATATGCTCTCGCCTCCTTTGCACTCCGGAGATCTGGCTCCGAAACTATTTCCATGAGTGGCGTTCCAGCACGATTGAAGTCAAGGAGAGTGTCATTTCCCGTATGAACCAATTTCCCAGCGTCGTTTTCTAAATGAAGACGCGTGATACGAACCTGTTTTTTCTCGCCACCAAGTAAAAACTCTACGAGACCATTTTTAGAAATGGGTTCGTCGTATTGAGAGATCTGGTAGCCAGAGGGCAAATCTGGATAGAAATAGTTTTTTCGATCAAATTTAGAATGACGAGCTACCGTGCATTTCAAGGCAAGCGCAGCTTTAGCGCCTTTCTCAACAGCTTCCTGATTGGGCACAGGTAAAACCCCTGGAAATCCCATGCAAATCACAGAAGTATTGATATTGGGTTCCTTTCCAAAAGAATCGTTATCCACTGCCGAAAAGAGCTTACTCTTTGTAGAAATTTGGGCGTGAATTTCTAGTCCGATAACTGCTTCAAATTCCATATTAAAAGGCTTCTAGACGTCTTTAGTTGTACTACGTAAAAGGGCAGTGAGCAAATCTTTCAACTTGTTTTGATCGGAAAAATTTTGCTGTCGCATAAAAGCTTGCTGATGTTTAACCAAAGTCCTCTCCAAGAGCCTTGGTCTAGAAACGTCATCTATGGTCACTGGCGTACCACTAGTGTGTTCCACTTGAACGTGCCCGTAACCAAAAATTGCCCCCCAGAATCCTTTTGTTTCAGTACTAATTCCTTCGATATTCCCAAATTCAATGCGGGTGGTGGACTTATTAAAAAAACTATTCCATTCCTGATCAATCATGGCAAAGTTTGTCACAATCCACGCATCCATAAACCACTGTAGGATTCTATAAGAAAAGAGCAGGATGCCCATTGCCCCCCAAGCTAAAAAAACTGGATAAAATGGCGGGAAAAGCCAATATCCAGCCAAGGGAAAAGCAACCCC
The DNA here is from genome assembly GCA_964387375.1 of uncultured Candidatus Peribacteria bacterium. Lineage (GTDB taxonomy): Bacteria > Patescibacteriota > Gracilibacteria > UBA1369 > 2-02-FULL-48-14 > CAYLWB01. Next base: position 42,355 of record CAYLWB010000001.1, on the reverse strand, counting down.
CAGGAGCAAGGCTTTGAATAGAGTGGGGTAGATCACAAAGGGATGTTTGCGGGCCACATAATGCAGCTCCTCCCCTTTTCCAAGCAGATTTCGGAAAGCGATTTCGTCCAGGATCATATTGTGGGTGGAGAGGTTCGCTGTTAAACTCTCGAACGTTATTTTACACGACAACGTTATTTTACACGACTATGAATAAAAATACGACAAAGGAATTCACTTGGTCTCGGTTTTCTTTTGATGTCTTTGTAGACGTTCTGATTGTAATCGCTTTGGTGCTTTTTATTCGCACTTTTCTTTTTGCGCCTTTTCGTGTGGATGGTCCTTCCATGTGCAATACTTTCAACATGTACGATGACCAGTGTTTCAATGGAGTGGGTGAACATATTGTGACTTCGCGCTTGGCTACTTGGAACTTATTTTCCTGGACCCCAGCTGTTATTGATCGAGGGGATGTGATTGTTTTTCAAGCTCCTTATGCCGCTCGTGGCCAATACTACATTAAGAGGGTGATCGGACTTCCAGGTGAAACTCTAAAAATCCAGGACGGAAAGGTTTTTATTGAAGATTCCAAAGGAAACTTTGTGGAATTGGAAGAACCTTATTTGAACGAAGAAAATCAAGGACACACCGAACCCTACCGTGTGGATTCTGAGTCCTACACTATCCCTGAAAATAGTTATTTTGTTATGGGGGACAACCGTGCTCACAGCAGCGATTCACGTCGTTGCTTTCAGCAATTGGGTTGTAAGGCAGATCGCTCCCCTTTCTTATCTCATGACATGATTCAAGGAGAGGTAAAAGCTGTGATTTACCCCTTCTCTCACATACGCTTGGTCAAGCGTATGAAATACTCAATTTAGCTCATCTTTTCCACTCCAATAGAATTCAAGAAGAGTTACCAAAGCGGCCACCAAAAGCCCATTCCACAAACGAAGTAGGCCAAGCATAAGAAGAAGCAAGCAAACTGTGGTGCAGAAGCTTAGTAAAAAGCCCTGTCGCAAGGAAATGGTGAGGTGTTTTAGATAGATCTCATTGTCCGTTTTCCACTTTTTGATAAAGAAAAAAATCAGAGTGAAGGTTCCCGTAAAAGCTAGAAAAATGCTTAGATAAAACAGCACCAAAGCCAATTCCGGATTGGAATAAGGGTCTAGTTTTTGGATGACCAAACCCCATGCACCCCAACTCAATACTGTCGCAAAAAAAATGAATCCTAAAAATCGATAATGGGGAATCTGTACCAATTGATAGCGTTTGCTCATTGATGAGTCTCTGTTAAACTCAAGCAAAGAATACCAGCGAAGCATGACTCCGTACACCCTCCTTTTTCTTTCCAGTGGATCCATCTCAATTCCACTTTTGAAAACACTGCTTTTAGATGACCGATGCAAAATCATTGGCTTGATTTGTCAGCCCGATCGTCCAGCAGGGAGAAACAAGGTTCTTGCTTCCCCAGAAACCAAGGCTATCGCTGAAGCCTTTGGAATTCCCGTTTATCAACCAGAACGTCTTTCTCAAGATGAGACTTTGTTAAAAAGTTTTCAAAAAAATCCTCCTGATTTCTTACTCACCTTTGCTTATGGGCAAATCCTGAATCAAAACTGGCTGGATCTGGCGAAGGTTGCCCCCTTGAACGTGCATGCCTCTCTTCTACCCAAATACCGTGGAGCATCCCCTATTCAAACTGCTCTTTTGCATGGAGATGAAGAAACAGGTTTAACGCTCATGAAGATGGTACGTGCAATGGATGCTGGCCCCATTTATTCTCAAAAAAAACTTCCAATTCAAGAAGAGTGGACTGCAGAAGATTTAGAGGATGCTCTTGGAGAGGAGGCTGCACTTTTTATTCCCGATGAGTTGGCCAGAATGTTCGGCGAAAAAAAAATGAATTTTCAAGAGCAGAACCTTGAAGAAGTGAGTTTTTGCGGCTTACTCAACAAAGATTCTGGCTTTCTTGATTTCCAGGACAATGATCAGACTATTTTGAACCGTTTTCGAGCATTCAATCCTTGGCCAGGCCTTTGGACTTTTTATGAAAAAAAACGTTTAAAACTCCTTGAGCTAGAAAGCAGCAACTTCGTTTTTTCACCTGGGGAAATCCACGTCGAAAATGGATCCATTTTTGTTGGCACCAAAGGAAAAGCCTTAAAAATGAATAAACTTCAATTGGAGGGCAAAACTGCACTCAACGCAGCAGATTTTCTTAGGGGTTTTCCTAATTTTGGTGGGGTTTTAGGGAGGTCAGTGGAAAGCTAATGCCTCCATCAACGGCAAATAAAGAAGAGAGACTGAAAAGAATAATGATCAGGAATCTTCCCTGGTCTAGGGTTAAAAGGTAATGGTCGAAGAGAGAGAGGATGCAAAGTGCTAAACCTGCCAGAATCAAAATCTTTTTTCGGTGCAATTTTTTGGAGGTGTTTTTTTCCCCACCGCCCATCTTAAAAAAGATCACTAAGGCAAAAATCCCTGCAAATAAACCTAGAAATCCAAGTTCATTCAAAACCAAGAAAGGGACACTGTGGATGGGTTGATATTCCCAAGGCATTATAGGAGTTGGATGCACACCATCTAAAAAAAGAGTGACCTGACTGAATCCAATTCCAAATGGATGCATTTTAAAAAGCGAAAAAGAATCTTTATAACCCGCCAAACGTTCCAAGAATGAAGTGCTTTGAAAGATAGCCATCCCTTTGTAGAAAAAGATCGCTAAAACTTCAAGAATTAAAACCGAGACCCCCAGGGGCAACCAAATCTTCCGTTTTTTAAAATCTGGGAGAAAACTAAGAAGAAGCAGAAAAGCAACTAGAGAAAAAACAAGGATAGAAAGTCTCGAAAAAGTCACCATTAGGGCTAAAGACTGCACTGCCACAAGCAGAGCTCTCTTCTTTGTCGCGAGCTTTTCAATCAATAGTGAAAACAATAGGCTCACTCCCAAATAGCCTGCCAAGACATTAGGATGAGAAAAAGTTCCATAAGCTCGTATGAATTCTTTCCCAAATATTTCAAAACGTGCCAAATGGACCCCCTGAGCAGACAGATGTGGCTCTCCCAAAAAATACAGACCAAAACTGCCCTGACTCAACACCTGAAACAAAGCCAAACAAGATTGAAAAAGCATGGTTCCCACAAAAACTTGGACTAAAGTTTGAATCTGAAGAGTTTGATTCACAATCAAAAAATACAGAAGCAATATTTCTAAAACTTTAATAAATAAAAATCCCTGAAAAACTGGATCGTGCAAAGGCGTGACCATAAAAGACAGCAAGACCGTCACTGCCAAAATAGAAAGAGAAAGAAAATGGAGCGAACTTCCAAAAGTCCATGGCTTCTCTTTTTTGAAGAGCTGTATTAGAAAAAGAACTCCAGCAATGAGAAAAAACACTTCGCTACTGTAGAGGCGAATTGTGGTGTATGGATTCACAAAACCTCTCCCCCAATCCATTTGATAAAGCACTTCGTTCAATTGGAAAGGAATCATAAAAATTCCCAGAGCAAAGAATCCACGTATCCAAGAATTGAGTTTATTCAGGGGCAACATAGGTGGGTTTGACTCCTGTTAGAGGAATAAGGAGCTGTATATCCTTTGCCATGGAGTCGACCACCTGATCGCTCGTCTGTGTCTTTTCCAGCATCACTTCTATGCCTTTTAGGAATATGGCTTCGTATTGTTCGGCATCCACCATCGGTAAACTTTCCGCGTAACCCACCTGAGCTGCAAAAACCCCGTAAATAGGTTCGGAAATTTGAGCGTTGATTAGATTTCGCAAAGCACTTGGGCGATGGGTTTGACGGTGATATTCCTCCAAATAATCTTCATCCACTAACTGAGCTAAGAATTCCCAAGCCAAGTCGGGGTATGGGGTTGTACGGCTGACCACTGGAGCAAAGTAGTTCGCATAAACTTCTCGTGTTTGCTTGGAAAGCTCCGGATCAAATGCCTGAGGAATTTCTTGCACCTTCACGTCGGTCAGATCAATAGTCTCTTCTCCAATAGAACGAAGTCGAGCAATTTCTTTCGAAATATCAGAATAGGTATAGGAGTAACCAAAAATCATCGAAGTTTTCCCTGTGGCAAAAGCGGTGAGTTCTTTTTCGGCACTTTCTGGGTCAGCAAGGTATTTGTTCCAACTGTAATTTTTTTGACTTGGGAGCCCAAAGCTCACATACATTTCTAAAGCCATTTCAGCGGCTGTATCGTTTGCAAAAGTGACTTTAGTGAGATCTTTATTGTAAAATTCAGCTTTGTACTGAAGCATCATGCTCATCAAAATATCAAAAGCTCTCAGGATGTTGTCTGCCCTTCCTAGAGCCACTCCACTTCGTTCGAATCGAGCAAAACTTTGATCTTCTCGATTCAGAGCAACAACATCATTTTGGATGCCCTCCCATGTAACCGAAGGGTGTCCTTGTTGAGGCAAAGCATCTTCAAAGTGTTCATCATTGTAATAGAGGGCCAACGTATCCACATAGAGAGGCAAGCCCCAAACCTGCCGTTTGCCTTCTTTGTCCGGAATGATCAAATCTTTGCTAGTAACATCCACGAAAAGAGATTCAAATACCACAGGGTCTACAGCATCCACAGGAGCTGGTGTCAATTTTTTATAATGTTTTGGCAGCCAAGAATTGTGCATTAGGAAAACGTCTGGACCTTCACCTTCAGCGATTTCGTTAATGATCAAGTCGAGGTATTGTTCAGGATTGGTGAATTTTTTATAAACCACATCGACTCCTCTATGACTGGCTTCAAAAGCTTGAATTGCAGGTGCGTAGACCTCTTCACTATCGAAGAGCCCGTAGAAAACAAGAGTACGCTCTTCCACGGGCCCATTGTTTTGAGCTTGTTTGGCGCGAAGACAACCTGTGAAACTTACAAGCGAAAGGAGGAGTACTAACGAGGCAAAAGAACGACGAGGCATGGGCGTGGATTAGACCGCTCCCATTTTAGAACTTTTCTCAAGCGCTCACCAGTTCTTTTGTGGCTACTTCTTTCTTTTCTGCCTCCCAACGCAAGAGATTGATACGTTCAGAAACAACTTCAGTAATAAAACGCCGGTTCTTATCCTTATCCTCATAGGAACGATTGACCAAACGCCCTTCCAGGTAAAGGGGACTGCCTTTTTTAACGTGGTCTTTGCAGAGTTTTGCTAAAGCTTCCCAAGAGACAATACGATGAAAATCCACACTGCGCTGTTGCTCTCCATCAGAGTCCAACCACTCATTGTTGGTTGCTAACGCAAAGGTGGCAACCAGTTTGCCTGACTTGGTGCTGCGAAGTTCTGGGTCAGCCACCACATGACCCATAAGGGTTGCTCGATTCACACTTTTCATAGAAAGGGGGTTAAAGAATGAAGCTCTTCTTTTCTACACACTTCACCTTTATAAAAAGCTGAATTTGTTCTTAAATAAAACCTGACATTTTAATTTCTATGTTCACTGGAATTGTTCAAAAACAAGCCAAACTTCTTGCGCTCACAAAAAAAAGAGAGGGTTTGGAACTGGAAGTAGAGGCGACATTAGCCCCTACTCATTTTACAAAAGGAAATAGCATCGCTGTAAACGGGGTTTGTCTCACAGTAGAAAACTACAATGAGGCAGCGCCTTCTTTTTCTTGTACTGCCGTTCTGGAAACCTTAACAAGAAGCAACATTAAGGATTTCACCGTTGGTGACTCCTTGAATTTAGAAGCTCCTCTCACACTCAACACTCCCCTGGCAGGACATTTTGTTCTTGGCCATGTCGATGGAGTCGGAGAAGTTCTACAAACGGGAGAGGAGTTCATTGTTCGCCTTCCTCATGAACTCATTAAATTTTGCCCTGAAAAAGGTTCCATATGTCTCAATGGCGTCAGTCTAACCATTGCTGAGCAGAAAGAAGACCAGATTCGAATGGCGTTGATCCCAGAAACTTTAAAAGAAACAAACTTGGGCAGTATTCAAAAGGGTGCTAGTTTGAACGTCGAAATAGACCCTTTAGCCCGTTACCTTTATCAACTTCAAAAAGTATGACTCACCTTATTGTTTGCGCAGAATTCAACGAAATGATCACCGGCCCTATGCTGCAAGACTGCTTGAAGGGCTTTGCTGAACAAAACTTAGCTGTAGAGGTGATTAAAGTCCCTGGCTCTGTAGAAATCCCCCTCGCTGTGAAACTGGGTATTGAAGCTTATAAACCTGAGTCTGTAGTGGTTTTGGGGTGTTTGATCAAAGGAGAAACCGATCATTACGACGCGATTTGCAGAATGGTAGAGCAGGGCATCATGCAGCTGACCTTGGAATACAGAACCCCCATAGTTTTTGAAGTTCTAATGACGGACACCTATCAAAAAGCTGAGGCTCGCATCAATAAGGGGTACCATGCAGCTTTCGTAGCCAGTCAAATGGCAGAACTTAAGAAAACCGTTTCTTCGCCCACAGCCTAAACTCTTTTTCAAAGCAGTTTGCTAGAAACCAATTCATACTAACCAAAGCGTAGGGAGCCGCTTCTGTAGTGAAACTCAAATGATCACCAAGGAAGAGCGCTGTAGAAATATTTGCTGCAAAAACATGGTTCTCAATTCCGTGCGTCCATAGCAACTGAGTGAAGGCAGCCATCCCTATTAAAATCAGACTAGAACCAACGCCTCCAATCACCATACCGAGTCCATTTTTTTCATTCTGATCTGACATTTGGGTTCTGAAATATCAGGTCATTATACCACAGTCAATTGCCTTTGTCACTTTTTTTCTCAAGCAATTCTTTTAGATTCCCATAATATAGGGACAATTAAACTTTATTTTATGCTAAAAACCATTCGGGAACGGGACTTCAAAAACCTACGTGTTTTACTTCGGTTGGATCTAAATGCCCCTCTTGCCGATGGTTTGGTGCAAGATGACACTCGATTGCGTGCAGCCCTCCCCACTCTTCATTTCCTCCTAGAGCAAGGTGCTAAGGTCATTATGTTGACCCACTTGGGACGTCCAAAGGGGGATGGCGACGAGGCCTTAAGAGTTGACCCTTTAGCAAAACGTCTTTCTGAATTGATGAACCGTGAAGTACCCAAGTTGAATGACTGTATTGGTCCCGAAGTAGAAGCCTATGTTGCTCAAATGAAAGCAGGTGATTTAGTTCTCTTGGAGAACACTCGTTTTCATTCGGGAGAAAAAAAGAATGACCCTGATTTTGTAGCAAAACTCGCAAGGCTTGGGGATGTCTTTGTGAGTGATGGTTTTGGAGTGGTTCACCGTGCCCACGCAAGCACTGTTGGCTTGGCTGAGCATTTGCCCGCCTATGCGGGTTTTTTGATAGAAAAGGAAATGGAACACCTTGAGAAAGTGCTCAAAGCCCCCGTTCGACCTGTTGCCCTTCTTATAGGAGGTGCAAAAATAGACACAAAAATCGGCATTTTAAAGAATTTTTCTGAAAAAGCAGATTTCTTTTTAATCGGAGGTGCACTTGCAAACACCTTTCTTTTTGCAGAAGGAAAAGCTATTGGCACTTCGCTTTGCGAAAAAGAGCAAAAGGAAGTGGCCGAAGCTTTCTTAAGTTCACTCCCAAAAGAGCGAGTGCTCCTCCCTATAGATGCCGCTGTGGGCAAGGAAATCAAACCTGGAATGGAACGCCGCGAATTGGGCTTAAATGAGCTCGGCGAAGACGATAAGATCCTCGATTTGGGTCCAAAGAGCATTGAACTTTTTATTGAAAAACTCAAAACGGCAAAAACCATCCTCTGGAATGGTCCAATGGGGCTCTACGAACAAGCCGCTTTTTCTGAAGGAACAAAACGGATTGTTGAGATGCTTGCAGAGAGTGACGCCATCACTATTGTTGGTGGAGGGGACTCTATAGATGCTTTAAAAACTTTCGGTTTTCAAGAAGAGCAATTCACTCACATTTCTACTGGTGGAGGTGCAATGCTTGAATTCTTGGAGGGTAAAACTCTCCCAGGGATTCAGGTTCTTTGTAAGTAGAGAGAAAGAAGAAGCTGGGCGCATTCGCTGTCGACAATTTGACGTTTTTCCATGCTTCGACGAGCCAATTGTGTGCTTAGGCGTTCATCAATCCATTCTACAGGGAGATCTACCTCTTTTTGGAGCAGTGCAACAATCTCTCTAGAATAGGCAGCTTGTTTTCCTTCTAGACCTTGAAGGTTCAGGGGCAGACCTATCAAAATCCCCACGACCTCTTCTTTTTTAATAAGTTTCTTTAGTTTTTGGATCAAATCTCCTTTGGACTGAGTCTCAATTTCATCTCGACTGAATGCAACCTGCTGTTTGCCATCACAAACCGAAATACCTGTCCGTACCGTTCCGATATCCAGAGCTAGTAGCCGTCCTTTAATTGGAAGTGACATGTACGTTGAGGTCAGCAAAAACTTCTTTGTGAAGTGAAATACGTAAAGGGAAAAGGCCAGCTTCTTTAATCTGAGCCTCCATTTGAATGTTCTTTGTTGGGATCTCAACCTTGAATTGTTTTTCCAGCGCTGTGGCGATTTCCTTAGCACTTACAGAGGCATAGAGCTTGCCACTTTCACTTGCTCGTTCTTGAATTTCAAGCGTTTTTCCATGAAGACGTTCCTTAATAGACAGCGCACTTTCTTTGATCATTTCCAGCTTTTCGGTAGCTTTTTCTTTTTGATTTTGCATGTGCTGTACAGCGTTTTGTGTTGCAACTGTCGCCAATTTTTGAGGCTGTAAACGATTCAAAAAATAACCTTCAGAAACGTCTTTAACCTCGCCTTTCTGACCTAGACCTTTAATGTGAGAGAGAAGTAAAACTTTCATAAATTATGTTTAATTGAAGAGCCAGTTGTGGATGTTTGAAAAACGATCTTTTGGCTCCAAAATATTTTTAAGAACCACGCCTGTGAGCTTACTGTCTGCCAAGTAATAGTAGCTCGGTGTATAGAGAAAAACAGCTGGTACATCCTCAGAAAGAATTTTTATAAGTTCTGAAAGAGGCTCTTTTCGCTCTTCAGCAGAGAATAAACTACGCACTTCCTCAATTTCAAAGTCAGCTTTTGCATTTTGATAGTTGGAGAGATTCAATCCATTCTTCGTCGCCTGACTGGAATGCCAATAAGAGAAAGTATCTAAGTTGTAACCCAAGCTTTGTCCGTAGAGCAAAAGATCGTAATCACGCTCTTGAATACGAAGCTGTAAATCAGCCAAAGGACGGGCTTCTATATTCACTTCTATACCCACTTCTGCCAAATCTTCTTGAATGTGCAAAGCAGTCGTTTCAGCTATTTTTTCTTGGCTTTCATTGACTAGAGAATAGTCACGACGCAATAAGAGTAAGGTGAAAGTTTCTCCTTTAGCATTTTTACGATACTCTTCCCCTTCTTGCAAAACCCAGCCCGCATCCGTTAGGCTTTTTTTAGCAGCTTCCGTGTCTCGCACCAGGGTTTCTCCTTCATAGTCTATTTCTAAAATAGGGTGATCGATCTTCACCTTATAACCCGTAGCCTCCAGAATACTCCCCTTGTCGATCGATTGAGCAATGGCCTTACGTACAGCATTTTTTGTTAAAGCGGTGGAGTCCGTATTCAGGAAAAGAGCTGTGTACTGAGGAAGCTCGTATTCGTAGGTTAAAAGGCCTTTAAGGTCGATTTCATCCAAAAGATAAGATGGAATACGGGCAGCACCATGCCATTTTGAACGGTTCTTCAAAAGTTCTTCCGGAGTGGAATACGCTACAAAACGCAGCGTTTCAATTTGAGGGAGTTCGCCATAGTACTCTGGAAAAACAGTAAGGCTCAAACTCGTGCTCCCGTCTTTTTCAAACGCGTAAGCCTCAGTGACTTGGTAAGGTCCTGTTCCTATTGGAAGTTTATTGAATTCGTTTGTATCTAGTTCTGAAACCGGCACGTCTTTGAGCAAGTGGTAGGGCAAAATACCAACCGTCATTCCTGAGAAAAAGAACGAGTTCTTAGAGTTCAGTGTGAAAATAACAGTTCTGGAATCTTTCTTTTCAACTTTCACCCCTTCAAAATTAGCCTTCAAGACAGGATTGTTGAATTCCGGAGATTGAATGACTGTTGCAAAGGTATAGTAAACGTCATCTGCTGTTACTGGAGTCCCATCGTGCCAAAAAAGATTGTTTTTAAGTGTAAAAGTATAGACCAACTTATCTTCACTCAGTGTATGCGTGGCCATGTCTTCCTCAAAAGTTCCTGTTTCTGCGTTGTATTTTGCAAGCCCAGAAAAAATCAGGCTGCAGATGTCTGCATCCGCTTCGCTAAATTCAGTAAAAACTGGATTTAAATGGGTGATTTGTCCAACCAAACCTTCTGTGTATGCTCTGTTTTGCCCAAAAGGGCTGCTGGAGTCAGAAGTTACAAACAGCTGGTAGGCCGAGAATAAACAAATAAGACTAAGTGCTAAAAGCACCGCCTTTTCTCTTCGCGTGAAGGATTTGAGCGTCTGCCGAAACAGTCCCATCAAATAAAGTTAAGTGCCAGAGAAAGACCCAAAAAGAGCACAATCAAAATGACACTGAGTACGGCCAAAGCCTTTTCCGCTCCTCGCTTGCTGGTTTGAAAACTCCCAGCTCCAGTCCCACCAATTGCCTCCCCAAATCCCTCTCCTTTTTCTTGGATAAGGATAGAAAGAGCCAGTAAGAGGGCAACAACCAATTGTGTGATGAGAAGAACTTTTTCCATATTTTTCTTTTAAGAGTCTTTTAAAAACCAGTGAATCAACCAGTTGGCACAACCAAAGATAATGGCTGCAATCAGATAGGTCAAGGGGCCATCAATTAGCATAGCAACTCCTTCAACATCCATGACTTGAATGATGTACACGCAAAGATAAAGAATCACTGCATTCAAAACAATGAGGAATAGTCCTGCTGTTGCAAAAACCAATGGGAAAGAAAGGAAGCTTAGAATCGGCTTAACGATAGCGTTCAAAAGAGTCATTACGACTCCTGCAATCACGGGTGCAGCCCACCCTCCTGTGAAAACAACTCCTGGCAAGAGGTAGCTCACCAAGAAGAGTGCCAGAGAGTTGACCAGAATGGTGGTGAGAAATTTCATGAGCGTGGAGTGCGTCTGAGAGATAGTTTAGCGTGAAACTCTTCAATGTCGAAATCTTTTTCAATGTCATTTTCATCTAGATTTTCCAATTGCAATTCTTCAGCCAAGATCTCTTCTTTTATAAAATCACTGAACTCCACAACGACCTCTTTAAGAAGCCCCTCCGTCTGGATGGAGGCAAAAACACGATCGCTGATCTCATAGCCTGCTTCCTTGCGCAGGTCCTGCAGGGCACGTATCACGTCACGCATAAGCCCTTCACGCTTGAGTGCCTCTGTCACATTTAGATCCAATGCCACGACAAGACCGTTTTCGGACTCCACATCCATGCCTTCCTTCCCTTTGAAGGCTATCTCCATTTCTTCAGGTTCTAAGGTGAAGCCTGCAACCTGAACCTGGGCAGTTTCTAAGAGTTGATAATCTCCAGCCTTAGCTGCCTGGATGATTCTTTGAACATCCTTACCATACTTAGGTCCTAATAATTTGGCATTCGGAACGACAAGCGTTTCCACCAAATCCCCTGAGTTCTCTAAAAATTCCAATTCTTTCACATTCAGTTCTTCCAAAATGACTTCCTTTTGCAAAAGTATCGTTTGAACATCTACAGATTTAGGAAGTGCTACGGTGAGCTTAGAAAGAGGTTGTCTCACCTTGATTTTTTTCTTGCTTCGGAGCGCATGGCCCAGGTTCACAATACGACGAGTCCAAGCAATTTCTTGATTAAGCGCTTCGTCAATCAAGTTGTCTTCTACTTTTGGCCAATCGGTTAAATGTACAGATTCTTCATTGGTCAGATTACGATAGATTTCATCGGCCAGGAAAGGCGTAAAGGGCGCCAAGAGCTTGGAAAGAGTGACCAAAACCGTATGCAAGGTCTGATAGGCTTCCATCTTGTCTCCATCGTTCTCAGATTTCCAAAAACGACGCCGACTTCGACGCAAATACCAATTGGAAAGATCGTCTACAAATTGAAGGAAGGGTCGAGTGGCCTTACTGAGGTTGTAGGCATTCATTTCTTGCGTGACTTCTTGAACGAGAACATTGAGCTCGGAGAGTATCCATTGATCGAGTTTATGCCTGGGCTGAGATGGATTGGCTTTGGGTTCAAAGCCATCGATATTAGCGTAAGTCACAAAAAAGCTGTAACTATTCCACAAAGTAAGCGTGAATTTTTTGAGCAAATCATCCACGTGTTGTTCAGAAAAGCGTACATCTTCTGCAAGAGGTGCAGTTGAGTTGTACAAGAAAAGACGCACCGTATCGACTCCTTTTTCATTGAAGAGCTTGTTTGGATCGGGATAGTTTTTCTTACGTTTGGACAGTTTTTCTCCATCGGCTGCCAGTAAAATTCCGTTCACAATCACATTCTTAAAAGCAGGTTCATCGAAGAGGATCGTAGAAAGCACATGCAGGGTGTAGAACCAACCTCGGGTCTGATCCAAACCTTCCGCAATGAAGTTTGCTGGAAAATTCTTTTCAAATTCCTCTTTGTTTTCAAAAGGATAGTGCAGTTGAGCGTAAGGCATAGCCCCAGATTCAAACCAGCAGTCCAGCACTTCGGGAATGCGTTTCATGGTTCCAGTACACTTGGAGCAGGGGTAGGTCACCTCGTCGATGTAAGGTTTGTGCAAGTCGAGTTCACCATCTCTCTTAGGCAGAGTTCCAGATTTCTCCTGAAGTTCAGCAACAGACCCAAGACATTCTTGGTTCTTACAAGATTCACATTCCCAAACAGGCAAAGGACAACCCCAAAAACGGTTTCGAGAAATATTCCAGTCGCGCACGTTTTCAAGCCATTTCCCAAAACGACCCTCCTGGATATGATCGGGTTGCCAGTGAATTTTCTTATTGTTCTCCAAAAGGCGCTCCTTGATTTCTGTAACGCGTACGAACCAGGCCGTTGTGGCGTAATTGAGCAAGGGGGTGTCACAACGCCAACAATGCGGATAGCTGTGACGGTAGTTTTCTTTTTTGAAAAGCAGACCACGTTCGTTGAGGTTTTCTGCGATATTGTGATCCTGTCCTTTTACAAATTTTCCTGTGAAATCTCCAAGACCTTCTTTGAAATGCCCCGTCATATCCACATGTTGAAGAATGGGCAGTCCTTCAGTTATAACAGCTTTCATATCGTCTTCTCCGAACCCACCTGCAACATGCACAATCCCAGTTCCACTGTCGGTAGTTACAAAGTCAGCAGCAATCACTCGCCATGAGTTTTCTATTCCAGGAAGATCGGCATTGATAAAGAGGTCAAAGAGTGGCTCATAGCGCTTCCCCACTAGGTCAGACCCCGCAAACTCTGCTTCAATTTCAAGACCATCGAGTTCAAAGAGCGTTGGAAGCAGATCCTTAGCCACGACATAAGAGCGTCCATCCTGCTTCACCTGCACATAACGGAATTCAGCCCTCACAGCCAAAGCAGTGTTCCCAGGTAGGGTCCACGGTGTTGTTGTCCAGGCTAAAAAGTATAGATTCGGATCTTCTTTAGAGCGAAACATGGCTGTAACAGAAAGATCGGTCACGTCTTTGTAACCTTGGCTCACTTCAAAGTTCGAAAGCGGGGTCACACAACGCGGACAGATATGCATGGATTTGTAACCCTGATAAATCATTCCTTTTTTCCAAATCTCTTTGAAAACCCACCAAATGGACTCCATGTAGCTGGCGTCGAGAGTTGCATATCCATTCTCAATATCCACCCACCGCCCTAGACGTTCTAAAAGTTCCTCCCATTGTGCCGTGTAGGTAAAAACACTCTTGCGACACGCAGCGTTGAACTGCTCTATTCCCATTTTTTCAATGTCCTGACGACCAGACAGTTCGAGCTGCTTTTCAATTTCATATTCTACGGGAAGACCATGACAGTCCCAACCGTTCACACGAGGCACATAAAACCCACGCATGGTCCAATAACGGGTAACAGCATCCTTTAAAGCGTTTGCTAAAATGTGGCCATAGTGTGGGAGGCCATTTGCAAAAGGAGGTCCGTCAAAAAAGACGAATTTTTCTTTTCCTTTCCTTTGCTCCACACTACGTTCAAAAACCTTTTTTAGCTTCCAATACTCCAGCTGTTTATGCTCTATGTCAGGAAGATGTGTTTTGGGGTCGACAGGACGAAACATAAAAATTCAAAAAAGCCTCTAGATCATACGTTCAGTTCCAGGAGTGCGTCTAGAGCTTTCTTCAAGGTTTCCTCTGAACTAGCGAAAGAAAGGCGAGCCCACCCCTTCGCTTCTTGACCAAAGGGCGATCCGGGCACAAGGGCGACACCTGTTTCTTCTAGAATACGCGTGCACAGTTCAGTATCGGCTTCGCTGGGGCGAAGGAAGGGATTTAGATTCAGCATCATGTAAAAAGCTCCATCAGGTGGAATGACCTGGATTTTTGAACCACCGAAGCCTTCTAAAAGTAAAGTGCGCCGCTTCTCAAAGGCTGCGCGCATGAGCTCTATGCTTTCCTGCGGCCCAGTGAGGGCAGCGATCGCAGCTTTTTGACTGATAGAACAGGGATTTGTTGAGGACTGACTTTGCAAGGCCTGCATCTTAGCAATGATGTCGGAGGGCCCTAGAGCGTATCCCAAGCGCCAACCCGTCATCGCATAGGTTTTAGACATTGAATTGATGAGCAGGCTTTGTGCTTGAAGTTCTGGGGCAATTTGCAAGATCGAATAGGAACTGCCCTCTCCATAATTGAAATGTTCGTAGACTTCATCAGTGAGCACAAAGAGGCCTTTTTCTTTACACAGTTCAGCGATTTTTTTAAGTTCCTCTTTAGGGATAATGCTCCCCGTTGGATTGCAGGGCGAGTTTAAAATGAGCGCTCGACTACGAGAGGTGAGTTTTGTCTGGATTTTTTCAGCCGTGAGTTGGAAGGCTTCCTTTGCAGGAGTTGGAATGCGCACGCAGACTCCTCCGGCCCATTCGATTTGAGTTTCGTAGCTAACCCAAGCTGGATCTTGTACCAAAACCTCATCTCCAGGTTCTAGAAAAACTTGGAAAAAATTAAAAAGACCTTCCTTTCCACCGTTAGTGCAAGTGACTTCATCGAGTTGATAAGTCAATCCTTTGTCGAGCTTGCAGCGCTGCAATACAGCCTCTTTGAGCTCTTGGATGCCTCCCGCATTGGTGTAACGTGTGAAGCCTTCGTGAATCGCTGCCTCGGCGGCTTGCCTGATGTGCTCTGGGGTTTCAAAATCGGGCTCACCCACGCTCAAATTGTAGACCGGTAGACCGGATTTTTTTCGTTCAGCAGCTTTTGCAGCCATGGCAAGAGTGGCCGAACCTTGAAGATATTTACTCTTTTGGTTGATCATCCCAAACTTTTACGGAGTAAAGCTGCCTCCAAAAGATCTTCTCCAAAAGGACGGCCTATCAGTTTTTTGATGAGCACATTCGAGGTGACGTTGCGGTGCAAAAAATGATGATCTTTAGATGGACCCAGCTCAATTCCGAGCATTTCTTGAGTGAGCTCAACATCCAAGAGAATTTCTTTGGCCCAAGCATGGTCACGAGCCAAGCGGCTCAAATTCTCTCGATTCAAAAATTTGCCTGCATGAAGCAGTTCCCATTCCATGGTGAAGAAATGTTTTTTGAGCAAATCCCAAAGACCACGTTCTTTAGCCAGTTTCATGGCTCGCCCGGTTCCAATAAATTCGGGTGGTATGCCCAAAGAGTAGGCTGCCGCTGTGAACTTGATGGCGCGAGGGAGTTTCACTTCTCCAACTCCGCGGTTGTAACCAAACAGACCCACATGTTGCACGCGTTCACGTCGGTCAGGTACAGCTTTGGACATCTCATTGATGAGCGGTGCAAAGGCTTCAATTGTGGGTCGATACACCCCTGCAAAAAGTTGGCTAAGTTCTACAAGAGCCTGAAATTCTTCATCAGAAAACTTGAGCGGTTTCACGTCTTGGAGCTGGGTTTTCATGTAGTCGAGTGCCTTCTTCACCTCCTCCAAAGGGTAGTCGTAGCGGAAGGCCGACTGAATAGTGACGGTTTTGATTCCTTCGTATTGAGCCAAACTCTGTTCTATGTTTTCAGGGTTGATGCTGCCACGGAAGGGCAAAGAACCTGTTCCCACAATCGGATAGACAGGAATGCCATACTCCTCACCCAAACGGTAGAATTCTCGAGTGGCTAAACGCGTGGCCAAAACCGCAGGAATGTAACCAGCATTGAGAGCGGGATCGGAACGCGCGATGAAGATGCGTAGATGAGGTGGAAGATACCCAAAGAATTCTTTGTGCAAGCGAAGAAATTCATGAAGTACCGTCGCACAGCCACTTAGATCTTCAATGCTTTCAAAAAGTGGAATGATATGAATGTATTTTTGCCCCAGGCCCTGTTCCCCAAAAATTTCTTCATGGAGTTTGGCCGTTTCAAAGAAAGTTTTTTGGATGTGAATCAGTTGATCTGCTCGTTTGGTCATGGGCAAGATGAACTCGAAAACTGGTGGAGTGTGCAGACCCACAGAACCTACAAATTGGGCCGCAGAAATCACGCTCATGTAGGCGCGCACCAACTTGAAGGTTTTTTCCTCCCAAATATTCGGCACACGCAAAGTGATGAATCTGTCCCTCCCCAATTGTTCTTTTTGAAAAGCCTCGGCATAAAGGGAAAAGAGCTTTTCAATCATTGCTTCGTCAGCAAATTTCCCCTCCCAATCCCACATGTATTCGTCACAGCCTAGCGTAAAAAAGTTTTCATAAATTTCTTCCGCCTCTCGAGTACTGCCTATAAAAGCTGTGTCGCACCAAAAAGGCTTCCCAGCATTGTCTGGATGTTGCGTCCCCATCAGGACGGGGATTCTGCGCTGCGCTTGAACATTAAACATAAACCGACTTGCTGAATTCAGGATCAATAGTGAGTCGGCTTTCTTGGGGCAACTCCTGACCTTGATACTTAGAAGACGCTTTTTTATTGTAAGGCACTTCTGCAGGAGAACTCATTGTTTCAAAAGCCAACTGGCACACACGCATCCCAGGATAAAGAGCCACTGGCATACGGTTGATGTTCGTGATTTCCAGAGTAATCGTTCCTTCGAAACCAGCATCAATAAAGCCAGCTGTAGAATGCACAATGATTCCAAGACGCCCGAGTGAACTACGTCCTTCTACACGAGCGACCATGTCATCGGGAAGCTTTACCTTTTCGAGAGTGACGCCCAAAACAAAGTCTCCAGGGTGGACAATAAAAGGTTCATTTGGATCGGTGATTTCCACCATTTTTGTGAGCCCTTCAAAGGTGCTCATTTTAAGCGGATCGAGTACCGGAAATTTTGCGTGTTCGTAGACTTTAAAGTATTTGCCCAGACGCAAATCCATGCTGGACGCAAAGATGTGCTTCTCATGATCATTGATCGGAGAAGTCACCACAATGCGGCCTTCTTTGATTTGAGCTTTGATATCGCGATCGGAGAGAATCATAGTTATAGTTCTTTAGCCAAGCCAATGTACGAGTGAGGAGTGAGCTCCAGCAAGCGCTTTTTAGCCTCATCAGGGAGTTTTAAGCCTTGCACAAAATCATGAATGGTTGCCTCGTCGATTTTTTCGCCACGAGTGAGCTCTTTAAGTTGCTCATAGGCATCGGGAATTCCGTAACGACGCATCACTGTTTGTATTGCTTCACCCAGCAGTTCCCAGTGAGCACTCAAATCCTCACTTAAGCGTTCTGGATCGGCTTTGATTTTTTGCAAACCCTTGAAAGTCGCTTTGTAAGCAAGCAAGGAGTAGGCCAGTGCAGAACCTACACTACGCAACACAGTGCTATCCGTAAGATCCCGTTGCATACGAGAAATTGGGAGTTTCTCAGCGAGGTGAACGAGCAAGGCATTGGCTAGACCCAAATTTCCTTCACTGTTTTCAAAATCAATAGGATTCACTTTGTGAGGCATCGTTGAAGAACCAACCTCCCCTTCTTTTGGAATTTGTTTGAAATAGCCTAACGAGATGTAGGTCCAGATGTCGCGATCAAAGTCGATTAGAATCACGTTGATACGACGTAGCACGTCAAAGAGCTCAGCCATATAGTCGTGTGGTTCAATTTGGGTTGTATCACGCTGCCAAACCAAACCTAGGGACTCTACAAACTCCCGTGAAGCATTGATCCAGTTGATTTCTGGATACGCCACGTGCAATGCATTGTAATTCCCCGTTGCCCCATTCAATTTACCGAAGAGTTCTATTTTTTTGAGCTGTTCTATTTGACGAAAGAGTCGAGTGCCAAAGTTTTTGAATTCCTTGCCCACGGTGGTGGGGCTTGCTGGCTGTCCATGTGTATGAGAGAGCATTGCTAGCTCTTTATTTTCTTCGGCAAACGCTTTTATGCTTTCCAAAAGCAAGTTGAGTGCTGGCAAAATGGCCTTCTGTAAACCAAGTTTCAGCATCTGGCCATAGGCCAAATTATTAATGTCTTCCGAAGTACACCCAAAGTGTAAAAACGGGATAAGATCCTCACGCCTGAGAACACGAAGGGCTTCTTGCAAAAAATACTCCACAGCTTTCACATCATGATTGCTGTCTTTTTCTATCGCTTTCACTTCTTCAGCAAACTCGTCTTTGAATTGAGAGTAAATCTTTCTAAGAGCCTCCTGTTCTTTACTGGTGAGAGCTTTGGAACCTTCTATTTGCAAGCCGTTTGCAAGAAAGATCAACCATTCCACTTCTACAGCCATTCTCGCTCGAATCAAGGCACGTTCCGAAAACCATTCAGCAAGTTCAGTGAGCTTGTCTGCGTAACGACCATCTAAGGGAGAAAGATTGTTAATCATTGTGCTTAACGGGTTTGGTATCAAAAGAATTCTGAACCACCTTGATGTGATTCTTCACTTTCTTGGCGAGGTCCTTGTTGGTCAGTGAAAGAATACGAGCAATCGCTTGCCCAGCATTCTTGGGGTCCACAATTGTGAGTACGGGCACCTCTCCTGGCATCTGCAAAGTAGAATGGATATTGGTCAGGTAATCACTCTTGTCAGAGAAAGGTGGACAAGCAATGACAGGAAAATGACTCCGGCCAGCCACCACACCGCTGAGAGCATTAGAACGTCCAGCGATGGTCACAAACACCACACTCTCTTTATAGTCACTGTATTTATCCACGATAGCTAAGGTGGTTTCTGGGGCTTTGTGGGCAGACGCCACGTAGACTTCGGCTTTGATGCCATAATCCTCCAAAACCTCAATGATGGCTTTAGCTTGAGCTAAATCAATTTTTGAACCCAGTATGAATGGAACAATCATGTGGAAAGAAAGTAAGGGGATAAATTCTTTTCAATACGAGGAAGAGGGTCTTCCACTTGAGCGGTAAAGGTCAATCCAGTGAGACGTTCATATGCTTCGATGTATTTCTTTGCCGTTTCGACCAAGATCTCTTCAGGAATTGCTGGGACTTCCCCATCACCAGTAAAGCCTTGTTTGGAGAGCCAGAGTCGCAGGAATTCTTTGTTGATGTTTTCTGGTTCTTCTCCTGCAGCTAAACGTCCCTCATAAGAACTAGCCACCCAGTAACGAGAAGAATCGGGTGTATGAATCTCATCAATCAAAACAATACGTCCATCATGTGTTTTCCCAAATTCATATTTTGTGTCCACCAAAATCATCCCCTGTTTGGCAGCAAGTTCAACTCCACGGGCGTAAAGCGCATGAGTGTATGTTTCAAGTTGATCCCACTCATCTTTAGTAAGCAAACCAGCGTCTAGGATTTCCTGAGGGCTCATGTTGGCATCGTGACCTCCGTATTCCGCCTTGCTGGTAGGGGTGATGATGGGGCGTTCGAGTTTTTGATTTTTCTTGAGTCCGTCAGGCAGAATGTTCCCGCAAAGATTTCTGAGCCCTTTTTCGTAGTTGGTCCACGCAGAAGTGGATGTAGAACCTGTGATGTAGCCACGAATCACCATTTCTACCTTAAGAGGTTCGCATTCTTCACCCACAATGACATTGGGGTCAGGGTAGCTTTCTACATAGTTGGGGCAAATATCCTGAGTGTGGTCGAACCAAAACTTGGTCATGGCATTGAGCACCTGACCCTTGAATGGAATCAGTGCAATGATTTTGTCGAAAGCAGAAAGACGGTCTGATGTGATTAAGATACGGCGTTTCCCTTGGGTGTAATTGTCCCGCACCTTGCCGTGATAGGCCGCTCCCAAGTTCGCAAAATCCGTACCTCGCAAGACCTTGGGGATCTGTAAGGCAATGCTTTGATC
This sequence comes from uncultured Candidatus Peribacteria bacterium, assembly GCA_964387375.1. Classification (GTDB taxonomy): domain Bacteria; phylum Patescibacteriota; class Gracilibacteria; order UBA1369; family 2-02-FULL-48-14; genus CAYLWB01. The sequence continues at coordinate 22,143 of CAYLWB010000001.1, read as the reverse complement.
GTCCAACATAGTATGGAGTTAGTTGCTCTCATTGTAAGTGGATTTTTTGCTTGCTACAATGGGAACTTCAAAACAATTTCCCATGAGTAAAGGTTTAATCCTCTCAATACCTGGAGGTTGGGGGCGATCAGAAAAAGACAAGGATCGTTTGCTCCTAGAAGCAATGGCTGGTGCTCCTGTAGATGGTACAACAGACCTTCTCGCAACGGTGCGAGCCGGCATTGCCGCTGTCCTTTTAAATGACCATCAAACGGGCGACGCAGCCCTTGCAGAGGCTCTTGCTGCCGTGGTAGCTAGGGGTTTGCGTACCCATTATTCTGAAGGACAGGGGTCTTCCAAATTAAGCACCCCAAGAGGCACTTTTGTACGTTTGACTGAAGCTATAGAGCAAGAAACTGGCGCAGGGAAAATAGCCGCAGCCCTGCACCTGGGAGACCAAGGTCTTTTGGTCAGTACTGGTTTTGGGGTCAGCGACGTAAAGTTAGCGCCAGCAATGCGAGGTACAGACTACTCAAGTAGAATGGGTCAGGCTGGCTACCAAACCGCCTACAGTTACGCTGCCGCACGAGGAGTACCTAGTGCAGCAGGAGTTATCGTTTTGACACATGTTCCTCCCCTTTTAAAAGATTGGGAAAGATCCCAGGCGGCTCTTAGAGAGGCAGGGGTCAGTCGTTTTGAAAATGTAAGAATATCTGATTTTGGAATCGAAGCTTAACCTTTCTTATTGAAAGGTTGGCCCTTTCCAAGCGGTTCGAACGGCTTTTGAGCTTCCTTTTGCAACAGCTGTAAACGTACTAACTGTAGAAGAAGCAGTATCCACGGCTCCATCGAAAATGTCTATCAATACACCTCCAAGCGTGTGAATGCTGTTTAGGGGTTGAAATTTAGTGAACAGTTCGGAGAAAGATTTTGCGATTCCTTCAGCAGGCTTCATGATCATGCTTTTCCAACCTGTTTCTATGGTTTTTCCTGCCCCCTTGAAGAGGTCGACGGTCCAGGTCCTTAGCAATTGTTCCGTACCCTGTCCGATAGGACCTATGACGGGCACCTTATAAAGAAGATCGAGAGCACTGCGTGTTCCTTTGCTTACACCATTCACAAGAGCACCAGGTGCAGCTTTTACTTTTTCCGCTGTCCAGGTGAAGGGGCGTGCTAGAGTTTCTTTGACTCCCATGTCTAAAAATTACGCCTCAATAATACCACAACCTGTCAATTCTTTCAAGACTAGGCTGGTGATGAAAGCTCCATTACACTAAGATCGCCTAATCCACGTTAAATGAATAAAAATCTGACTGTAGTCCTCGGCGCACAATGGGGCGACGAAGGTAAAGGAAAGCTAGTGGATATTTTGAGCGAAGGATTCGATGTTGTGGCACGAGCAACTGGAGGGGCCAATGCTGGTCACACGGTGATGATTCAAAAGGGCAGCGAAACACAAAAGTTTGTCTTCCATTTACTTCCTAGTGGCTTGCTTTTTGATCACATTCATTGCCTTATTGGAAATGGTGTGGTCCTCCACATCCCAACCCTTTTTGAAGAGATTGAAACTCTGAGCAAAAAGGGTTACGAGGTGGAAAACCGCGTGCATCTTTCTGATCGCGTCAATTTGCTTTTTGAGTACCACAAACTCATTGATGGCCTGCAAGAAGAAGGCAAGGGCGAGAACAAAGTGGGCACCACGCGACGTGGGATTGGCCCCTGCTACTCCGATAAAATCAATCGACGAGCTTTAAGGCTCTGTGACCTAGAGGATTGGAGCAATTTTGAAAAAAAATATCGTAGCAATTTGGAACTTCATAAAAAAAACTACGGTTTCGATTACGACGCAGAAAGTGAACTGAAAGAATTGGCGGCACAACGAGAAAGACTACTGGCAATGAAAACGGATGGTGCTTTTTATCTAAATAAAGCTCTAAAGGAGGGCAAGAAAGTTTTGGTAGAAGGTGCCAACGCAGCCCTCTTAGATGTGGATCACGGCACTTACCCCTACGTAACTTCTTCCAATCCAACCATTGGAGGGGTATTCACAGGCACTGGCCTTTCTCCACTGCACCTGAATGAAAACATTGGAGTGATTAAGGCTTATTTGACCCGAGTAGGAAGTGGCCCCTTCCCAACAGAACAGGAAAATGCGATTGGAGAAAAACTTCGTGAACAGGGTGGTGAATACGGCTCCACTACGGGTCGCCCTCGTCGTTGTGGTTGGTTTGACCTCCCACTCACACGTTACGCCGTGCTTTTGAATGGTTTTACGGCCCTCAACCTCACCAAGCTCGACGTGCTTGATGATCTGGATGAAATTCAAGTTGCAAGCGAATACCGTCTGCATGGAACGACTCTTAGCTCCTTCCCTGCTCGTCTTGAAGAGTTGGCTCAAGTAGAGGTCATCTATCAAAGCCTCCCTGGCTGGAAGCAATCCCTCAAAGAGGTTCGTTCTTGGGAAGATCTGCCTGAAGCAGCAAAAAACTATATTTTGTTCTTGGAAAAACAGCTCGAAGTGCCCATCCGCTATGTGGGTGTGGGGCAACGGCGTGATCAGCTTATTCAGCGCTGATCAAACCCAAAGGTAGGCACTGGGGTGATTTTTTGCGTCTTCAGACCAATCCGAACGATGCTTGTCAAAATAATTCTCTACAGCCTGATTGATTTGAGAAATACGTACAGCACTCACCTTTCTAGAAAGTTTTTTCACACCAGAATCGTAGGGTGCATAACTCAGCAATTCTTCGCAAGCCTGAAGAGCAGAATCCACTTTCCCTTCACGAAGAAAAGCTTCTACGGCCTGACTTGATGCAGCAATGTAATGTTCTCGCTCCTGACTGTGGGCCGATTTGAGTTGTCGTTCAATCTTTCGCAGCAAGCCCTTGAGCTCTTGAGAGTCTGGAAAAATTTCTTGGAGCTTTTTATAGACTTTATGAAGTGTTATGTAGTCCTTTTTTTCTGCCAGATCTTTGAGGATTGTAGATTGTAGTTTTTCTTCAACATAATGGGCCTGAGCATAAGCCAGTTTTTTGTGAAATTCTTCATTCTCAGGAAAGGCCTGAACTCCTTGTTGGCAACGCAAAAGCATGGCATCGAGATTCCCTGCCGCTTGAAGCTGCTGAATTTCGTTGAGCAAAAGATTCGGATCTAAAATCAAAGTCATCCACGTATTCTAGCACTTTCCTCACTATTTTCCAAGTTCCCCTAGCTGATTTCCAAGCTTAGCAATCTTGTTTTCCACTTCTTCCAGTTTTTTGCGTTCTTGTAAAACAACAGCTTCTGGCGCGCTTTTCACAAAGGCTTCGTTTGCCAATTTAACCCTAAGACGCTCTGCATAAGCCTGACTTTCAACCAGTTCTTTGTTCAAACGTTTGCTCTCCGCTTCAACATCAATAAGGTCAGCCAAAGGTAGATAGATTTCAATATCTCCCACAAAGGTGGAAAGAGCTTTTTCAACCTTTTCTCCATTTTCACTGAGTTCAAGTTCTCCCAAGTTGGATAAGCGGCAAATGATTTCGGATTTTTCCTGAAGCAAATGGAACTCTTCGTGACCATAAACGATCACGTGAATTTTTTTACTCGCATCCACATTGGATTCTGCACGGAGAGAACGGATTGCTTTCACCACATTCATTACGGTATCCATTTCAGAACATTCGGCTGGGAAGTTCCATTCTTCTTTATAAACTGGCCAATCTGAGGTCATCAAGAAGCCTTCGTGCTTCATTTCTTGCCAAATCGCTTCACTCACAAAGGGCATAAAGGGGTGAATGAGCTTGAGCGAAGTTTCCAAAACGGCGCGCAGCACGGCTGGATTTTTATGAACTTTGCTGATTTCAAGATACCAGTCACAGTAAGTCCCCCAGAAGAAATCATAAACTCCAAGCCCCGCCTGAGAGAGCTGGTAATTATCGAGATCCTGTGTCACCTTTCGCACAAGTTCGTTCAACGTTGAAAGAATCCACTTGTCGGCTCGGCTTAGGTTCTTTAAGTCGATTTCTGTTGAATCTTCTTCATCAAGATTCATGAGTACGAAGCGGGCGCCGTTCCAAATCTTGTTCACAAAGTTGCGGTAGCCGGCGATTTTTTCTTCGTAAAGACGCATGTCATTGCCCGGAGTGGAGCCAACGACAAGGCTGAGGCGGATCGCATCGGTTCCGTACTTTTCGATCATGTCGAGCGGGTCGATGCAGGTTTCGGGTCGGGATTTGCTCATCTTTTTGCCATGCACGTCGCGGATCAGGCCGTGCAAGTACACATCTTTGAACGGAATGGATTTTTCTTCTGGAAAGCCACTTTTACGTAAAGCGTAGGTGGACATGAGGATCATGCGAGCCACCCAAAAGAAAATAATATCGTATCCCGTTTCCAGAACATCACTTGGGGTGAAGCGGAGAAGATCCGCCGTTTTATCTGGCCAACCCAGAGTCGAAAAGGTCCAAAGACCAGAGCTAAACCAGGTGTCGAGAGTGTCTTCGTCTTGAATCCAGCCTTCACCTGGGCTTTCGGCCTGCACTTTGAGCTCTCCTCCTTTGGTCCACACAGGAATGCGGTGGCCCCAAATGATTTGGCGAGAAATGCACCAGTCACGCAGGTTGTCGATCCAGCTGAAGTAAATTTTGTCGAAGCGGTCGGGAATGATGCGGATCATTTCGCTGCGCACCACGTCCTGTAAAACTTCTTTGATACTGCGTTTTTCACCCTTCCAATCGATGACTTTTTTGTTCACGTCAACGAACCACTGTTCCATGATTTGCGGTTCCACCACGCCTTTTCCACGGTAGCTCACCGCCACATTGTGCACGTAGTCTTCGTCCACCTTCACCAAGAGTCCTTTTTTGTCCAGAATTTCCACTACCTTTTTTCGAGCTTCCGCCGTGCTGAGCCCTCCACAAGTTTTAGACCATTCGGAGCGGATTTTCCCATGCAAGTCGATGATTTGGGGTGCATCGAGCTTGTATTTTTGCGCCAAGTCAAAATCCACCTGGCTGTGTGCCGGAGTGATGGTCATGGCACCGGTTCCCAGGTTCATGTCGATGCATTCGTCGGCGATCACACGGGCTTTGATGGGTCCCTCGATCCATTCGAGTTCAAATTCTTTGCCCACCAGGTCTTTGTAACGCTCGTCGTCGGGATGCACCACAATCACCTTGTCGCCAAACTTGGTTTCAGGACGGGCGGTTCCAATCACCACAGGTCCATATTGAAAGTAGTAGAATTTGGCTTTTTCCTCTTCGTATTCCAGTTCATCATCGGCCACGGTGGTCTGCATTTTTGGATCCCAATTCACGATGCGGCCACCACGGTAAATCAAGCCGTCTTCATACATCATCTTGAAAAGTTCATTCACCGCACGATTCATTTCATCACTGAACGTGTAGCGCTCGCGGGACCAGTCGCAGCTGGTTCCCATTTTTCGAATTTGAGTGCGAATAGTGTTTTTGCTTTTTTCTACAAACTCACGAATCTTTTCTAAAAGCCCTTCACGTCCCAACTCTTTGAGCGGGTTTTGAATTCCTGCCTCTTGAAGCTGTTTTTCAACGACACTCTGGGTGGCAATGGCAGCGTGATCAGTTCCAGGTAGGTATAAAGCTGCGTGCCCCTGCATTCGTTTCCAGCGGATCAAAATGTCTTCTATTGCCAACATTGTGGCGTGTCCCAAATGGAGCTGCCCCGTCGCGTTTGGAGGAGGCATCATGATGACGTAGGGCTTTTTTTCAACGTCCTGAGACGGCAAAAAAGCTCCGGATTCCTCCCAACGTTTGTAGAGGTTGCTTTCGTGATCTTTAGCTTCGTAAGCTTTAGGAATGTCATTCATACCGGCGCATTATAAAGGCCCACTGCGTTGACCACAAGCCTGCTTTACAGTATAATGGAAATGTTTTATTACAAAGATGAACCAAGGCCACGAAAAAGTTCCAGCACTTGCACAAAACCTTCCGCAATCGGAAACGGCTCAGAGCATGCCCGGACAAATTGTGGATTCTACGGCTGGGATTGAAGGCAAAGTTGCAGAAATTGCGCAGAGTGGACCCAGCAACAGTCAAAGTGGGACCGGAGACACTACTGCTCAGCAAAATTCCGCCAAACAAGGTGCCACAGCTCTCACAGAAGACCGAGAGGCATTAAAACAACGCCTGCTTCAACATGCACCTGCTGAACCTAAAATGAAGGCAGAAGTCGAAGCAGCTCTTTTGGCTCAAAAAGAAGATCTCGAAGAGAAAATAGTGACTTTCAGTCGAAAGCACAGCTACCACCAATTGAGCATGGCCATCATGCGCCTACGCGAAGTGATCCGTCAGCTCGAAGAACTTGCTCAGATGAGCTATGAGGCTCTTAAAGAGTTGTGGCTAAAAGCTGTACATAAATTTGCCTAGGACCTTCGCAGAAGTCCTTTAGAAGCAAACACGGCTTGAAAATCCCTCCCAATAAAATCCATCGGATGGATGGCTTTTTTCAGCATTCTTGGATGTTTTTTGGCGACCAAATGCAAACCCTTCCCCGCCTGCTTAAAAGCCCAAACAATCAGCTCCGTGCAATAAAAAGCCTTGGGGTGATCCTTGTCCAGATCGATCAGAAACTCATAATCGTAAGGTGTGCCCAACTGAGAAAGCAGCGCAGCATGCAATTTTTTAAAAAAAGCAGGTGTGTTCTTTTTGAATCGTAAGAGCATGAGGGTGTCGTACTCTTTGAAGAGATTATCAAAGCGAGTTTTTTCCACACCATCTGCATGCGCATGGATACATTCTCCTCGCCCAACATAGACCAAAGAATGTGTTAACAAGCCCGGGATAAACAAATGCCCTGCTCGACGAAGATTTCCTACCAAAACCAAATCTCCTGGCTTCAAGACTGCTTTGGCCGCTGCTTTGTCCGATGTCGTAAGAGCATTTTTTCTTTTACTCAATAGAGTCACCCCTATGGAAAAATACACATTCGCAACAGCTCGCTTCCAAAGAGGATACTTTTTGGGGAAATTGCGAATGAAATGATGAGAAAAATCCATCCCATCATTCTAGCATAAAATGGCTTTTAGAGCCACCCCATTAAGTGCAAGTGCAGGTGGAAAACCGTCTGCCCCGCTTTTTCGCCTGTGTTGAATTGCAAACGAAAGTTGGATGTGCCAGCTTCTTTGGCCAATTTTTGGGCCGTGAAAATCATGTGACTCACCAGTTCTTTATCTTCTTCCACTAAGTCAGCAATGCCACGTATAGGCTTACGTGGAATGATCAACCAATGAATGGGCGCTTTAGGGTTGATGTCTTTGATCGCAACGCACCATTCATCTTCATGCACAAAATCCGCGGGAACCTCGCGTTCCATAATCCGCTGAAAAATGCTCTTTTCGCTCATGTTTATTTACGAGAAAGATCCAAAGCGTAGACGGCGCGACCCACACGCACAAACTGAGGATTCTTCTGTAAATTGAGAGAAATGGTTCCTTTTTTGACTTGGCGCTGTTTGAGCACGCCTTTGATGATTTCTTGCTTGGTCATTGGGCTCTTCTTTTCAAGCAAAGATTCGATTATGTCTGTAACGGTACCTTCTTCATAACCCCACTCTTTGAGTGCATAAAGCCCACGTCCAACCAAAACAAATTGATCGTAGCGAATGAGTTCGTTGTGCACCGCCTGAACGGTTACTTTTTTCGGATCGAAATGGCTATCCATAATGCGACTAGCAATATCCACAAAGTGCAAGGGTTTGCTTTCTCGACGAAGCACAATCAAAGCCTTGTCACGGATGCTCTTTGGATTGATGTGTCTCCAAGTCATGAGTCCGTATCCTTCCTTCACTTCTTTGATTCGGCAATCGATGCTAAGCAGAGATTTGTAAAAATTGTGAGAAAGATTCAAACCTTGAGCTATCTTGCTTCCGGTGAGCTCTTGAATGAGCTCTTCGTGAGGCAAAATGGCTTTGCTGGCCTTGAGTGTAGCGACTGCAGTTTCAAGCAATTCTCGGATTAAAACAGAAGAGATCGTGTTCAAATGCCAAGCCAAGCGGTAGAGATTGTTTTTTTCAATGAAGTTGATTTCAGGACAAATACTCAAAGAAAGACGCACGATATGAGCATCCACGTCTTCGGTGTTTTCGATGGCAGCCAAAACGGCATCCACGAGTTCATCTTCCAACAACAACCCTCCATTTTCTTTGAGAATTGCTGACGCTAAATCGTGAATAAAACGGAGTTTGGTGCTGTTAACCGTACGCTTGAGCTTTCCAAGAGCAATTTTTTCGATCTGACGAACACGTTCACGAGTCACGTTGAAGCTCTTTCCAATACTTTCGAGGGTTTGGCGTTCTTTATTGTCCAAAGAAAAACGCCTCACAACCACCTCACGCTCCTTTTCAGAGAGAACCAGGAAGATGTCATCAATGATATCTTGCAAATTCAGCTTTAAAACTGGTGCGGAAAGTTTGTGTGAATTGCTCATGAGCTAACCGTGCATTAGGGGACAAAGTGCTCCCAAGATATTGATGTGGGGGCTGAGAGTCAATGGAATTTGCTTGGCTTTCTAAACCAGGAAAATCCCGTTCAGAACCAGACTGTAAATCCTTTTTTCAAGTATGTCAACAGCTGGATTTGAGATCCTTTTCAACCCCTGATTCCTAAAACGGCTTCTCGAACTGCACTCACTCGATCCGCTATTCGATCTGAAAACGTGATTTCTCTTTTTCCCTCATCAAAACAGAATAAGCTTCCGAGATGTTCGTAACTGCTAGCATCCACCGTGTAATAGACCATCAAAAGCTCAAAAAAAACTCCTAATTGCAATCCAGATTGCTCAGCCATTGAAATGATTTCCTCTCTAACGACGTTCAGATTGGCGTGAGTGCGCTCTCCTCGCAAGTGGTAACCTATCGGATCTTTGGAAACGAGAGCGATTCCGAGTTTTATTTGATCCGGAGTATAGCCAAAATAGGTCAACAAGCTTCCCAGCAAGGGCACAGTATATGCATGCTATTCATAAGTCGTACTGCCCAGCGTTCTTCCAGAGTCATGTAAAACCAAAAGGACTCTAAAAAAATTCATATCCACTCCATTTGGAAGTGAACGGTGTGCAAAATACGTTTCGAAGCGCTGCAAAACAGCAAGCGAATGTGCAGACAGGGTCAGGCTCCCCACCCCAATGGACTCATTGTAAACGGAACGCGTATCAGCACCGACAACAAGAGAAAGCCCTCTGGAAAACAAGGCAAGGAGGTCTTCAGCTCGGTAGCCTTCTCCGTTTAAAACAGAATCTATAGCTTGCCTATCAAAACTTAGGTGTGGGGTGATTGTGATCCTCTCTTCCTCCATTTTCACTTTTTACAGAAACGCACTTTAAAATCTAAATTAGCTTTTGTCAATCCTTGTCAAGAAGGCGTGAGCTTGCTTAAATGGTTGGGCGCTCGGATGGCGGAATTGGTAGACGCGCTAGCCTTAGGAGCTAGTATCGCAAGGTGTGAGAGTTCGAGTCTCTCTCCGAGCACCAAACCCTGAATTTATGAACAAACAAGAAAGTGGTCCAAATTTTGCACAGGTGAACTTTCGTGTTGATAAGGAAAAGGAGTTTAAAAAATACGTGAAGTATCTTTCCAATCCTTGGCACATCATGTGGAGGAATTTTCTAGTCGGCACTTTCCAAGGGTTGGGTTTTGCACTGGGAACTGCTCTCATTCTCACTTTTTTCGGCTACCTCTTTGGACAAACCATTGCAAAACTTCCCGCCTTCGAAAACGTGGGCAATTTCTTTGAGCAGATTATAGAAACTTCTGAAGGTTTTAAAAAACAATGAGTTTTGTCCACCTCCACAACCACACGCATTACAGTATTTTAAGTGCACTCGCGCGTCCCGAGCAGTACATTGATTTAGCTAAACAGCAAGGCGCCCCAGCTATTGCCATTACAGACAGTGGTGTGACGTATGGCTTGATAGAGTTTTATAAAAAGGCCAAAAAAGTCGGAATCAAGCCCATTTTAGGGGTAGAGGTTTATGTTGCGCCGATGGGCCTGAGCAATAAAACCCCAGAGAATCGTTATTCCAGCTTGGTGCTTTTGGCAGAAAACAATGAAGGCTATCAAAACCTCCTGAAACTCTCCACAATTGCCGCCTTGGAAGGGTTTTACTACAAACCTCGCATCGATGATGAAGCTTTGAGAGTTCATTCCAAAGGTTTGATTGCACTTTCTGGAAACTTGGGCGGTGCCATTCCCAAAGCCATTTTGGAAAACGACCTCAGCAAGGCCAGAGAGCTCATTCAACTTTACCAGGAGATTTTCGGGAAAGAGTCTTTCTTTTTAGAACTAGAGCATCACCCAGAAGTGGCCAATTGGAGCATTGTGAACAGCAAGCTTCTTGAACTTTCTAAAGAACTTGGCGCCCCATTGGTGGCCACCAATGACTGCCATTACGTATTCCCAGAAGACAATGAAGCGCATGATGTTTTGCTCTGTGTGCAGAATCAAAAAACCATACACGACGAAGGTCGGTTTAAGTTTACGGGCAACTACTCCTTGCGCAGTCCAGAAGACATGATTGAATCCTTTGGTTTTTGCCCGGAAGCCGTTGAAAACACTTTGAAGATTGCAGACCGGTGTGAAGTGAATATCGAATTTGGTGAGAATAAAATTCCTCACTTCGATACGGGAGAAATCGCCCCCAAAGATTACCTACGAAAACTCTGTGAAAAAGGGCTTAAAGAAAGGTATGGGAAAGACGTTTCGCAAGAAGCACAAGACCGACTGAATTATGAATTGGAAGTCATCCACAACGTGGGCTTTGACAGTTACTTCTTGATTGTGCACGACTTTGTGGAATATGCGAAAAAGACTGGCATCGTGGTGGGACCTGGCCGTGGAAGTGCTGCAGGATCCATCATTTCGTATTGTTTGGGCATCACGGAGTTGGACCCGCTTAAGTTTGGATTGCTCTTTGAACGTTTTTTGAATCCAGAACGCGTGAGCATGCCTGATATCGATATTGATTTTGCCGACACTCGTCGTGATGAAGTTTTGGACTATGTGACTAAAAAATATGGCGAGGACCATGTCGCTCAAATCATCACCTTTGGAACCCTCGCCCCTAAAGCTGCCATTCGTGATGCAGGGCGTGCTCTAGGCTACAGCTACTCTGAAGTGGATGGGGTCGCAAAAACCGTTCCAGATGCAATTTTAGGGAAATATGCTCCGCTAAATGAATCCATTGTAGAAGATCCAGAGCTGTCAAAGCTTTATAAAAATGACGAACACGCCAAAACCATTTTAGACATGGCTCAGAAGATTGAAGGCACTGTACGACAGGTTGGAACTCATGCCTGTGCCGTCATCATCTCTCGTGATCCACTCACCGAGTACACCGCTTTGCAAAAGGCTGCTGGAGCTAAGGAAGGAATTGTGACCCAGTACTCCATGAAACCTTGTGAGGAATTGGGACTCTTAAAAATGGACTTTTTGGGGCTCAAGAATCTTTCCATCATGGAAACAACTCTGGGCATTTTGGCGCGCACTCGTCCCGATTTAAAACTCGACCTCAGCACTCTGCCGATGGATGACGAGCAAACTTATCAACTGTTGCAAAGAGGACAAACCACTGGAGTTTTCCAATTGGAATCCGCAGGGATGAAGCGTTACCTGCGCGAGCTCAAGCCCAATGAATTCGGAGACATCATTGCCATGGTTTCCTTGTATCGGCCTGGGCCCATGCAGTTTATTTCTACCTACATCGACGGGAAACATGGCAAAAAGAAAGTCGAGTATTTGCACCCCTCCCTCGAAGAAATTTTGAGAGAAACCTACGGGATTGCCATTTACCAGGAGCAGATTTTACAACTGGCTCGTGTTTTTGCAGGATTCACTCTTGGGGAGGCGGACCTCTTACGCCGTGCTATCGGAAAGAAAATTGCCTCTGAACTTGCTGCTCAACGAGAAAAATTCATTCAAGGAGCCATGACTGTGGGTCATAACAAGGCTCTGGCTCAAAAAATGTTTGATGAAGTGATCGAACCCTTTGCGGGATACGGATTCAACAAATCCCATGCAGCCTGTTATGCCCTCATTGCTTACCAAACTGCCTACCTCAAGGCCCACTATCCAGCTGAGTTCATGGCTGCCCTGCTCACCAGCGATGCTGACAACACAGATCGCATCGTTATTGAAATCGAAGAGTGTCGTCATTTGGGAATAGAGGTTTTGCCACCCAACATCAACGAATCCCTTGCCCATTTTACTGTGGTGAACGACAAGACCATTCGTTTTGGACTCACCGCCATAAAAGGAGTTGGAGAAGGTCCCGTGCGTGAGATCATTGCCTCCAGAGACAAAGGTGAAAGTTTTAGCAATTTGGAAAATTTTGCTCGGCGTGTGCCAGCGAAACTTCTCAACAAAAAAACTTTGGAATCTTTTGCTTATTCTGGAGCTCTGGATGGACTGGGTGAACGTGCCCAGCTGGCAGCCAATCAAGAAGCCATCAGCACCTATGCAAAAAATGCACAAGCTTCTGCAGCCGAAGGGCAAACAGATATTTTTGGCATGATGCAAACCGAACCCAGTGCTGAGTTGCAACTTGCCACCGTTGAGCCCGCTTCGGCAAGCCAACGCCTTAAGTGGGAAAAGGAATACCTTGGACTCTATGTGAGCGGACATCCTCTCCAAGGACTCAAACACTACATTCAAAGCAAGGGGAAGCTCATTTCAAATATCGGAAAAAAAGATGTGGATAAAAAGGTGGTCGTCACGGGGCTCATCTCTCAAGTACGACGTGTTATGACCAAAGCAGGCAAATACATGAGTTTTGGAGAAATTGAAGACACCAGTTCCAAAATCCCTTTCGTGCTTTTTCCAAAAATTTGGGACCAGTTTGGCGAGCTGGCAGCAGAGGATCGTATTGTACTGATGCAGGGCCGCGTGAGCGAACGTGGAGACAGTTTGCAAATCGTTACAGACAGCGTAAAAGCCCTTTCTCTAGAGAAAATGCAGCATACTGCAAAAGAAAATGGCCTCTACGACCCCAATGAAAAGATCGTTGGAGTTGCACCCATGCCCAGCCCTGAGGAAACCAGTCAAGAAGTTGGCCCCTACATTATTCAGCTAAAATCTGAGTGCGACCCTAAGATTTTACACAAACTCAAACCCATTCTTGAGCAACACAAGGGAGATCGACCTGTAGAAATTCACATTCACCAAGGAGACAGCCTCAAACGCGTAAAAGTTCCTTTTGGCATCTCTGTAACGCCAGCACTTCAAAAGGAACTCAACAGCATTCTTCTTTCCTGAGGAAGCCAGAAAGGGCTAGGAATCCCTTTTGTCTAGAATTTACTGCGCTTTCATGGCAGAATCTTTTTGCATTAGCTCCTAATCGTTTTTATGTATCGAACGCATACCTGTGGTGAACTTAAAAAGAGCCACGAAGGGGAAACCGTTACCTTAAGCGGCTGGGTTCATCGACGACGAGACCACGGTGACCTCATCTTCATTGACCTACGAGATCGCTACGGAATCACTCAGATCGTTTTTGACCCATCCGTGAGCAAAGAGAGCCACCTTTTGGCTGAAAGTTTGCGCAGTGAGTTTGTGATCCGAGTCGAAGGCAAAGTTCGAATGCGCCCTTCTGGACAAGAAAACAAAGACTTGAGTACAGGTGAAGTTGAAGTGAGCGTTTTGAATCTAGCTATCCTGAATCGTTCTCAAACTCCTCCCTTTGAAATCGATCACCCACAAGATGCCAACGAAGAACTCCGACTGAGATACCGCTATTTGGATCTCCGCAAAGAGCGCATGAAAAAGAATTTAGTCTTCCGTCATCGCTTCATCAAACGCTTGCGTGATCTCATGGATGAACGTGGCTTTCTGGAAGTGGAAACTCCTATTTTGGTGAACGGTACTCCAGAAGGTTCTCGTGAATTTATTGTTCCTTCTCGCCTTTATCCTGGAACTTTTTACGTACTGCCCCAGTCCCCTCAACAACTCAAACAAATGTTGATGGTGGCGGGCATTGACCGTTACTTCCAAATCGCACGCTGTTTCCGAGATGAAGATTCCCGTGGGGATCGCCAGCCCGAATTCACTCAGCTGGACTTAGAAATGTCCTTTGTAGAAGAAGAAGACATCATCAGTCTGAATGAAGAAGTGCTTAAAGCTTTGTTCAAAGAGCTTGTGCCTCACAAACCTCTGCTTTTCGACCCCTTTCCTCGTTTAACTTGGAAAGAAGCCATGAGCCGTTACGGTTCCGACAAACCTGATCTGCGTTTTGAAATGGAAATGGTTGATGTGTCTGACTTGGTTTCTAACTGTGAATTCCAAGTCTTCACCCAAGCCGTGCACGATGGCGGTGTGGTAAAAGCCCTACGCGTACCTGGCGGAGCAAGTTTCTCTCGCAAGGACATCGACGACTTCACTGAGATTGCGAAGATTTATGGGGCTAAGGGTCTGGCCTACATCATGCTCAGCCCAGAAGAAGGCACAAAATCCCCTATCCTCAAATTCTTTAAAGAAGAAGACGTAGCAGCCCTAATCAAAGCCACCGGAGCTCAAACAGGAGATGTTATTTTCTTTGCAGCAGATCGCTTTGAAGTGGCCTGCACTGCACTTGGAAATGTACGTTTGGCCTGTGGGGACCATTTTGGTCTTCGAGATCCCAACAAGCTCGCTTGTTGTTGGATAGTGGACTTCCCTCTTTTTGAACGAAATGATGAAGGTCATTTGGGTGCAAGCCACCACCCCTTCACTTCTCCAAAAGATGCTGATGTAGAACTTCTCGAGAGTAATCCAGATAAAGTTTTGGCCAAAGCTTACGATGTGGCCATGAATGGAAGTGAAATCGGTGGAGGGTCCATTCGTATTCATTCCCCTCAAGTTCAGTCCAAGATTTTTGAAGTATTGGGTCTGACCCCAGAAGAAATTCAAAAACGATTCGGGCACATGATCGAGGCGTTCTCCTTTGGAGCACCTCCACATGGAGGAATTGCATGGGGCTTGGATCGCATCGTGATGCTGCTCATGGACGAGCCCAATATTCGTGAAGTCATCGCCTTCCCCAAAGATTCCAAGGCAAAAGACCTCATGACTGGGGCGCCTTCCGCTTTGCCGGAAGCAGCCGTTGCAGAAATGCACATTAAAACGATTGCACCAAAAGCATAGTTAAGCTGGAAGCGGAGCAGTTCTCATGCTAAATTCTTGATGAACTCAACGCCCGCCACATGGCTTATGTTTATGTCGCTTTAGCCCTTCTCCTTTTAACAGGATCTTTCTGGGCTTTTCTTCGTTTTTTGAGACGGAGAGCAGATCGCAAGCGTTCTCTTTCAATGACCTTCCTCAAGATTAAAATCCCAAAGAAGGAATCTAAAGAAGACAAGGAGAAAGAAAGCGAGGCCTCTGGAAGCAATCGGGACTTCAAAGACAGTTTGGGTGTGATGAAGCAGTTGTTTGAATCTCTTTCTGCACTCTACAACTCAAACTGGCAGCGTAGGATTTACGGGCAAGACTTTTTCTCTTGCGAATATGTGGTTAAAAAGAACCTCATTGATTTTTATGTCGTCGCCCCTAAGCGTTTATCCGGTCTGATCGAAAAGCAAATCACCTCTTATTATCCAGACAGCTATATTGAAGAAGAGCCCGACTACAATCTCTTTGAAAAGAGTTCTAAAACAGCCTACTGTCTCTTACAAACCTCAAAATCATATTCCTACCCCATCCGTACCTATCAACGGATGAACACGGATCCTCTCAACAACATCAGCAATGCAGTTTCTAAATTGGAGCCGCATGATGCTGCTGCGATTCAGTTCATGCTCCGCCCGGTTCAAAATGGGTGGCAAAAAAAAGGACGTGCAGAAGCAAAGAGCATTCTTTCTGGGAAAAAGAAGCGTGGATTTGCTGCGAGCCTGAATCCATTGGCGTGGGCCAGCGACCTTTTGCAACTGGCTTTTCAAGGCAGTTTTGACCAAAACAAACCTGATGCTGGAGGTGAGCGTACCACCCATATGACTGACGAACAGGTGAAAGCAATCGAGGAAAAAAACACTCAAGTGGGTTTTGAAACTGTGATTCGCTTAGTGGCTGTTTCCGAAAATCAGGCGAACGCAGACGCTTTGCTGACCAGCATGAAAAGTTCTTTTGCTCAGTACAGCACCACAGACAACAACTCCTTGAGCGCTAAATCCAAACGCTTGGGAAATTTCATTCAGCACTTCCTCATGCGTGACATGAAGAAGCCTTGGCGTTTCAAGCAAATGATCTTATGTCCAGAAGAACTGGCCTCTCTTTTCCATTTGCCCGACATTCGTTACAACCGTGCCCCAAACATCAACTGGCAGAACTACAAGATTGCCAAGGCGCCAGAGAACATTCCCATGGAAGGAATTTTGTTGGGTCACAACCTCTATCGTGGGGTCAGCCGCGAAATCCACATGAAAAATGAAGATCGTTTCCGTCACTTCTATGTGATTGGACAAACTGGAACAGGTAAATCTTCTATTCTGCAGGTGATGATTCGCCAGGACTTTAAGAATGGGAAAGGAGTTTGTGTCATGGATCCGCATGGACAGCTCATTGATGATATTTTACCTTTCATCCCAAGAGAACGTGCCGATGATGTTATTTTCTTCAACCCTGCCGACCTCAGCCGGCCCATGGGTTTGAATCTGCTCGAGGCCAAAACTCCCGAGGAACGCGACATGATCGCCATGGAAGCCATGAACATCATGATCAAGCTCTTTGACGAAGAAATCTTTGGGCCACGTATTCAGGACTACTTCCGCAATGGCTGTCTCACTTTGATGGAGTCCAAGGAAGGAGGTGCCCTCACCGATATTGTGCGGCTCTTTACAGATGAAGAGTTTGAAAAAGAAAAAACAAAAGATCTGCAAAATCCCGTGGTGCGTTCGTTCTGGGAACACCAAATGGCAAAGACCGGAGCTCGCGAAAAGCAAGAAATGATCCCCTACTTTGCATCTAAATTTGGAGGATTCGTGACCAATGGACTCATGCGCAACATCATTGGGCAAACCAAGTCCGCTTTCGATTTTGAAGACGTGATGAACAACAGTAAGATTTTGCTCATCAACCTTTCGAAAGGAGAAACCGGAGACATCAACTCCAAACTTTTGGGTATGATTGTGGTGGCAAAAATCCAAGCTGCTGCCCTTGCCCGTCAACGCCAAGCTAAGGAGGACCGCAAAGACTTTTTCTTTTACATCGACGAGTTCCAAAACTACGTGACCGACTCCATTGAAGTGATTCTCTCCGAAGCCCGCAAATACCGCCTTTCTTTGAACATGGCCCATCAATACCTTGCCCAAATTGAGGATGGCGGTGCTAAAAAGGGTTCAAAAGCTGTAAACTTAAAAGATGCCGTTTTTGGGAACGTGGGGACCATCATGTGTTACAAAATTGGAGCTCAAGATGCCGAATACATGGCCAAGGAAATGGCTCCCGTCTTCAGCGACCAAGATCTGGTGAACATCGACAAGTTCAAAGCTGTAATGAAACTCTCCGTAGACACTCAGCCCTCCAAACCCTTCAGCATCACTCCCGTAAACCCCTACCTAGAAAAGGGTGACCACGAAGCTGCCGAAGCCTACAAACAGCTCTCCCGCCTCAAATACGGCCGCGACAAGGAGTTTGTGGAGAGAGAGATTTTTAGGAGGTTGGGGACGGTGTTTTAAAAGACAATCAACCGGAAATTTATGAATCAAATCGTTTACATTTTGAAGAATGAGTCATAAAATTTCAATTCGGTTTTTTGATGATCGGGAGGTTCGTGCTGTTTGGGATGAAAAAAACAGCAAATGGTGGTTTTCTGTCGTAGATATTGTAGCAGCCATCACCGATAGTCCGCGTCCAAGAGTGTATTGGGGAACGCTAAAAAGTCGTTTGAAAACAAAAAATATTGAGTTGTATTCAAAATGTATACAACTGAAGCTGGTGTCCACAGATGGAAAAAAATATGCTACCGATTGTTTTTCTCAAGATAATATTACCGAAGTGGTAAAAATGATCCCCAGTAAAAAATCCATAAAATTTCTTGATTGGTTCACCTACAGCGACAACAGTATTGATGGTCAAAGTAAAAAGAAAGCCTACGCTCTTTTTGAAAGCTCCTTGATTCAAGAAATAGAGGTCGGGACCGTTAAAGGCTTGCAACAAATCCACGCTTATTTATTTGGGGGCTTGTATGATTTTGCGAGGCAAATTCGAAAGAAAAACATTTCCAAGGGTGGATTCCATTTTGCCATGGCGCAGTATTTAGAAAGCACCTTACAAGAAATTGATCAAATGCCCGAAAACACCTTTGAGCAAATTGCCGACAAATATGTAGAAATGAACATCGCCCACCCGTTTATGGAAGGCAACGGTCGGAGTGCACGTGTTTGGCTCGATCTCCTCTTAAAAAACCGCCTGAAAAGATGCGTGGACTGGAGCAAAATCGGAAAAAACGATTATATGAATGCCATGGTGCAAAGCCCAAGCAACAGTAAAGAAATAAAAAATCTGCTCAAAAATGCTCTGACCGATGAAATCGACAGCCGCGAAATGTTTATGAAAGGAATAGATTATTCGTATTATTATGAAGAAGAATAAAAAACAAAATACAATCGAGCAAGTGAACGCCCTCTTTTGGAGGAGAAAAAATGAAAGCGCTTTGGAAATCCTGTTGGTAGAAGAGCTAGATAGGCTTTGGTCGCTTCCTGGTGGGGCAAAAGAACCGGAAGATCCTTCCCTTCTCGCAGCCATGAAACGTGAATTGGCGGAAGAGTTGGAACTGAGTGAAGAGGAATATGAACTCGAAGCTACGGACATTCAAGTGCGTTTTCTCTACGACAAAAAGGGTCCTCTCGATACGAAAAAATGGGAGTCCTATCCTTATTCCTTGTCCATCTCAACAACAGCGCCGATCTCAAGCCAAGTGAGGATATAAAAAGTGCGCAGTGGTTTACCGAGCAAGAAGCGAAAGAGACGTTCACTTTCCCACACCATATTGAGATGGTTGAGCGTGGGGTTCAGGTGATAGCAAAGTGGCAGACATTTCAAAAATGATGCTATATTCGATCTGTTGATTCACCTCAAACTACCTAAATGAAAGGTTCCTTCGAACAAATCTCTGACATCAAACAGATCCAGAACTTGATGAAGTCCGTCGGTTGGAATCCTCGAACCAAAAAACAATGGACAGACTGCCTTCAAAATAGCTTTGCGGTGTACAGCTCTTGGGAGAAGGAAGAACTGATTGGTTTTGGTCGGCTCGTGACGGATAAAAAATATGCCATGGTCTACGACCTGGTGGTTCACCCTCAGTATCAAAACAAAGGCATCGGCAAAAAGATCGTTTCAGAATTGGTAAAGAAGTGCCCAAAAGGAACATCCATCGGCCTATTCATTGAAGACAAAGATAGCCTAAAAAGCTTTTATAAATCCCTTGGTTTTGAGCCGATTCAAGGCATGCAACTCAAAAAATAATGGACCACACCATCTGCATATTCGGAGACAGCATCACCTGGGGTGCCAGTGATCCTGAAAAGGGTGGCTGGGCTCAGCGCCTCAAAAGCCACTTGGAAACGCACGGTCATGAGGATGGTTTTTACCTTTATCCCTTGGGTATTCCTGGAGACACCAGCGAAACTTTGCTGGATCGCTTTCTCACCGAGGCAAGGGTTCGCAGACCGGACACCATTGTCTTTGCCATCGGCGTGAACGACGCACAGTACATTGGTACGAGAGACAATCCAAAGGTTTCACTGACGGTGTTTCGGAAAAATCTATTGGAATTGATCAAGCAGGCGAAAACCCTGCACAGCGCCATTGTTTTTGTCGGGCTCACCTGTGTGGATGAAGCAAAGACCCTGCCCGTTCCCTGGTCGGGCGGCCAATTTTTCTTTGAAAATGCTCTCATACAAAAGTATGACCAAATCCTTCAGGACCTGAGTGCGGAGCATGAACTCCCCTACATCCCCGTCTTCGACCTGCTCAAGAAAAGCGATTTTGAAGACGGCCTGCACCCCAATGCACAGGGGCATGAGAAGATCTTCAATCAGATACTGAAGTTCTTTACTAAAGAGATCCAATAATGTCACAAACAATTCCCAATACAATCGAACAAGTAAACGCCCTGTTTTGGAGGAAAGATAAAAAGGGTTTGGAGATCCTTCTTGTAGAAGAGCTGGAGGGCATTTGGTCGCTACCTGGTGGGGCAAAAGAACCAGAAGACCCTTCCCTCACTGCGGCCATGAAACGCGAGTTGAAGGAAGAGCTGGGACTGCACGAACAGGATTGCGAACTTCAGGCAACCAAGATCCAAGCTCGTTTTCTTTACGATAAAAAGGGTTCTTCTCGATACGGAAAAACGGGAGTCATTTCCCTGTTCCTTGCCCGACTCAACAACGACATCGGTCTCAAACCAAGCAATGATTTGAAAGCGGCACAGTGGTTTACAGAGCAAGAAGCGAAAGAGAGGTTCACTTTTGAGCATCACGTTGATATCGTTGACCGTGGAATTCAGTTGCTTCAAACCCATTAAACCATGCCCATCGTCCACCACCACCTCATTTATCAAGCCACCGTCGGCAGAACGGACTTGGGTGCGCATGCCGAAGCGAAGCTGAAGCAGTTTCTGTACGACTTGCTCGAGGAAATTGACATGCAGGAGCTCATTCCTGCCCAGCTCAAATTCAGTCATCAAAAGGCTTGGACGGGCCTGCTGGGAATCATCACCTCGCACATTTCCTTTCACTACTGGACCGTTGAGCAGTACGTTCAGCTCGACATCTACAGCTGCAAGGCCTTCGACAAAGCGAAAACCGTCACATTTTTGGATGGATTTTGGCAGGCACAAGGCACAAAAACCCTCTTCATCGATCGGGAAATGGGTGGGGATTTTGAGATCGGTAAAAATCCTCAATGAAACATAGGATGCAAAAATTCAGCCCCAACCTTAAAAAATGCCTCGCCTTTTGCCTTCTCGTCTTATCCATCTACCTTTTCAGCTATGCCCTTTTTAGGAGTCAGCACATTGAAGTTTGGGAGGATGACCATCTGACATATGTGATTTTCCCTGGCAAAGTCAGCTACTATTTTTTCCGCCCAATCGTTTATTTTGATGAGCAACTAAGCAATGTGGAGTTTCACATTGGGCCTCACAATCAGTAGATTTCCCGCTGAATGACTTGCAATTTAAAGCATCGGACACTAAAATCGCTTTCTATAATTAATTTGCATTATGTCAAATTTTCCTGATTCTCCTGAAAGAAAATGTGTCATTTCTGGTTTATCTATTGAAACTACTGGAGGGAAATGGGCCGCGAAAGGTGAAAGAGCTGATGGTGTTCATACAAACATTGGATTGGTGCATAGACAAGCTTGGAAAGCGTACGAGAAAGCAATAGACCGAGCAAAACTGGAGGTGACTGGAAGAACAGACGCCGAGGGAAGAAAGATCCAAACCAACAACATCCGGGATCTTTACGATTCAGAACACTTTCTGCTGCTCGAGGTTTTTGGGCTCAGGCAAACTAGGATGAAAAGTAAAGACTCCCCCGCTAAATGCAGCCTCAATCAATAGTGGAACCTACACGATAGAATCCTCAGTTCTTCACCCACCACTTCGTAAACAAGTCGGTGCTCTTGATCAATCCGACGAGACCACAACCCTTTCAGTTGATACTTCAAAGGTTCGGGTTTCCCTATGCCTGTAAAAGGCGCCCTCTTAACTTCTTCAATCAATAAATTGATTCGCTTGAGGAGCTTTTTGTCTGTCATTTGCCAATACAGATAGTCCTCCCACGACTCCTCTGTAAAAAGCAGTTTCATTCTTCAAGCAATGGTTTACTAAAAGTTTTCCCTGATCTCGCCTTCTCTAAAGAACTCATCAACCTTTCCGTATTCTTTTTAGAAGATAGAAGGTACTGAGTTTCCATCAAACTATTGTAGTCATTGAGAGAGATCATCACGACCTTCTTTTTACCGGTAATGATCAAAGGCGTGTGATCGTCATTAACCTGATCCATGTAGGTTTTAAGATTGCGCCTCAGCTCTGAGTAATTGACTGCATTCATGCTTTTAAATTAACAAACAAGTACAGTATAACGTACTTATTTAAGTACTTCAATACACTGTTCAGTAGAAAGCCTAGCCTCTGTACCAAATATTGTACCCGTTGTAGAACATCATCACGGTTTCACCGAGGGTGA